>CAKZTE010000116.1 GCA_937923115.1 uncultured Caulobacterales bacterium | reverse complement strand
CGCCGTAGCTGCGCTTGGCGTCGCCAGCTTTATTGGCTTTGGCGGAATGATTTATAAGAAGCTCAATATTGATGCGGATTACCGCAACACCAAAGCTGCTGAGAAATATCAAGTTACCTACGAGGAAAAGATGAAGCCTCTGACTGAATTGCCCCTTCCCAAAATTCGCAACGTTGAGGTTGAGGTTGATTTTAAGCCCTCGCGCCAAGAGGCCACGGTCTCAGGCCGCTATCGCTTTGAGAATGTAACGGGCGAGCCGCTGGAGACGCTCTATGTCTCCCTTGCTTCTCGCCATTCAGAGGACAACCGGGTTTTAGAAATTGAAGGCGCATCGGCGGCTTTGGACGGCGATGATGCGGTGCAGCTTGAAGAGTATAGTCTTCGCCGTTTTGTGTTCAATCCGCCTCTGCCCGCAGGCGCTTTTTCTAAGATGGAATTTGAAACTTATTTTCACCCGCCGCGCCTTGGTGATGGTAGCCAGATTCTTAAAAATGGCACATTCGTAAACAACGGCGCCGTCATGCCGCAATTCGGCGTGCCTAAAAACTTCATGTCGGACCCTGACAAGCGCCGTAAATACGGACTCGATGAGCGCGAGAAACGCCCTGGCCGTGATGATATGGAGGCGCGCCAAAATAACTTTTTTGGCCCCACATCTGATTATGTCGATTTCAAAGCAACTATGTGCACAGACACGGATCAAATCGCAATTGCGCCGGGCACACTGCTCAGGTCATATGAAAAAGATGGCCAAGCTTGCCGTGATTATGAGGCTAACCGCCCCATCCTCAATTTCTTCTCTTTCATCTCCCAAGATTATGTGCAGGAGCGTGATGTCTGGACAGGCGCGAATGGCCAAGAAATAGATATCGTAATTTATTATCACGAGGCGCATAATTACAATGTACCCTTGATGATGACGGCGGCGAAATCTGCTATGGATAGTTTCACGCAGGACTATGGCCCTTACCTTTATGAGCAAGTCCGTATTATGGAGTTCCCTTACGGCGGCTTCGCGCAGGCCTTTGCGGGCACGATTCCGTTTTCAGAAAATATTGGTTTTGTGCAAAACCCGGGCGACCCCGAAGACCCTGATAGCGTTGATCTGGCGACCTATGTCACCATGCACGAGATAGGGCATCAATGGTTTGCACACCAAATTGTGCCGGCCGATACGAAAGGCTTTAACGTCTTATCAGAGGGCCTCACCGAGAACGCTGCTATGACCGCCTATGAACGCGAACTTGGTTGGGGCAAAGCGCGCCGCATTCTCAAACAACGCAGTATACAGCGTTACCTTACGGGCCGCACCGCTGATAAAGAGGATGAGCTGCCGCTATCGCTTGTCGAGGGCAAGGGCTATATGGATTACGCCAAGGCCAATTGGGTCTTCTGGGGCCTGCGCCACACGGTTGGCGCAGATGTCGTTAACGGCGCGATGAAAAAACTGATTGAGGATTATGGCTCCAAAGGCCCGCCTTACCCGACAACACTGCAAGTGGTGGATTCCCTCAAAGCGGCTGTCGGGCCCGAGTATCATCAGCTGGTGTCAGACTATTGGGACCGCATCACCTTCTGGGATTTGAAATACGGCGAAGACGATATAACTATCAGTGAGAACGCTGACGGCACGTTTAACGTCAGCTTTGACATAAAGCTCGATAAGCTTGTTACCCCTAATGATGGCGGTAAAGCCGTGTCTGTCTCTGAACTGGATGACGTCACGCTTAATGAGTTGATTGAAGTTGGGTTTTATACGGAGGACCCCACTGAGGCGCTTGGCGGCGGCTGGACCTCTAAAGAGCGCGTGCGTCTGACCCAAGATGATACCCGCGTATCATTTGATGTCAAAACACGTCCAACGCATATCCTGCTTGATCCGCAGCGGCTGTTGATGGAGCGAAATGATAAAGACAATCTCAAAGAGATTGAGGCCGCCGACAGCCCCGCCAATTAAGTGCGGCTAAGTGCGGCGCTTGAAACCGAGCCCTTCCCAGGAGATTGGTGGAAGGCTTTTTCATGCTTAGTTAAAATCGCTTGAATTAAATATTCGTCAGATTCTGCCCATGCCGCTTGCAGGGCAGGGACGCTAACCTACATGATGACAACAACGTTTATGATAGGACATGCCATGAAAAAATTTCTCATTTTAAGCACGGCTACGGCAGGCCTTTTAGCCGCGAGCCTGATGTTTGCAGCGCCTGCAACGTCGCAATCCGTCTTCTCACCGCGCGCCTCTGCTGAGAGCCAAGCCCTAACGGTGGACAGCCGCGGTATTCTAACCATGGCGCCGCTACTCGAGCGCGTTACGCCTGCCGTAGTCAGTATTGAAACATCTGGCAAAAAGCTTGAATCTCGTTCTTCTTCGCGCGAAGGGCCAACAGGGCAAATGTCGCCAGAGGAATTACTAGAACGCTTTTTTGGCCCAGGCATGCGCGGCCAGCAATCCCCCAATAGTCCGCGTTCTCGCGCCTCTATTGGTTCGGGCGTTATCGTCGATGCGCGCAAGGGCTATATCATAACCAATCATCATGTGGTCGATAATGCTGGCGAAATTTATGTCAAACTTGAAGATCGCCGCGAGCTAGAAGCCAAACTTGTGGGCTCTGATCCCAAGACGGATATTGCTGTGCTGAAAGTCAAAGCCTCTGGCCTTGTTGATGTTCCCTTCGCGGATAGCCGCAGTGTAAAGGTTGGCGATTATACTATTGCGATTGGGAACCCCTTTGGTCTTGGCCACACGGTCACGCAGGGCATTGTCTCGGCCAAGGGCCGCGAGTTTCGCGGGGGTTCAAATTATGAGGATTTCGTGCAGACTGATGCCTCGATTAATCCCGGTAATTCAGGCGGCGCTTTGGTAAATTCAAAGGGTGAGCTTATCGGTATTAATTCCGCTATTATGAGCCGTAGCGGCGGCAATAACGGTATTGGCTTTGCCGTCCCGGCGCGCATGGCTAAATCTGTCATGGAGCAGTTAATTGAAAACGGCGAAGTGCGCCGCGGGCGTATCGGCGTCGCCATCCAAGACATCACGCCGGACCTGCGAGACGCCATGAAGCTCTCCACTAGCTCCGGCGCGCTTGTCAGTTCTGTGTCGGATGATAGCCCTGCCGAAAAAGCAGGCCTTGCCGAGGGCGACATTATAGTCGGGTTTAATGGCGACGATATTATGGACGCATCTGATATTCGTAACGCCGTGGGTTACGTGCAGCCTGGGCAGCGCGCCGACATTACTTATCTGCGCGGCGGTAAACGCCGTACAACGAAGATTGACGTCGAAGCGTTTAAAGAAGAGCGCGAAAGCCTGACCGCTGAGGCTGCCGAGGATATTCCTGCGATGGAGAGTTTTTCTGGGGCTACACTCACCGAAATTCCTGATGATGTGAAGCCGCGCGGCGGCAAAGACGGTATTTACGTCTCCGCCGTTGAGCGCGGATCGAAAGCTTACCGCGCAGGGCTTCGCAAAGGCGACATTATCCGCGAAGTCAACCGCGATAAAGTGACAAGCATTTCTGATTTTGAACAAGCGCTTGAAAATAAAAGCGGCCCGATGGCGCTAACTGTGGAGAAGAACGGCAATACGCAGTTCCTTGCTGTGCGTTAATTTGTGTGGCGCTATTCTGCGGCGATAGCCTCTAGGGGCGCAGCGGGCTCAGTTAAAGCATCGTCATTCGCGGGCTTTGGACGCGGCAATGGCATGGTCCCGCGCATTGGCGGGGGCAGCAATGCAGGCCGCTCAGTTTTGCCGTGAGCAGTTTTCGCCCAATAATATGGCCGCCGAACATATTCATAGGCCGCGCGGTAAGTAGGCAGGCAAAGGCATATCCAATAAAGCGGCATGAGCGGTAGCGCCCAAAGCAAACGGGGTTTCTTCGCTCTGATGGCGCCCGCCGCGCCGATGAGCAGAGCCGATCCATATCCGAGCATTAGCGATACATAGATAAATGGCGAAAGCGATGCGGTGATTGCGGGCCCGCTTAAGCCAAGCCATATCAGCAGCCCTAAACAAATTGGCGCGTGAAAAAATCCCGCTAGAAGAACAGAGCCAAGGGTGAGCTGTAACGTCAGCTGACGCCTCAGGCCATGCGAGCCGCCCGGCGTAAGCGGGCGGTCCATGTGCACGCGCCAGCTTTGCATAAACCCCTTCATCCAGCGCGTGCGTTGATGCGTCCAAGGCTTTAGCTGGCTGACGGCTTCCTCTTGTGTTGGCGGGGTTATGTAGCCGATATCCCATCCCTTCGCAGAGAGGCGGAAGCTTAAATCCGCGTCCTCAGTGACGTTATAGCTATCCCAATAAAGCGCCTTGTGCCGAACACTGTCCAGCGCGCTGCGGCGGATATGGTTGCTGGTTCCGCCAAGGGGGAAGGGCAGACCAAGCCTAACCATTAGCGGAATCCACACGTGAAATTGCGCCGCATACTCGAGGCCAAATTGTGCCGCTAGCCAGCTATCGCCTGTATTGAAATAATCAAGCGGGGCTTGCAGTGCGCCCCATTGCGGGTGCTTTTCAAAGGCGCGGACGGCGGTTTTAAGCTGCTGTGGGTGGGGTGCGTCTTCGGCGTCATATATTGTGATGATATCGCCGCGCGCGGTCTCCATCGCAATATTAAGCGCGTTGGGTTTTGTGCGCGGCCCCACAACGCCGCGCCTTGGCACGATAGACTGTTCAAAGGGCGGGCGTAGCGCTGCCGTGACCGCGCGGCGCGTCTTTGGGTCATCCTCCTCTGTGATGAAGATAATTTGAAGCCGCTCTTGCGGGTAATCCAGCCTTGATAATGTCTGAATGAGGCCGCTCACCATATGCGCTTCGTCTTTCAAGGGCACCAGCACAGTGTAGCGCGGCCAGTCCAGCGCGCTCGTGCGGGCAAACGGGTTTCGGCGAGGCTGAACATCAAATTTTGACTTTGGCAGGGCGACTGCCATTAGCCGCAGCAGCGCCTGTACGATGATGAGCGCTGTAAACATCGACAGCGCGGCATTCAGCGTTAGGCGGGGCCATACCGCAGCGCAGACCATAATAATGGCAGCTATGCCAGCGCAGGCGCCCTTAAATTTTAGCCCCGACCTGCCGTGCCCCACAGTATGGGCGTGCGGAATGTCAGCGGCATTAGTCGTGCGGCGCGCCGTTGCGTGAGTCTGGCTTTGCCGAGTCGCGATAGGCGCGCCGGCCTGGTCAAGTGCTCCCTCTTTCCCCTGTTCTCCCATAGACCATCAGTAAATCTCAGTTAGGGCTGCCATGCAAGTTAAAAGCGAATCAGGTGCTTTTGCGCGCCTTTTTGCTGCCTGTGAGCCTTGTGAGTGGTGCTTAAAGTCGTCCCAGAGCCTAATCTATGTCGTTGTAGCCTGGTGGGAGACTGTGATTAATAAGTCACGTTTTGTTTATAATATTTCATTTGGAACACGCGGGCCGCTTGCAAAGTAACAAAAGCGTCATTAAGCACTGGTAATGTCGGCGGTCTCGCCAAAAATATAAAGAGTCTCAACATCAAAGTTTCTGAGGGATATTATGAACAACCTAGATTTTAAAAAGCTTCTGCTCGGCACAAGCTTACTCGTCGGCTTTGCCGCCGCCCCTGCCATGGCGCAAGACGCACCAACAGTGGACGAATTGGCAACGCAAAACGTCGCAACGCCGTCATCACAGTCATCCGAGGAAGACGAAGTCGTCGTGACGGGGTCGCGGATTAAGCGCGATACATTCAGTTCACTTGCTCCGCTACAAGTCATCGACTTTGACGAGAAGCGTGATCTCGGCCTTATCGATGCTGTTACGATCCTACAGACTACAGAGTCCGCGGCGGGTCAGCAAATTGACTCAACCTTCTCTGGCTTTGTTCTGGATAACGGCCCAGGTTCAGAAACAATCGACCTTCGCGGTCTTGGTGCCAATCGGACGCTTGTTCTCATCAATGGCCGCCGTATCGCACCAGCGGGTGTTGAAGGCGCGCCCTCTACACCGTCAATTAACTTGATTCCAGGTTCACTCGTTGACCGAACAGATATCCTCCTTGAAGGCGCGTCATCTGTCTATGGTTCAGATGCGGTTGCGGGCGTGGTTAACGTTCTTCTTCGTAAGGACTTTGAAGGTCTTGACGTTACGGCAACTTATAACCCCGCTCAAGATAGCGGCGGTAAAGACTACAACCTTTCTGCGTCTTGGGGGAAAAACACAGACCGCGGTTTCATTGGCATTGGTGCTGAATATGATTTCCGTGATGCCATTAAACTTGTTGACCGTGATTACCTAGCCGGTTGTGACCGTCATTACGAAGTTGATGAAAACGGTGACATTCGTACGTTTGGACGTGGTGACGAAATCCGCTTCAATGAATGGTTCGGCGGAGACTTGCAGGCGTTTCCAGCAAACGAATGTAAAGGTAGTGCAATCGCAGGGCGTATTGTTGAACTCGGCGGAACATTTGGTTCTATCTATTTTAATGCAGCTGGATCGAACATCGGCATTCCAAACTTTGTGGATCAGACACTTGCAGGCGTTCCTGTCGACGCCGATGGTGATGGTGTTCAAGATTTTGACTTCACGCAGTTTGCTCTAAACGGTGCTGACCCGAACCAAGATCTTCTCCCAGAGCAAAAGCGCGTCAATTTGATGGCTTATGGCGAATATACACTTGAGGGCGATGCGAATATTACGCCGTTCTTCGAGGTTCTTTTCTCTCGCGCTGAAACAAGCATTGATAGCGGCACATTCCAACTCTTCCCAACTGTTGGCGCAGATAATCCTTTCAACCCATGCGGCGTGAACGGTAGCGATTGTGGCTCAAGCGGGTTCAATTTTGATGATGCCTTTATCCAGCGTTGGAACACATATCAACGGGATCGCGATCCGAACCGTGATGGTGACGAGCGTGATGCGCGTATCTGTGCGACATTTGCTGGTGGCCTGTTTGATAACGCAGCCTGTACACCGTTCCTCTTTGGTTTTGGCGGAAATGACTTCGTGGGTCCGCAAGATGTAATCCCTGTTGTGGGTATCAATGGCGACCGTTCTAACACTGAAGTCGTTATTGAAAACACACGCCTCGTGGGCGGTTTCAAAGGGGATCTACCGTTTATGAACTTTGGCGATTTCGCTGATTGGTCCTTTGAGGCTTCACTAACGCACTCAATATCGAATGGTTCCTCAAATCGCCCTGGTATTCGCGAAGACCGCTTGAATTACGCATTGGGTAACGAACTGGCTTCGGGTAATCCAATTGCGGGTCTTGCGCCCTGTACAGCCGCGCCTGGCGTGGTTGTACGCGCTGACGTCGTGGCGGGTTGTGTGCCAGTGAATCTATTCGCGCCATCCTTGTTCGAAAACGTCGCAGGTGATTTTGGGTCACAGGCAGAACGTGATTACTTGTTTGATGACCGCCGATTCGATACAGAGTACAAGCAGACTGTATGGTCAGGTTTTGTCTCTGGTACGGTAGCCGAAGTTCCTGCTGGTAAAATCATCGCCGTTGCTGGTTTGGAATATCAATCTGACCAGATTGAATCTAATCCTGACGAAGTTGCGCGTGATGGTCTCTTCTTTGGTTTCTTCTCTGATGGCGGTGCGCAAGGTGAGAAGTTTGTACGTTCGGCCTATGCTGAAGTAGACATTCCTCTCATCGCTGATAAGCCATTTTTCCGTGAACTGGACGTGAATCTATCTGGTCGTGTCCTTGAAGATGAGTTTTACGGCGGAGCGTCAACATACTCAGCCAAAGCTGGCTGGCGCCCATTTGACAGCCTGCTTTTGAAGGCGAGCTATGGCACGTCATTCCGTTCACCAAATCTGCGTGAAAACTTTTTGCAGCCGCAAACGGGTTTCTTAACCTTGTTTGACCCTTGCGTTGTGCCTATCGGTGCTACACGTCCGGACTTAAACGACACAAATGGTCCTAATGTTTATGACCCTACTCTCGAAACACGTGACATTGAAACTATTCAGCGTTGTCAGAATGAAGGGTTGGATCCATTCTCATTGAACATTGGCGGCGCGAGCACTTTCTCAACCGAAGTGGCCACAACAGGTTCATTGTCTTTGGATCCTGAAGAATCGACGTCATTCACTGCTGGTTTTTCATTCGAGCAGCCATTTACGGATGATTTTGATTTTAGCTTCGGTGCTACATATTACGATATTGAGGTTGAGAATTCTGTGGTCACGCCAGCCGCTCAGTTTATCATCAACGATTGTTATGTGAACGAACGTGATGGACGCAGCCCGTTTTGTGACCGCATTTCGCGCGACGAAGATCAATTACTTGACGGCGTGAACCAAGGTTTCATTAACCTCAATGAAGACCAAGTTCGCGGTGTAGATGTAAATGCGCGTTTTGATAAAGAGTTCACTCTTTTAGACCGCAACTTTGATTATCGCGCAAGTCTGCGTGCGAACAATATCCTAGAAGTCCGTAACTTGTTTGTTGGTGAAGACGGCACCCCAACAGAAGATAATAGTGAAGGTGAATTTGGTTTTCCAGATTGGAGTGGTAGCCTGACACATCGTCTGGCGTTCGATGATCTGTCTTTCACTTGGGGTACACGTTATGTTGGCGCTGTTAGCCAGGATGAAGATTTCGTTGATGACTTTGCTAACGCTTTTGGTGTGGACACAACCGATAACGGTATCGCAGATACTTTCTCCGACACGTGTGGTGGCCCTTTCATCGGTGATGTGAATTGTCGCGACGTTGGTTTCGCCGGTGATTACTTTGTTCATAATGCAGGTATCTCATACAATAATGAGGATCAAGACTGGGGCGTGACGCTATCTGTTTCGAACGTGTTTGATCGCGATCCACCCAAAGCTGATAGTTCAGAAGTGACGACTGTAGCTAACGCTGTTATTGGTAACGGATATGATATCGAAGGCCGTAAGTTCTTCATCCAGCTTCGTAAGGGCTTTTAAGCCTTAAAGTTCCAGCGTTTAACAAAAACGCGATTAACTGTGAAAAAAGGCCCGCAGCATTTGCATGCGGGCCTTTTTGCATCTAAATTAATCAAAAACGGAGATATTTATGCGTAAGACTCTTCTTTCATGCGCGGCGGCGCTTAGCCTTCTAGCCGCTGGCGGAATGACAACTCTGGCCTCAGCAGCCCCTGTCGCTGGTGCCAATCCGCTGCCGATTGATTATTTCGCTGTCCGTGAGACCGTGAGAAGCGTTCAAATCTCGCCCAGCGGTAAATATCTCGCCATGCTGCGGATCACGACGAAAGAGGGTAATCCCTATATCGAGATTTACGATACAGCGGATATGTCCAAAGCCTTCCGCCGTATGGATGCGAAGCCTATGGAATTCGTTCAGATTAACTGGGTGAATGACGATTTTCTTTTCGGTACAGCGTCAAAAATCGTCCGTAAACGTGTGAGTCGGCCAGAAGAGGATGTTCGCTCTTATCGCGCGTTCTCCTATTCGATTGAAGATAATAAGTTTAAGAATATTGATGGCAACTTTGGCCTTGTAAACATTCTACCCGCCGATCCTGATAATATCATTATTCAAGAGGGCCGGGCGGTCGGCAATGCGCTCAGCGATGACCCTTTTGAGCGGTTACGCCCGAGCGCATATTATAAGTTCAATTTGAAAAAAGGGTCTCGCTCTCTTATCCTCAAAGGTAACGAGAAAATTCCGCAGGCTTCCTTTGATGTTAATGGCAATCCTGTCTTCTCGCAGGGCTTTGATAATAGCGCCAAAGAGATTGTGAATTACTATCGCGCCCCTGGTGATAGTGATTGGAAAGAATTTGCACGCGTCAGCGCCGATACATCTGACGTTATTTTGAACGACATCACCTACGTCAAAGCCAAAAAAGGCGATCCAAACACAGCGATTGTCTTGGCCAATAACGGCCATGATAAAACAGGCCTTTGGGAGTTTGATTTGGGCAAGGGTGAGTTTGGGAAACTCATTTATCGTCGTACAGATTCCGATATTGTCGGAACGGTTCGCCATTCTATGAGCTGGGCCGGTCGCGATGACATTGTCGCCGCTGTTTATCCCGGTGCCAAATTTGAGCGCCATTGGTTTGATATGGAGGAAAAACGCCTCTATGATCAACTCCAAGCGTCTATTCCAAACGCCCATCAGCTGTCAATTTCAAGCCGGTCGCGTGACGGAAACTCTATGGTTGTCTTTAACCAAGCGCCAAAAGATCCGGGGACATATTATCTCATTAAGGACGGAAAAGCGGCCAAGATTGGCTCGCAAAACCCGCTGCTTAAACCCAGTGATTTGGCCAATGTTGAATTTATAAAATATCCCGCTCGTGACGGCAAAATGATACCAGGCTATGTGACCACACCGAACACGCCCGGACCGCACCCATTAATCGTGATGCCGCATGGCGGACCCTATATCAACGAAGTGATTGTCTATGACGAGTGGGCACAGCTTCTGGCCAATAATGGCTATATGGTATTGCAGCCGCAATATCGCGGTTCTGAAGGTTGGGGCAATGACTTCTTCATGGCCAGCTGGGATGAGCACGGTGGCGCCATGCAAGATGATAAAGATGATGGCGCGAAATATCTTGTCGCTCAAGGCAAGGTTGACCCCGACCGTATGGCCATGTTTGGCTGGTCTTATGGCGGATATGCAGCGCTTGTCGCCGCATCTCGCACGCCTCAGCTTTATCAGTGTACAATCGCGGGCGCGCCCGTTGCGGATGCCAAGAAGCAATATCTTGGCCGCCAAAATACACGCTTTAAGTTTAGCGATGATCTGTCACGTCAACGCGGCGGCTTTAGCGGTATTAATCCCATTAACGAAGTGGAGAAGGTCAATGTCCCAATCCTCTTTGTGCACGGCGAAGATGACCGCCGGGTGATGCATTATCACCTCAAAGATTATCAAAAAGCGATTAAGCCGCATAATAAGGATATTCAGTTCTTAACGCTTAAGAATGCGGATCACTTCTACAATACGCTTTATTATAATCACCAGAGCGAGTTTTATACGAAAATGCTCGACTTTCTTGCCAATGATTGCGGGCCAGGTGGATTATAATCTCGCTTAATAATCAAATTGAAAGGCCTCTGCATTGCAGGGGCCTTTTTCATGTGGGAGACAGGCTTGCTTACAGTTATTTAGCTTACCGAAAAACCATCTATATTTGCGCCCTTGAGCTTGGCCTTTATCACACTGATTTCCCTATCCACATAGGGTGTAAGCGGATGTTTCCCCCAAATTGGCCCTGGCCAGGCCGCGTCGGATTTGAAACGCACGATGTGATGGATATGCAGCTGCGGCGTCATATTTCCGAGGGCGGCGACGTTGAGCTTCTCGCCGCTGAATGCCGTCATAATGGCTTGCGAAAAAACACGGGATTCCTCCCAGAGCGCGGCGTAATCCTTACCGCTTAAATCAATCGTATCCGAGATGCTGCTGCGTTTGGGCACCAGCACAAACCAGGGGTAATGGCTGTCATTAATCAGCAGGACTTGGCAGAGCGTAAAGTCGCCCATCTCAATGCCGTCGCGTTTCAAATCACTGTGTAAGTTAAAGGTCATGATGTCTCCAGTTTAGAAACCGCCCAGCGCGCCGCATCCGCGATAACGGGATTAGGGCTTTCTAAATGGGCGGCGGCGCTCACGATTAGCTCTGGCCGCGCGCTATTGCCAATCGCATAGAGCACATTACGGATAAATTGATCGCGGCCAATGCGTTTTATGGGCGAGCCTGAAAACTTGGCCCTAAAGGCGGCCTCGTCAAGCGCGGCAAGTGCGGAGAGCGGCGGCAGAGTAAGATCATAACGGGCGGCAAGTTTCATTTCCGCGCCAAGGGCGGCAAATTTGTTCCAAGGACACACGGCCAAGCAATCATCGCAGCCATAAATACGGTTGCCCATTTTCTCGCGCAGCGCAGGCTCTACGGGGCCTTTAAATTCGATGGTGAGATATGAAATACATTTCCGCGCGTCAATTTCATAAGGGGCAGGGAAGGCGTCTGTGGGGCAGATATCAAGACAGGCGCGGCAACGGCCGCAGTGGTCGACTTCCGCCGTGCTGGCCTCAAGCTGGGCCGCCGAAAGAATAACGCCTAGGAAAAGCCAAGACCCATAATCGCGGCTGACCAGATTCGTATGCTTGCCCTGCCAGCCCAGCCCAGCAAGCGCGGCGAGAGGTTTTTCCATCAATGGGGCTGTGTCGACAAAGACTTTTACATCCTCTCCCGTGTCGCGCGCCAGCAATCCCGCCAGTTCTTTAAGGCGGCCTTTGATCACGTCGTGATAATCTCGCCCGCGTGCATAGACGGAAATATTCCCCGTTGCCGTTTGCGATAACGCCTCTAGGGGGTCGCTGTCTGGACCGTAATTCATGCCGACAACAACGGCTGATTTCGCGCCGTCCCAAAGCGCCTGCGGATGAGAGCGGCGCTCTTGTGTGTCGGCAAGCCACTCCATTGTTCCGTGGCGGCCTTGCGAAATAAAGCTTGATAAATGCGCCGCCCATTGCGCGCTGACGTCACCAAGGTCAACAACGCGCGGCCGCGTGAAGCCAAGTTTTTCTGCTCGCCGCAGAACTGAATTTGATAGCGTTTGTGTCATTCGCAATGCTGTCTTGAGCAAAACATAAGGCGGCATAGCATGCGTGTAAATAATTGGAAGTTACTGATTAACCTCATAGCGTCTTTAAGCTTTAAACTTCGCGGTGTTCAATGTAATGGGGCTGTATGATTAGTTCCCCTCTTTCGCTTTCACATGTGTCCAAATCCTTTGCTGGAAAACCGGCAGTTACGGATGTATCCTTCACTGTGAAACCGGGCGAGATCGTGGGGTTTTTGGGGCCAAACGGCGCGGGTAAAACAACGACCTTGCGCATGGCGCTCGGGCTAGTGAAACCTGATAGCGGAGACATACGCCTATTTGGCGGCGCGCCAGGGCCTCAGGCTTTTGGCCGTGTTGGTTTTCTGCCGGAAGAACGCGGACTTTATAAAAAGCAAACGGCCCGCGAAGCTATTGCGCATCTCGCGCGGCTAAACGGTATGAAGGGCAAAGACGCCTTTAGGCGGGCTGACCAAATGCTGGATAAATATGGTCTCTCGGACGCGAAACGCAAAAAGAACAAAGATATGAGCAAAGGCATGGCGCAAAAGGTACAGCTCTTGGCGGCCATTGCGCATGAGCCCGAATTTTACATTCTGGATGAACCTTTTTCGGGGCTGGACCCTGTAAACCAACAAGTGCTGGAATCAATTGTGCGAGAAATCGCGCAGGGCGGACGCACGATCGTCTTCTCCACTCATGTCATGGAGCACGCTGAACGCCTCTGTGACCGTATTATTTTGATGGCGGGCGGGCGCAAAGTCTTTGACGGCAGCACAGAGCTCGCGCTTTCCAAAGCGCCGCGCCGCCTTGTCATTGCGTCTGAAAATGCCGCGCTGGTCGAGACCATCACGCCAATGGCGAGTGACCTCTCCCGCCGCGAGGACGGCGCTTACGCGCTGACGATGAAAGAGGGCGCAGAAACTCATAGCCTGCTTGAGGCCTGCGTAAACGGGGGCGTGCGGCTTTCTCGATTTGAGCCAAAGCCACAAAGCCTGCACGAAGCCTTCGTATCCATGGTCGGCGAAGACCTCATGAAAACCATGGACGTGCAGACAGATTCAGGAGGACCGTCATGAGCGCTGCATCATTGGGCGGATTAAACATGCGCCGCGCCCTGCTTATCGCGCGCCGCGATTACCTTGGCTACATTAAGACATGGGGATTTTGGGTCAGCTTCTTTCTACCTGTGATCTTTGGTATTCTGGGGTTTCTCGCGTCCTTTCTTGATATTAATCTTGAGCCAACGCGCTATGAGGCCATCTTGGATGACACTGGCCTACACAAGGCGGCGATCATGGCGCAATATGACAGAAACTATACAGAGCGTGCGCGCGAGCAAATCAATACGGTTGCGGGACTGGCCTTGTCTGATGCTAAGACAGAGGAACTCAATGCCATAATTGATGAAGGCGGAATAGACGCCGCTGTCGCGCATCTGAATGCCACAAGCGCGGGACTCGGCGACAGTTTGAAATTACCAAAGAAAACCATGGTCTTCGTTGAGCCGCCGTCACGCGATATTGAGGTGCTTAAAAAAATTATCACCTCCGAAGAGGCCATCAGCCATGACGGGCAAAGTGTTCCGCTTAGCGGCGTTTTGCATATTCGCGCAGCAGGCGAAGGCGGCGCTATCGCGGCGGATTATTGGTCCACGCAAGTCACGGCGCAGGCTATGCCGTCTCTGACCAAACGTTATTTTAGAGACCTATCCGAAACTGAATATTTGCAAAGCGGCGGTCTCTCACCAGAGGGTCTCATGGAAAGCCGTGACAAGGCTGTTTTGCTACAAAATTTTGACCCAAGTAAAACTGCTGGCGAGACGGGCGGCGGTCAAGAGGTGACCCAAAAAGACCGTATCCCTTATTTTGTCGCGGGCGGCATGGCGATGATATTATGGCTCACTGTGTTCTCTGGCGCTTACATGCTGCTCACCTCTATGCTTGAAGAGAAGCTCAACAAGCTTTTGGAAATGATGCTGGCGACAACAAATTTTGGCGAGATTATCCTCGGTAAGCTTATTGGCGTGGCGGCTCTCACGCTCACGGCGATGCTGCCTTATATCCTATTGGGCATTGGCGGGGTGGTTGCATTTGTATTATTTGGACCCGCTGATGTCAGCGGTCCAATCCGCGAAGCCTTTACATGGAAGATGATGGTGTTCTTCCCGCTCTTTCTTGTCCTTGGTTATATTTTTTATGGCTGTCTCTTTATCGCTATGGGCGCGCTCGCCGAGTCTATGCAGGACGCGCAGACAATCACCACGCCAATTGTCATGGTCCTTACGCTTTGCGTGCTGGTCGTCCCGCTCGGTTGGGGCAGCCCTGATAGCCCGCTACTCGTCTTTGCCTCTTGGTTCCCGCTCTCTGCGCCCTTTGCCGCGATTAGCCGTTTGCCGTCTGACCCGCCAGCATGGGAGCTGTTCCTCTCGGCGGGTTTTCTCGCGCTATTATCTATTGGCGTTATCATGCTGGCCAGCCGCGTGTTCCGATACGGCGTGCTCTCGGGCGCGGGAGTCAAAGGGATTTCAAATTGGTTTAAGCGTACGGTGCTGCGCCGCAAGGACCTCTAGTCCTTAAGGGCTCTAGTTCGCAAAAGGAACGGCGTATAAAAGCCGCAGGTGACGCGGCGGCGATTTTGCCGTATTGTGCCCACATGAGCGATACACAGACAGACCCCTCTTACGCCGCCCGCCGGGCTATTTTAGACCGCGCGCTTGTGATTGCCGCCTTTGAAGGCTGGACAGTCAGCACGCTACGCGCGGCTGCCCAAAAAGCAAACCTACCAAAAGGGGCAGAGGCTTTATATTTTCCAGATGGTCCGCTTGAGCTTATTAGTTTTTGGGCAGATGAGCTTAACCAGCAGGTCGAGCAGACCCTCGGCGAACTTGATCTGGCCTCTATGAAGATTCGGGATAAAGTCACAGCAGGCGTTGTGGCGCGCATGGAAGCCCTTAGCGGCCATGAAGCGGCGGCGAAACGCGCTGCGGCGCGGCTTGCGCTACCTGATGCCTTGGGCCAGGGCCCGGCGCAGATTTGGGCTGCCGCCGATATAATCTGGCGCGCCATTGGCGATACAAGCACAGACGCAAATTACTATTCTAAACGCACAATTTTGTCAGCCGTTATCAGTTCAAGCCTTATGGCGTGGCTGTCCGACACGGCGGCAGATAAAGCGTCTGGCCGTGCCTTTATTGACGCGCGCATTGCTAATGTGATGGAGTTTGAGAAGGCGAAATGGGCGTTTAAAAAGCGGACTGAAAATTTGCCGAACCCGATAGAGATTTTAGGGCAGCTTCGCTACGGCGCGGGCGGCGTGTCACGCCGCCGCCGCCGTTATGGTCGCTGGAACTAACTCCGCCCTAAGTCTTTAGTTTTACCTGATTAACATGCCCCATCTTGCGGCCTTCTCGAGCTTCGTTTTTGCCGTAAAGATGAATAAAGGTTCCTGGCAAAGCGGCGAGAGACGTGACTTTGTTCGCGTCGTCTCCGATGAGATTTGTCATTACGACATCCAAAAGCGGCACTGTGCTGCCTAGCGGCCAGCCTGCGATGGCGCGGATGTGAAGCTCAAATTGGTCAACACAGCCTGCATCCTGTGTCCAGTGACCTGAATTGTGTACACGCGGCGCAATCTCGTTGACGATAAGCGTGCCGTCCTCAAGCTCGAAAAACTCCGTTGCCATTACGCCGATATAGTCCAGCTTGTCCATAATCTTAAAGGCGAGCTCTGCCGCGCGCGCGCTCAGTGCTGCAGACGTATTGGGCGCGGGAATTGTGCTTGTATGGAGGATATGGTTCTTGTGCACGTTCTCTATAAGCGGATAACTGGCGTGACTGCCGTCTGCGCCCCGCGCCGCGACAATAGATACTTCGCGGCGAAACGGGACAAAGGCCTCCACGATACAGGGGGCGTCTTTGGGGAGAGATTGAAAGGCAGTTTCAAGATCGGCCTCGGCGCGGATAACGGCTTGGCCTTTGCCGTCATAGCCAAAACGCCGCGTTTTAATTACGGCAGGCAGGCCCATGTGGCGCACGGCGCGGCGGGCGTCATGGATATTATCGACGGCGCGAAAGTCAGCCACAGCCACGCCTGCTTCGTCGCGGATAAATGTTTTTTCTGTTAACCGGTCTTGCGCGACATCAAGGGCTTTAGCATTGGGACGAAGCAGGCCGGCATTGGCGGCTGTCCGCGCCGACATAGCAGGAACATTTTCAAACTCATAAGTCACAACATCGCAGGTTTTGGTGAAGCGGTGCAGCGCCTCAAGGTCGTCATAGGCAGCTTGGGTCTGCGTGCCAGCGACCTCAGCCGCGGGCCCGCCCGCATCGGGACAATAAATATGGGTATGAAAGCCAAGGCGCGCGGCGGCAGCGGCCAACATGCGGCCAAGCTGTCCGCCGCCTAAAATACCGATCGTGCTGCCAGGCGGCAGGGCGTCTAAGGCTTTAACTGGCATTTAGGATGCCACACCAGCGGCGGGGCGAGGATCATGGGCGACAGAGGCTGTTTGCGCCTCGCGCCAATCAGACAGCGCCTTCGCAATTGTTTCATCAGACAAAGACAATATAGAGGCGGCCAGTAGAGCCGCGTTCTTTGCGCCTGACTTGCCAATCGCCAAAGTGCCCACGGGCACGCCGCCCGGCATTTGCGCAATCGACAAAAGACTATCCATGCCTGACAGCGCTTTGGACTCAACGGGTACGCCTAGCACAGGCAGCGTTGTCATAGAGGCTACCATACCCGGCAGATGCGCCGCGCCGCCTGCGCCGGCGATGATAACCTGTATGCCTTTATCTTTGGCCGATTTTGAAAAGTCGACAAGGCGATCGGGCGTGCGGTGGGCGGAGATGACCTTGGCATCATAAGGAATGTTGAGTGTATCAAGAATTTCGGCCGCATGCTGCATGGTGGGCCAATCGGATGTGCTGCCCATGATGAGCGCAATAGCGGGGGATAAGGTCATAAAATCAGCTCGCTTTTGGCGTCCGCGCCTCCGCGCGATTTTGCCAGTAAGAAGCGATAAACCTTAGTCGAAAGCGGTGCCGGGCGAAAGCCCTTTTTGACGCAAGCCATAAGCCTTTACTTAATGGGAGGGAAAGTGCTCACTCTGGGGGCTAAGATGCGTTAGGGCGGACGGCATGAAAAGATATTGTTAACCTTAAAACCAGAAATAGATAATTCAGGCCTTTTTTTGCCTGTTTGTTAAGAGGCCTGTGCGAGAAAGCAGCGAGGTAAATGACAGCATAGTCATTGGTGAGATTTGGGTTGAGGTATAATGGAATCATTCGTTTCAGATGAAGCACATGCGCGCGAGGACGACAGTCTTTTTGCTGTGGAACCTGATGTAAGGATTTCGTCCTCTCAGGATGTAAAGCGCCTGCGTGCTGATAATGAGCGCCTGACGCTTGAGCTCAACCAGATGCGTTTGCGCCTGCTTGAAGTTGAACGAACAGCCGACACTGACCCGCTTGTATCCGTCTATAATCGCCGCGCTTTCATACGCGAGATTGAGAAGGCCAAAACCATCATGGCGCGCTATGATATTCTCTCGAGTGTTATCTTTTTTGATTTGAACGGCTTTAAGGCTATTAATGATCGTTATGGACACAGCATTGGTGATCAGCTGCTGCGCCAAGTTGGGGATGTTTTAAATGCGCGGGTTCGTTCTTGTGACCTCGTTGCCCGTCTCGGCGGTGATGAATTTGGCGTGCTCTTGTTTAAAACCTCTGGCGAAGAGGCGAAGGCCAAAGCGGCTGCGCTTGGCTGCCACATTGCAGAACAGTGCGTGGAATTGCCAACAGGCCACATCAGAATTTCTGCGGCTTGGGGTGTGTCGTCCTGTGAGGCGGAAGATAGTGCGGAGCAGATTCTCGCGCGCGCTGATCGCGCCATGTATCATGCAAAACGCGAGACCGCTTAATTTACGCCAAAATATCAGGCGTGAGCATATTTTCTAGATAAGAAATTTGGTCTTTGACGGCGAGCTTCGTCTTTTTCATCCGCTTAAGTTTGAGCATATCCATAACCCCATTTTCGTGTAGGGCGTCGACCTCTGAATTGATGCGGGCATGTTCGCGTTTGAGCGTCGCCAAAAGTGACTTCATCTCGTCCTTCGACAAGACCTCATCATTGGCGCTATCGTTATCATCACTCATGTTTCACTCGCATGGGCGCTCCTTAAACTATGGCGCGGGGGCTGACAAGTTCTTGGGATGGCCTTGTCGTCAAGAACCTTACGCATGTCTCATGTGACACGCCGGTCTTTTTATGCTAACATGAATTTCTAAACACTAGCTATGGAGAGTCATATGGGTTCAGCCGCGCACGTTAAGGAACTTGTAAATAAACACACAAAATTGGACGCTCAAATCCAGACTGAACTTAAAAGCCCTGCGGCCGACACACTCCATATTGCGACGCTGAAAAAGCGAAAACTCCTTCTGAAAGAACAAATCGATCAATTTCAGAGCTAACGGCCAAAGCCCGCTCATCATCATCCTAAAATCAGCTTGACCTTTCTGTCCTGCGCACTGACTCTGGCCTCGTAATATCTGAGGACGAATTATGCTCGACAAAGTGGTTTTGGTAACGGGCGGCGCAAGCGGCATTGGTTTTGCTTGCGCGCGCCGTTTTTTCGACGATGGCTATAAGGTTGTTATCGCCGACACAAATGAGGCAGAAGGCGCGCGGGCGCTGGACGACCTCAACATTGACGCGTCAACCAAGGAGGCGCGGGCGATATTTGTTCCTTGTGATATCTCTGACAAGCTTGCCGTGCATAATCTCGTGGCCGAAGCGCTGACGGCATTTGGCCACATTGATGTGCTGATTAATAATGCGGGTATTGCGCTTAAAGGGGGCATTGTCGATTTATCAGAGAGCGACTTTGACCGCGTCTTGGCGGTTAATTTGCGCGGCGCGTTTTTAGTCTCCAAAGCGGTTGTCCGCCAAATGGTCGAGGAAATTGATAACCGCGATGACCGCTCAGGCCTGAGCCAGAGGCCCTATAGCATCATCAACATGTCCTCTATTAATGAAGATGTGGCCCTCCCTGATTATCTTGCCTACACAATTTCCAAAGGTGGTATGCGGCAGATGACGCGCGCCATGGCTATAGAGCTTGCGCCGCGCGGCATTCGCGTCAACGCCATCGGGCCCGGCAGCATCAAAACGGCGATGCTCGCAGGGGTGACAGGCGATAAATCGGCCCATGACAAAATTATGGCGCGCACACCCTTGGGCCGCATTGGCCACCCAGACGAAATCGCGGGCGTGGCGGCCTTCCTCGCCTCAGAGGACGCAAGCTATATAACAGGTCAGACAATATATGCTGACGGCGGGCGTCTTGCGCTGAACTATACCATGCCCAAAGTCAGCTCTGACGACGACGCTTAAAGTGCGGGGCTTGAGGATATTTTTTCTCGATTACGCTTATGCTAAACTGGGGCTTAAGCGGCTTTTTATTGGCGCATTTATAACGGCGAGCATGGGGGCCACATTGACGGCCTGCGAAGCGCCGCCTCAATCAGCAGCTGACTTATCATATTCGGGTCCTCCCAGTAAGCTGTGGTCTGCGGAAGATTTTCCAAAACTGGCGGCCTTAGGGCTAGAGCAGAGCGCTGCGGAGCTCGCGCGTTATTTTCAAGACAATAATTATCCAGATCTGGAGAGCGTTCGCGGCGATACCCTATCCGAAAGGCAGGCCTCCCAACGCTTATTGATTGAAAATTACACAGCCTACTTTGTCACCCGCGGGATTGATCTCGCGGTTCTAGAGAAACACGCAAAACCCGTAGAGACTGCGCTTCAGCCTGCCGATAGACTTTTGAATGGTCCTGTGCGCTTTGCCGATATGTTAGCGTTTTCAGAGAAGACGGTACGCGCCAAGGTCGGCGAGGCAGTTCCAGGTGCGCCCGTCATCTGGAGTGGCCCGAGCGCCTATTATCTAAAAATAGAACCTGCTACTACGGGCGGGACGGGCAGCAGCCCTGCGCCTCTCATCATTCGCGGCACCATATTTAGTCATGACGTTCCTCTTTATGAAGGGCGGGACTGTGTGTTTTTTTTATCTCCAGTCCTGACGGACTTAAACAAACGCGGCGGGGCTTCCGATCGTGAGCGCTATTTCCCGCAGTATATGGTGGAACAATCCTTCCCGCCTTATTGCCGCAATGACGATGGCGGCTTCACCCGCAGCAGCCCCCTGTTCGGAGCGGATACGGTCTCGCAACAAGACATGCTCACGCTTATGGCCGTTCGGACAGAAATGAACGAGTGACCAAAAGTTTTTTTCAGAACGCCTCAATTTAGGACGCTGTTTCTAATTTTTGAAGCTATCTCCCTCCCATAGACTAACCCCTCTTGGAGACTCCCATGACTGTATTTACTAAAACTGCTGAAAAATATAACGCCCTTAAGCCTGTGCAATCTGTTCGCCGCGTTCGCCGCGCTTATGTCGGTCTTCACGGTCTTGCGTTTGAACGCGCGCAGACACGTTTCGCGCAAGCTAAAACAATGACGGAAACGCTTTTTGCTGATCTTGTCGTCAAAGGCGAAGCGCTTGAAGGTCAGGCTATTGTCGCCGCCAAGGACGTGCAAGACAAAGCCGAGAAGTCTTATGCTGAAACAGCTGAGAAAATTCGCGGCGCTATCCCGGATGTGAAACTGGGCCGCACGAAAGATGTGGCAGAGCTTGAGGCTGAGGTTAAGTCGCTCTCTGCAAAGCTTGACGGCATGAAAAAAGCGCCAGCTAAAGCCAAAAAGGCCGCTGCGCCTAAAGCTAAAAAAGCTGTAGCGGCTAAAACTGCCGCCCCTAAAACAGAGGCCACTAATACGGCTACAAAGACTGAAGACAAATATGCCTCATATATCGCTGATGTAAAAGGCTATGATGCCGATGCTGACGAAGCGGTTATTCGCAAAATCGTCAACTATTGTGGAATCGCGCTTGCCTCTCGCGACGGTAAATTTGTCGCCTGTTCTGACGAAGCAGAGCGTAACACAGTACGCGACAGCTTGCTCGTGAAAAAGTTTGGTCTTACGGATGAGCAATCAGAGCTAGACGCGCTGATCATGTCCGTCTGTGCGACAATGACTAAAGACCGTTTCAAGAACCGCGTCACATTCTATTATCTTCTGGCAAAATCAGAGGGCTTGCTTTCTGAATTTTAAGCTAAGTTCAAACCCAATAAAAGCCGAGCCGCAGTAATGCGCGCTCGGCTTTTTTATACGCGGCCGTAAATTCGCTGCGCGGCTATAACCCCGCCAAAAGCCCGCCTTTAATTCCGTCCAAAATAAACTGCGCGGCCAATGTCGCGAGCAGAACACCCAGCACGCGGGTCAGAACATTGGTGAAAGTCTTGCCCATAAGTTTCATGAGCGGCCCTGCGATTAAAAAAGAGAGAAGCGTAATCACAAGGACGAGGCCGAGCGCGCTCATAATGGCCATTTGCTGCGGCAGGGCATTACCCGCCTCTGATGATAGAATAAGCAGTGACGCCATTGTGCCGGGGCCTGCAATCATGGGAATGCCCATAGGAAAAACTGAAATGTCTTCGGGGTTCTGGGTTTCCTCAAGAAGTTCCTCGGCGCGTTCCTCGCGGGTCTCCGTGCGTTTTTCAAACACCATGTTAAGCCCGATAATGAAGAGCATGATGCCGCCTGCAATTCGTAGCGCGTCAAGGCTAATGCCGAGCTTTGAAAAAACGAAATCGCCAAAATAAGCAAATAACACAAGGATGATGGCGGCGACGATGACTGATTTAAACGCCATTACCTTCTGGTGCTTGCGAGATGTACCGTTCGTCAATGTCGCAAAAATAGGCGCGCAGCCGGGCGGATCGATAATCACGAACAGCATGGCAAAGGCCGACCAGAATAAAGCAATATCAAACATGAGGGCGTCCTAACGCAGCCCATAGGGGCAGAGCAAGTCTCGTGATGATTGCACAGAGAAATAGATTGCCCAAAACGGTATAATATGGCGACTAAAACTCTTGACTCTGTTTAGTTTAAAATCTAATTAGAATAAATACAAATTGGATATAAATGAGGAAAGCACATGTTCAAACTTCGACTTTTAGCGGCTGCTGCATCCGCTTTCATGCTTTTGGCTTGCGGCGTGCCTAATATGAAAATAGCTAACGCTGAGACGAATGCCGCGCCATCAGAGGCGTTTAATGAAACAGAAATATCCTCGGGAGATTTGTCAGGCGCTTATATCAATGCAGACCAGGGCGCGCCCATTGTGGTGATTGTGCCAGGGTCTGGACCGACTGACCGCGATGGCAATAATGGCGGGATGGTTTCAAATGCGCTTAAGTTTTTAGCGGAAGACCTCGCGAGTAAAGGCATTTCCTCCATTCGCGTCGACAAGCGCGGCCTCTTTAGCAGTGCGCGCGCGGGCAGCCCAAATGCGGTACGTGTCGATATTTACGGCGAAGATTACCGCGCTTGGGCGAAGACGGCCATAGAGACTTCGGGCCAGCCTTGTGCTTTTTTACTCGGTCACTCCGAAGGCGGTTTGATGGTCAGCGCGGCGGCGCTGGGCCAAGAGAACATTTGCGGCGTCATAACTATGGCCGCTCCGGGCTTTCGTTTGAGTGATGTCTTGCGGGCTCAATTAAAAGCTAACCCTGCTAATCGCCCCTTACTGAAACAAGCTGAAAAAGCGATTGTGGCGCTTGAGGCGGGCGAGCGCGTCGATGTCTCGAAAATGCATTCGGCGCTTCAGGGGTTGTTCTATCCAGAAGTCCAAGATTTTCTCATTTCAATTTTTGCGGCAGACCCCGCACAAATTTTGGCAGCAATAGATGCGCCGAAGCTTGTCATCCAAGGCGAGCATGATCTTCAAGTCTCCAAAGAAGATGCGCAGCGTTTGGCGGAGATGTCAGGCGGCGAACTCGTTCTTGTGCCGAAAATGAACCATGTCCTCAAGACTGCGCCAAAGCGCCGTTCGGCTAATTTTAAGGCCTATAATTCGCCCGACACGCCTATCGATGCACGCGTTACAGACGCGGTGGCCACATTTATACATGGGCATAAATAGCGGTCTAAGCTGAGAGCGGGGCTGCGGACCCTTAGCCTGCTAATCCTTACCTTTGCCCCGAACATGTCTCCACGCTCGCCGTAGATCCCGCTTCGCCAGATGATAGGGGCTGCCTGCGATGCGCATCATGCGGCGGCTGCGGCGCCATCTGCGGCGGGCTTTGGGCTCATATTCAGGTGTTAGCAGGTTGAAAAATTCATCGGACACGCTTTCCCAGCTATAATTTTGCGCGTGGCTTGCCGCCGTCTCGCGGGGGAGTTCAAGCGCCGCAAGACAAGCCGTCTTAAGGTCTTCATCCAAAACGCCCGCGCCGCTGCCAGGAATAATGTCAATTGGGCCGCTCACAGGATAGGCCGCTACTGGCGTGCCTGTGGCAAGAGCTTCTATGATGACAAGGCCAAATGTGTCAGTCCTACTTGGGAAGACAAAGACATCGGCGTCAGCAAAATGACGCGCCAGTTCGGTTTCATATTTTGCGCCCACGAAATGCGCGTCAGGATATTTCTTTTTAAGCTGCTCTAGCTGCGGTCCGTCACCGACTATGACTTTGCTGCCGGGTAAATCGAGCGCGAGAAACGCCTCCAAATTCTTTTCAACCGCGATGCGGCCGACATTGACAAAGATGGGTCGCGGCAGGCCGGCATAGACATCTTCGGGGCTAAAGCGTTGACCTGTGTGAAAAAGCGAGAGATTGACGCCGCGCGCCCACGGCGCAAGTCCTGTAAATCCGCGTTCCTTTAAGAAGGCGACCATGCTGGGCGTCGTGACCATGGTTTGCCCGCCGCTATTATGAAAGCTTCTGACAAAGGCATAAGACCATGACATGGGAAACCAGGGAAAGCGCGCCTTGATATATTCGGGGAACTTTGTGTGATAGCTCGTCGTGAACGGCATGGCCCACTTTAGGCATAGCGCGCGCGCCGCGAGTCCAAGCGGACCCTCTGTTGCGATATGTATGGCTTCAGGGGCAAAGGCGGCGATACGCCGCTGCATGTCGCGCTTGGCAAAGGGCGCGAGGCGAATATCAGGATAGGTCGGAAGCGGGACGGTGAGATAGCCATCGGACGGCGCAATCACCTCAACGACGTGGCCGCGTCCGCGGAGCGCGTTGACTGTCTCTGACAGGGTTCGCACAACGCCGTTCATTTGCGGTTCCCATGCATCGGTGACTAAAAGAATTTTCACACTACAGCCTCAGCAAAAACATTTGCGGAATCATGTCCGCTGATGTCTCTTGCGATGTTCTAGCGGTCTTGGCGATGAAATAAAATGCTTTTGGGGCGGTTTTGTAATCGCAGGATGTGGCCTTAGCCGTAACAGCGCGGGGCGACGAAATCACCGCTGTCATGGGGGTTGGGAGTTGCACGAAAAAATTCTCAACAAAACAAGGGACTTAAGTCTCTATTAACTAAAAATTTCCTTTTTTGTTACACAAGGTGTTGACGTTACGGAGGAAATCGACACTATATGTAGTGTAGAAGCTAGAGACTACCGCTCTAAATCTTCCTAACATCAGTTAAAGTTTCAGGCGCCGGGGATTAGTGCTGTGAGGAATTTTGACGCCAAAATCAGGGGCTTAGGCCCATTAATAGGGAAACTGGGGAACTAAAATGACACAATCTGCGACGAGCGAAAACTTTGCCCATAAAGATGATATGGCGGCTCAAGACTATAGTAACACAAGCGCGCTTGATCATGTGGTTGCAAAAGCGCCTGTAAAGGCAGAGCCTCACGTTGAGATCGTTAAAGCGGCCCCTATCCGCGTCAAGCAAGACCGCTCGCGCGATGCGCTGCTGACAGATTTTGGTAAACGCACATTGGTTGACCGCTACCTTCTCCCCGAGGAAGTGTTTCAAGATATGTTCGCGCGCGTGTCTGAGACCTATGCAGACGATCAAGCCCATGCTCAGCGTCTTTATGATTACATGTCAAAACTTTGGTTTATGCCCGCGACTCCCGTCTTGTCTAATGGCGGCGCAGAGCGCGGCTTGCCGATCTCTTGTTTCCTCAATGCGGTTGACGATAGCCTTGATTCTATCGTTGATGTTTGGAACGAAAACGTCTGGCTTGCCTCTAATGGCGGAGGCATCGGGACATATTGGGGCAATGTACGCTCTATTGGCGAACGTATCGGCCAAGCCGGGAAGACATCGGGCATCATTCCGTTTATCCGCGTGATGGACAGCCTTACGCTCGCGATCTCACAAGGCTCACTGCGCCGCGGCTCAGCGGCTGTATATTTGGATATCCATCATCCAGAGATTGAAGAGTTCCTCGAAATTCGTAAGCCGTCTGGCGATTTCAACCGTAAATCACTTAACCTGCACCACGGACTGAACATCACAGATGAGTTCATGGAAGCGGTCCGCGACGGCAAAGAGTTTGGCCTTCGCAGCCCGAAGACAAATGAAATCATCAAAACAGTGCCTGCGCGTAAAATCTGGCAGAAAATCCTAGAGATGCGCCTGCAGACTGGCGAGCCTTATATGGTGTTCTCCGATACGGTGAACAATGCGCTGGCAAAGCACCAACGTGATGCGGGCCTTAAGGTTCAGCAGTCAAACCTTTGCGCCGAGATTATGCTCGCAACGGGTAAGGACAAATTTGGCAAGCAGCGCACAGCCGTTTGCTGCCTGTCCTCTATCAACGCTGAAAAATATGATGAGTGGAAAAACGAAGAGGGGTTCATCGAGGACATCATGCGGTTCCTTGATAATGTCCTTCAAGACTTTATTGACAACGCGCCAAGCAAAATGGCCGAAGCCAAATACTCTGCTATGCGCGAGCGCTCAGTTGGTCTTGGTCTCATGGGGTTCCACTCGCTCTTGCAAGCCAAAGGTATTCCGTTTGAAAGCGCGATGGCAAAATCGTTCAATAACCGTTTGTTCCGCCATATCCGCCGTGGCGCGGATGCTGCGTCTGTTACGCTCGCCAATGAGCGCGGCGCTTGTCCCGACGCAGCTGACATGGGCGTGAATGCGCGCTTCTCTCACAAGATGGCGGTTGCCCCGACAGCGTCAATTTCTATCATTTGCGGCGGCACATCTGCGGGAATCGAGCCTATTCCGGCTAATATCTATACACATAAAACGCTCTCAGGCTCTTTTACGGTTCGCAATAAGCACCTTGAAGACCTGCTGGAGAGCAAAGGCTTGAATAAGCCTTCCGTCTGGACAAAAATTCTCGAGAACGAAGGATCCGTTCAGCACATGGATGAACTTGACCAGCACGAAAAAGATACATTCAAGACAGCGTTTGAAATCGATCAGCGCTGGGTCATTGAGCACGCTGCCGACCGCGCGCCGATGATCTGCCAAGCGCAATCGCTTAATATCTTCATTCCTGGTGATGTCGATAAATGGGACCTTCATATGCTTCATTGGACAGCCTGGGAAAAAGGCGTGAAGTCGCTTTACTATTGCCGCTCTAAATCTGTGCAGCGCGCCGCTTTTGCGGGGACAGATGCCAAAGAGAACCTCTCGGATATGGAAAAAGCGATGCAAGCCGCCGCGCCAACTGATTATGACGAATGTCTTGCCTGTCAATAGCGGGCCACAAGGCAAAAGGTACCGAATAAAAGTCATTTTAAAGCGGCCCACGGGCCGCTTTTTTGTTGGGGGCAACGTAAGCGGAGGCAATTTGGCCTAAAAGATTAACGAAAATTAGGCTTTTGTTAGTTGAAGCTTCATAGATTCATATAAAATTCATGTGAAAACTGTATATTTCAGCTCTGTAATGTGATTAATATCACGGTGTAAGGGCTGATTTTGACTAGTGTGGGGCTATTCGCAGACCTTTAAGGACGTTGATGACCCAAATGGGACAACATATTTGCCCTCGGAACGAGGCGTTTGACCAAGCGGGTAACTCCAAGCGGCTGGGCCCTTTGGTCTTGCGCGGTGTTTTCATTGCAGCGGCGATCGCTGTGATGGCTCCGTCATCATATGCTCAACAATCACCTGAAAGCATCGCAAGCGTGAAAAGCCTAAGCGCGGCGACATCGCCAAGCGCGTCGTCAGGCGCGGCCCCAGATTTTAATCTTAAAATGCCTCAGACTGGTTCAAGGCACATGCTTGATCTTAATCTTGATTTTGACAGTATTGGTTGCCTGGTCGGCGAGCAAAACTGCCTGCGCGATGACGCCCCTGTGGACATGGGGTTTTCAGCCAATATTTCTAAAAAGAGCAAGAAGGGCCTCGACCTTGAGCTTGTTCCCACTGCCTCCATGCGCTTTGACGATGAAAGCCGCAGCGCGGTTGTCGGCGCTGTCGTGAGGATTGGTGAAGATTTGCGAAGTCACGATGTTTCCTCAAATACGTGGTATGTTTTTGCCGGCGCAGACGCTGAAGCGCTGTCCTACTCGCCTGAAAGCGCGTCGTCTCTGACACGCGGCGAATTTGGACTGTCTGACCGCATTATCATTGGTGATGCCCAAGCGGGTGTCGGATACCGCATTGGCGCGGCAGATGTCTCGCTTGGTTATTTCCGCCGCGAGGTCAGTACGCTAAACGGTTCGCTCGGCACGGATAGTTTTAGTAAAACTGAAGACGCAGCCGCGCTATCTTTTACTTGGAAACGCTAAGCGCCCTCAGCGGAAAAGACCCCACAATTTTGCAAATGCAGGCCGCAGCCCAGACAGCGTGTTTTCTGGCTGAATGTTGACAGGCCGATTGGACTATGGGCGAGACTGCGTCAATCTGTTCACATGAAAAACCATGTTTTTTAAGATATGCCCCATAGATGACTTGCAAAGCGAGGCAAATACTGAAAAATACTACATATAGTGTTTTCATGCCAATATATGACGATATGTGGTTTGTATCTGGGCAGAATGACGCGGCAGGATAGCAATTAAGACTTTAAGGGAAGTATCATGGGAAAAATGGATTTCGTTGAGCACAAATCAGGGCTACTCGTCCCGAGCCTGAGCTATAAACCATTTCGCTATCCTTGGGCCTATGATTTTTGGCAGAAACAGCAGCAGGTGCATTGGATGCCTGAAGAGGTACCGCTTGGTGAGGATTGCAAAGATTGGGCGACTAATATAACCGAGTCAGAACGTAATTTGCTGACACAAATTTTCCGTTTCTTTACCCAATCTGACGTGGAGGTGGGCGGCAATTACATGGAAAATTACATGCCGCTGTTTAAGCCCGTTGAAGTGCGTATGATGCTGGCATCATTTTCCAATATGGAAACCATTCATATCGCTGCCTATGCTTTGCTACTCGAGACCATTGGTATGCCCGATTCGGAGTTTTCGGCGTTTATGGAATATGAGGAGATGGCGGCGAAGCATGATTACCTGGGTAAGTTCGGCGTCGAAAATGACCGTGATATTCTGACCTCTATGGCTGTTTTTGGTGGCTTTACCGAGGGGCTTCAACTGTTTGCGAGTTTCGCGATGTTGATGAACTTTCCGCGCCACAACAAAATGAAGGGCATGGGCCAGATCGTAACATGGTCCATCCGCGACGAAAGCCTTCATTGTGAAGGCATGATAAAACTGTTCCACACTTTCGCGCAGGAAACGGGCGCGCTGACGCAGGCCGTAAAAGACGACATTGCAGATTGCTGCAAAACGGTGGTGAAACTCGAAGATAAATTTATTGATCTCGCTTTTGAAATGGGTCCAGTTGAAGGCATGACGTCTGAAGATATTAAGCGCTATATTCGTTACATCGCGGACTGGCGTATGGGGCAGCTCGGCCTGAAGCCGATTTACGGCATTGATGAGCACCCGCTGCCGTGGCTAACCGAAATTACGAACGGTGTTGAGCATGCGAACTTCTTTGAAGCGCGCGCAACGGAATATTCCAAAGGGGCGACACAGGGCGACTGGCATGGTGATGAAGGCGTATGGTCAAGATTTGCAAAGTCAGAGTCACGCAAAGCTGAAATCGCGCAATAGCGCTGCGGCCTAATAATGATAAGGCGCTCTCCTCCAGTCGGCGGGGAGCGTTTTTTTGTCCAAGACACGGGCAGAATTTGATGTGTCTGTAACTTGATTGGAAGCGTTTATGACCCGCATATATGACTTTGATAGCATTATGAACTTCCGAGACTTTGGGAATTATCCAGCAGGCGAGGGGCGTCATGTAAAGGCTGGTAAACTCTTTCGTTCGGCTCACTTTAATCAAGCGAGCGGAGCGGACCTTGAAAAGCTCGCGGCTTTGGGCATCGCCCTTGTTGTCGATTTGCGCCACAAGCCTGAGCGGGATCGCCAGCCAAACCGCTGGCCTGAAACACCTGCGCCGACAGTGCTACAATATCCTGACCCCGAAGACAGTACGGACACACTCGCGCCGCATGAAATCTTTATCAAAGAAACGCTGAGCACGCCCGAAGAGGCTCGCGCTTATATGCAAGGCTCATATGAGCTGCGGCCAGAGGATGACGGGTTTAAAATGCTGTTCTCGCAGACCCTCAAATTCATGGCAAAGACAGGGTCGCCAATTTTGATTCACTGCGCAGCGGGGAAAGACCGTACAGGGACGCTGGCGGCTGTCATACTCAGCGCGCTTGGCGTGCCGTTTGAAACGATCATGGATGATTATATGATGACGATGAAGGCTGTAGACATCGAATCCTTTTTGGAACCTGCCTCGCAAAATATGGCAAAACGCTATGGACGGGCCATTGCGCCAGACGCGCTTCGCCCTTTATTCCACGTCGAACCAAGCTATTTGAACCGCTCCATGGCCACCATCAGTGACGCGGATAGTTATATCGCGTCCAGCCTCAATATTACGCCAGATGAGCGTAGGGCTTTGCACGCTCATTATCTTGACGACGGCTATAGAACGTAGCCAGGCGATAAGGCTGCGTGCTATGAGCAGGTGACGGAGTAGGACCCTGATGACGTGCAGGTGAATGTTCCAGGTGTGCCGTCTAGGCTAAACGGGATGTCAGCGGATGAGCGCGGCTTTAGGATGAAAGTTTCTTCCAAAACGGTGAAAGCCTCAACAAATTTATAGGTCACGGATTCGTAATTATATTGGATTCGCGCAACAACTGCGCCTGATGTTGGCGTCAAAAGACGTGTGCCGATGTCATTTGGATCATAAGCTGCGCCGGCATAACCACCATTAAGCGTCGCCTGTCCGATTTGTTCAATGGAATTATCGGGCAGCATACGATAGCTCAGCACTTCGGCGCTGACATTGTCAACTTGCTCGGGGCGCAACGCCATTGTGGCCAATGTTGCTTCGAACACATCCTCTATATCGTCTGAGTCCATATTGGAAACTTGCGTCGCTAAATCGCCCGCAACATTGGTGGCGTGGGATGTGATTTTATCCGAATGAATAATCATGGAAATTTCAACTAGGCCAAAATATAACGCAATCATGACAGGGGAAAGAAGGGCAAATTCCACCGCGGCAATACCGTCATCACAATCTCGAAACCCTTTGAGTTTTCCTCTAAGCTGCGCGGGAAGGGCGCTAACGGCATTCAAGAGTGCGGCTTTTTTTTCTAATTTGAACATGTTCAGTCCTTCTGTGTTTAAAGCGGCGAAATTCGGTGAGTGCTATGTAGGGAAGGGTTCGTTACGAAACGCTGTCACTGTTTGTAGAATGCGGACATTGCCTGATGCATTTGCAAGTCGTGTGTATTTTCCCGGAAAGGCCAAGTCGTGGTAATATTGCACTCGCACAACAACAACGGCGCGCGGCCCCGTGTCAACATAGGTGCTCGCGGGCATTGGAGGCGACGCGCCTGGGTTGGCGGGATCAGATTTTGGCGTTGGCGGAAGCATGCTTGGCTCAAACCGACCTGTGCTGCTGGTCACAACATCAACGCGGAGCGAGCCGCAATTCCCGAGACCCGCCATATTGTCACAGACTTTTTCTTCAAAAGCGGCTGCCAGTCCGCCGGCAGATTGAAATTGGCCCGTCCGAATTTCTCGTGATGCTTCTTGCATCGCATGGCCCATCGTGGCTTGGATAAAGAAGACAATCCCAAGCTCAATGATAGCAAAAAGCATGGCGCAGAAGGGCACGAGCAGGATTGCAAACTCAACCGCCGTCGCGCCTTCACGGGCGCTGCGGTACTTTTGTAACTGCTTTAGAAATTTTCTTTTAAAGAGACCCATAACCCTACCCAGATAGAATGAGCTCTCAGCTTAGTCCTGAATGCTTAATTAGAAGCGAAGGATTAGTCTTAATTAAAAGTAAATCTGCGGTGCGCCGCTGCTAGTTTGGAGGTCCCGACATCTGCTGCCGAGACGTGTCACTGCTGCCACTTGAAGCGCTGCCAGACCCTGTCATGGCCGCGAATAGATTGCTCATCGGACTGTCGTTCTCACCTGTATTGCCATCAATAAACGCTTGCGCATCGCCAAGCGTCGGTGAGGGGTTACAGCTAGGGCCGCAATTATATGTTTGCCGAGAATTAGCAGAGTTAAAAATACGGACTTGGTTTCTTGATTGAGGTGTTATGACCTGAATGTCAGAACTCATCATCGTGTTGCCATTTTTATCGAGGATAAGAATATTTGTTTCTCCGTACCCTTTGCCCACGACCAAAATTGTGTCGGCTGCGTGGATGGAAACGTCTGCAATTTCTGGATTGCCAACAACAACGGCAGAAGCCGGTGCGGGCAGGCGCAGAACTTCGGTCTTGTTGATTTGAACACTGTAAAGCCCATCCGCTGCATAAGCTGGCGCGGCCATGAATGTTGCTGCGACAAAAGCGGCAGCTGTGAAGGCCGCAGCGCGAATACGGCGGTCAATTTTTTGATCAAATATCATAACAATCCCCATGAGGTTTGGGTCACCATATCTAAATGTGGTGAACGAAGTCTTTACGCATTGATGATTTGACGGCGAGTCGCGCGTAATTATCGGAAGCCGGATGTGCCGTCGTAACCCCATGATATTATGAGTCAATTTACCCCCATATATAATGTAAGCGGTATGCGGCCTGAAAATTATAGTCAGAATAGTTCAATTTTACGCCATATTTACCACGTTACTTAAACGCGTAGTAACGCGGCGGGTATATACATCTCGATAACAGGACAAACCCTGTTGAGGGATTTTCCTCAAAAACAAAAGCAAACGTGGGAGTATGCTATGACTAACTTGGTAAAGAACTATATTAATGACGAATCTGGCGCGACAGCTATTGAGTATGGCCTAATCGCCGCTCTTGTTGGTATCGCCCTTATCGTTGGTGCTGGCCGTCTTGGCGAGTCGATCAACACGAAATTCGGTACTGTTGCAACAGCAATCGACAACGCTCAGTAATCGACTTTACGTCTGATTTGAAAGGCCGCTCTTCGGAGCGGCTTTTTTTTGGCTTACTGCCAATGAGCGGCCTGCGTGAAAGGGGCTGTTAACGCTCTTGGTTTACGCTTCCCTTGAACGATTTCTTTGGGAGAGACGATATGTTGCTGTCTTTTATTATTTTTGCGGTCTTTACTTTAACCATGCTCACAGCGGCCATAAAGGATGCGTCTACGATGACCATTCCAAATTGGGTCAGTCTCGTTCTGCTTGGCGCATTTGTTGTGTGCTTTCCTTTCGTTTGGCAAGGTCTCCCAAATTTTGGTGAGCATATGGCTTCTGGGCTTGGGATGTTTGCCGTAGGTTTTGCCATGTTTGCCTTTGGCTGGCTCGGCGGCGGCGATGCTAAGTTGATGGCGGCAACATCCTTCTGGTGGACGTTCTCAGATTTGGCGCTTTATGTGGGATACACGACATTGGCTGGCGGCGCCCTTGCACTGTTTATTCTTGCGGGCCGGCAATTCATTCCTGTGAAAGTCATGACAGCGCCTTGGATGCAAACCATGTTCAAAGATCAAAAGAAAATGCCTTATGGCCTCGCTCTGGCTTTCGGCGCGCTGGCGACGTTACCGCAAAGCGATATTTTCCGTTACGCGGCAGGTCTAGGTTAATTTAAAGCCGCTGCCATGTCCCTAAAGCGCATTGAGAGTGGCTTTGCCTGTCAAAACAGAGGCGTTAACGGAATATTTGCTAAGAACTTTTACAAATTAACCATGCTTTATCAAATGCGCGTCAAGATGATGGTTAATTGGAGTGATACGTCCCATGGATAAGAAACGAGTTATATTGATTGGCGGCTTGGTTGTGCTCGGCGCGGTCGTCTTCACACAGGCGCAAAAGCTGGGCCAGCCGACGGCTGCGCCGGTTCAGGCTCCTGTCGTGGAAGTTGAACAGGTTGAGTATAAAGACATACTCGCAGCCTCAGCGGACATCCCCTTTGGCGGGCGTCTTTCTACGGCAAATATCAAGTGGAAACAATGGCCTAAGGAGGCTATGTCGCCCGAATATGTCACCCGCGAGGACCGTCCTGAGGCTCTAGAAGAGTTTGGCGCAGGCGTTGCGCGCGCACCCATTTATGTTGGCGAGCCCATTTCCGAGCGGCGCATTGTCATGGTCGGAGACAAGGGTCTTATGTCTGGTTTGCTCACACCCGGTATGCGGGCTGTAGCGACCGAAATCTCAACCGAATCAGCGTCGGGTGGATTCATTCAGCCGGGCGACCATGTGGACATTATCTTAACAGTTGAGGTCGAAGAACCGCCTCTGCCGGGTCAAACACGCGGTAAAGATGTATACGAATCCTCCACAGTTTTTTCAAATGTGCGTGTTCTGGCAATCGACCAAACATTTGACATTGATGAAGAGGGCGGGGCTTCAATCGAGGGCTCAACAGCCACTTTAGAACTCAGTCCTGGTGATGCCGAGCTTTTGCAAGTTGCAATCGCAAGCGGTGAACTGTCAATGGTTCTGCGCCCGATTGGGTCATCTGTCGGCACTGGCTTTGCGACGAGCCGGTCAACGATGAGTAAAAAACGGGCCACACGAGAATCTATCACCGTTTACCGAAATGGTGAGCAGAGCGCCGTCGCGATTGTAGGGGAATAAGATGATCCGTTTGATTTCAAAATTGCCAAGTTTGCGGACGGCCCTTGTGCTGACGTCAGCTTTGGTTTGCGCTGCAAGCGCCCATGCGGGAACGCGCTCATATAGCCATATCTCACCTGATGTTCAGGCTGAAATTTCGATCAGAACGCCGGGCCAAAGCGCCGTGTCGCGTTCAGTCGTGCTGCCTTTTTCAAAATCGACTGTGGTTGAGCTGCCTGTCGGCATGAAAGATGTTATCATCTCTAATCCAGATATTGTCGAAGCTATGGTCCATACGGACAAGCGCGCCGTCCTTATCGGCAAGCGCCCTGGCCAGACGAATGCCTATTTTTACGGTCATGACGGTGAAGAAATTCTGAACTTGGAAATCCGCGTCGAAAGAGACATTTCAGGCCTTCGTGAGCTTTTCACGCAGCATGCGCCTCAGGCTAATGTGCAGGTTCAAGCCGTAAATGATAACATATTGCTGACGGGCTCCGTGCCCAATGCCGCCGCTGCCAATCGCGTGCAATCATTGGCTGAGATGTGGATTGATGAAGATACAGGCGGGGCGAGCGAGTCTGAAGTTATCAACCTTATGTCAATTGAGGGTAAAGATCAGGTTCTCCTTAAAGTCCGTATCGTAGAAATGCAGCGGTCAATAACAAAGCAGCTGGGTATCAACCTAAGCGCTATCGGCCAGCTTGGCGAAAGCACGGTTTCGCTACTATCAAATGCGGCTTTGGAAACATCAGCTGGTCTTACGGCCTCTGGCCTCTTTAATAACCGCTCGGGCGGGGCGCTTCAGTCAATTGGCGCGGACTTACAGGCGCTAGAACGCGTTGGTCTTGTACGTACACTTGCAGAGCCTACCTTGACGGCAATCTCTGGCGAAACAGCTAACTTTCTTTCAGGCGGTGAGTTTCCGCTTCTGACCAACGTATTTATCGACCAAAACGGCCGCCTTATCCGTGAATTCGAATTTAAGCCCTACGGCGTCTCACTGGGATTTACGCCCGTTGTCCTCAGCGAAGGCAGAATTTCGCTCAATATTTCGACCGAGGTCTCCGAGCCAACAACGGAAGGGTCATTTGAAACTGGCGGTATTGCTTCTGATATTTTGGGCCTACGCGTGCGCCGCGCCAATACTGTTGTAGAACTGCCTGCGGGCGGAAGCCTTGTGATTGCGGGACTTATTCGCGAGGAAACACGTCAATCCATCGACGGCACGCCCGGTCTGAAGGATGTGCCCGGTCTCGGCGCGGCTTTCCGCAACCGGGATGACCTGACAAGCCAGCAAGAACTGGTCATTATTGTGACGCCTTATCTGGTTGACCCAACGCATCCTGATAAATTGCAAACGCCGATCGACGGCTTTGTCTCAGCTGATGACAACGACGCTTTGCTGCTTGGTCGCCTGAATAAAGTCTACGGCGATAACGGTACAAAAATCACATCCAATACATTGCCAGGGCCATTTGGCCACGTGGTTGACTAGGAATGAGGGTGACTATGACACAGAAAATTAGACTTCCCCTGGTGCGCGTTGGCCAATTGCGGCGTGTGGCGATTCTATCGGCTTTGGGTTTGATGGTAACGGCGTGCGCCGTTCCGCAGGCCATACCGGGCCCATCAATTAACAATAGCGGCATTACTATTTCAGAGTCGATTGAACGGCTTGAGCTTTACTCGCGGCCAAATGGTATGAGCCTGTCGTCAAGAGATCAAAGCGCAGTTGCAGAGTTTTTATCCGCTTATGGCCAATTTGGCGACGGACCACTGTACATCAATGTTCCGGGCGCGCAGTCTGGAGCTATCGGAACGCAGCAATCAGCGCAACTTGTTCGCCAAACAATGGCGCAAATGGGCATGGGCGTGGGCGCAATTCAGTCTGGACAATATCAATCTAACCCATCGGCACCTGCGCCAGTTGTTGTGTCTTATCGCCGCCTGAAAGTTGTGCCGCAGGATTGCCGCAGTATGGGTAACCTTATGGAAACCCATGCAAACCGGCCAATGCCGTCATTTGGCTGTGCCTATCACGCCAATCTTGGCGCTATGATTCAGGACCCGCGCCAACTGCTTGAGCCTTACGCCATGGGGCAGCCTAATGCTGAGCGCCGCCGGACTGTATACGACAAATACATTCTTGGCGAGATTACTGGCGCTGCGAAACCTGGGGATCAAGAGCGCGGAACTGATGAATAGATAACGCGGCCATAAATAAAACGAGCCAAAGGGGCTCACTCAAATAGTGCGGAATTTAATCCGCGGGGACGACAACCGGATGACCACAATGACGAACCAAAATCAGCAAAACCGGCCAATGGCTGTTCCAAGCCCGTCTCCAGCGGCGCCGCGTAGCATGCCCATGCCCGTGCCGCACCCCCATCCGCAAGCGATGCCGCAAATGGCACCGGCGCATATGCAGCCTGCACCGGCCGCCTATCCTGGTCATCCGCAAGCGATGCCGCAGCACATTCAGCCGCAGCCTCACATGCAACCTCAGCCACAATACGCAAACGCGCCGAAAGCCCCTATGCGCCAGGCTCCAATGCAGCAAATGCCGGCGCCGCACGGCGCGCCCATGCCACACGCGGCCCCAGCGCCTACAGCTATGCCGCCTGTCATGCATGCCGAACCTGATACATCCAGAGAAGGCGGCGAGAAAGCTTTGCCATCCGTCAGCGTTGAGGCCTTTTGCGATCGTCCCGAAACGGCGGGCGCGATTGACGCGACAAAGCGCGATTGGCGCATGAAGCGTGTCAATGTGTCTGTCTATATGGGCGGGCTATCGGCCGCGATTGAGTATTACCACAAAGAAAGCACGCCCGATCTTATCATGATTGAAAGCGGTATGCGGGGCCCAGAGCTCTTTTCGCAGTTAGAGCAGCTTGCGGCTGTCTGCGAGGCGGGAACAAAGGTTGTTGTTATCGGCGCGTCAAATGACATTCGTTTATATCGCCAGCTCATTGACCAAGGCGTGAGCGACTATCTTGTGCCGCCGCTCAACCCGCTCGGCATTATTCACTCTCTTTCAGATCTTTACAGCGATCCTGACAAGCCTTTCGCGGGCCGCGTCGCGGCATTTTTTGGCGCGAAAGGCGGCGTTGGCTCATCGACCTTGGCGCATAACATCGCGTGGTGTTTAGCTGAGAACATCGGCCAGCAGACATCACTGGTAGACCTAGACGCCTCTTGGGGAACAACAGGTCTTGATTTTGCCTATGATAATTCACACGGTCTTGAAGAAGCCTTGGCCGAACCAGAACGTTTGGACGAGACTTTGCTTGATCGCATCATGCTGCGCCACACTGCAAACCTTTCTATTTTGCCAGCATCCGCTTCGCTTGGTAACGCGCCGATTATGACGCCCGAAGCTTATGAAACCGTTGTTGATGTTGTGCGAAGCGTTAGCCCAATGACGATTTTGGATATGCCGCATTACTGGTCTGAGTGGACATCACGTATTCTAGTTGGATGTGATGACATTGTCATTACCGCCACGCCTGACTTAGCCAATCTGCGCAATACGAAAAACCTGATTGATTATTTGCGCCTTAAGCGTCCTAACGATTCTGATCCAATTTTGATTTTGAACCGAACGGGTACGACAAAAACGAATGAAATTTCTGTCAAAGACTTTGGCGCGGCTGTTGGGCTAGACCCTGCCGTCGCTTTGGCGTTTGATCCTGATATTTATACTCAAGCGTCCAATGACGGAAAAATGTTGACCGAAATCAAAGCGGCTTCTGGTCATGTCACGGGATTTGAGATGATTGCGTCGCGCCTAAAAACAGGGCGTTATCCTGATTTGTCAGCTATGGGCAGCAAGGCCAAAAAAGTAAAATCAGGCTCAAGCGCGTCCAAATCTTTCCTTGATAAATTAAAGGGCAAGTAGCGATATGTTCGGTAAAAAATCCACTGGTTCTGCAGCGCTAAAAGCGCCGCCAAAAGCCAATGTACCCGCCCCAAAACTCGATGTTAGCACTGTAGCAGCGGACTCTGCTGCTACGGCCGCAGCGCAGCGCGCCCCTAAGGCTGAAGCAACGGATGAGTATTACGAAACCAAAGCGACCATATTTAACGCTTTGTTTGAGACTATTGACGTGTCTGCTCTGGCGGGAATGTTGCCTGAGAAAGCACGGATGGAAATCCGAACGATTGTTGACGAGATTATCGCAATCCGCAATGTCCGTCTTTCCGTTGCCGAGCAGAGCCAACTCATCAACGAAATCTGTGATGACATTCTGGGGTATGGCCCCCTAGAACCTCTACTTGCGCGGGACGACATTGCCGATATTATGGTCAACGGGGCCAAGCACGTCTTTATCGAAACCAACGGTAAGATGGAAAAAACCAACATTCGGTTTCGTGACAATCAACAGTTGATGAATATTTGTCAGCGCATCGTGTCCCAAGTGGGCCGCCGTGTTGATGAAGCGAGCCCGATTTGTGACGCGCGTCTTCTTGACGGCTCACGGGTTAACGTCATTGCGGCCCCGCTTTCGATTGACGGCCCTGCGCTCACTATTCGTAAGTTTAAAAGAGATTCCTTAAGATTAGACGATTTGGTAAATTTCAAATCTATCTCTCCTGCCGGCGCGCGGGTTCTTGAAATTATTGGCGCTTGCCAGTGTAACATCATTATTTCTGGCGGTACGGGTTCGGGTAAAACCACGCTCTTGAATTGCTTGACTAGTTTTATTCACCCTGACGAACGCATCATTACTTGCGAAGATTCTGCTGAATTGCAGCTCCAACAACCACATGTTGTGCGCCTCGAAACTCGTCCTCCCAATCTTGAGGGCAAAGGTAAAATCACCATGACTGATCTGGTGAAAAACTGCCTGCGGATGCGTCCAGAACGTATTATCGTGGGTGAGGTGCGTGGTCCTGAAGCCTTTGATTTATTGCAGGCGATGAACACGGGCCACGATGGGTCTATGGGAACGCTCCACGCCAACTCACCGCGTGAAGCCTTGTCGAGAATTGAGTCAATGATTACGATGGGCGGCTTTTCACTGCCGGCGAAAACAATTCGCGAAATGATTACGGGCTCCGTTGATATTATTGTGCAAGCGACGCGCCTGCGTGATGGTTCGCGCCGTATCACTCACATCACCGAAGTTATCGGCATGGAAGGCGATGTAATCGTGACGCAAGATTTGTTGGTCTATGAAATGGACGGCGAAGATGCGGATGGCAAGATTATTGGCGAACATAAATCAACAGGTATTGCGCGCCCTGTATTCTGGGACCGCGCCCGCTATTTCAACCTCGAAAAAGAACTTGCTCAAGCGCTTGATGATGCGGGGGCCTAAATATGGATGAGTCCTTCATTTTACCTGGCGCTTTAGCCCTTATGGTAGTCCTTGTTGGATTGCTGTTCATTGGCGGCGAAGACAAGACAAAAAAACGGGCAGCGGCACTTGGCAAGAAAAACTCTGCGCAACCAGACAGGGGTGCCTTTAGTTTTCTGAAATCAGATGAGGGCGGAAGCCGACGCAAGCAGATTGAGGAATCACTTGGTAAGCTGGAAGAAGATCAAAAAGATAAGAAGAAAAAACGCAAATCCTTAGCCTCAAAGCTGATTCAGGCCAACTCTACGATGAAGGCGCAGACCTTTACAATGATAAGCATCATCCTGGCGGCCTTTGCGGGCGGTCTTCCGTTTATTATGCAGCAAGACTGGAAACTTTGTGTTGGTTTGGCGATTGGCGTTGGATTTGGATTGCCGCGCTGGATTTTGAACTTTCGTATTAATCGCCGCCAAACTAAATTTACGGCGCACTTTGCTGACGCCATGGATATTATTGTTCGCGGTGTTCGCACAGGTCTACCGCTCGGTGACTGCTTGAAAATTATTGCCCATGAAAGCCCTGAACCTGTAAGAACCGAGTTTCAACTTGTTGTGGAAGGCGAGTCGGTTGGCGTACCTATCGAGGTTTGCCTTGAGCGCATGTATGAGCGTATCCCGCTTTCAGAAGTGAATTTCTTTGCTACCGTCCTTAATATTCAGCGCTCGACAGGTGGTAACCTAGGCGAAAGTCTAGCGAACTTGTCCAACGTTTTGCGGGGCCGCAAAGTTCTAAGGCAAAAAGTCAAAGCGCTTGCCGCGGAAGCAAAAATGTCTGCGGGCATTATTGCTGCTTTGCCGCCGATTTTGATGCTACTGATTACCGTTGCGTCTCCAGACTATATGACGGAGCTCTACACCACTCCCACAGGCCATCGCAATTTGATGATTGGCGCTGGGATGATGGTTTTTGGGACGGTGATTATGAAAAAAATGATTAACTTCAAAGTCTAAGGCGGAAAGTCATGAACGCAGAATCCGCAGAAATGTTTCAAACCGCGCTTTATGCTGTTGTCTCCCTCTCAGTGGTTGGAACGATTTATATGCTCGTTTCGCCTTTGCTTGAAGGGGATAAGCTTAAAAGCCGTATGGGGTCCGTCGCGAATGCGCGGGAAGGCATGCGCAAAGCACGTATGGACGAGATGATCAGAAACGAAGGGTTGCGCAAAGGCAATAAAGCAGGTGTTAAAAAACTTGTTGACGGGTTGAGCCTTGAAAAGCTCTTAGAAGCGACTGATCTTAGAGATAAATTGGCGCAAGCGGGTCTTCGAGGTGAGCGTCCCATTTACACTTTCTACTTTGCGCGGCTCGTTCTGCCGCTCGTTTTTCTTGCCCTTGGACTCATTTTTCTCGTCGGGATGAATATTTTGGGTCAAGAAATGATACAGCGTGTCGGTTATACGGTACTTGGCGTTGCCTTTGGTTATTACGCGCCCGCTATCTATCTCAAGAACAAAGCGGGCAAGCGATTGAAGTCCATCATGCCAGTCTTTCCAGACGCGCTGGATCTTTTGCTTATTTGTGTTGAGTCGGGTATGTCCGTTGAGCTTGCCTTTGGACGCGTTGCGACAGAAATGGCTGATAGTTCAGTTGAGCTTGCCGAAGAATTCTCGCTTACAACGGCCGAGCTGTCTTACCTGCAAAGCCGTCGTCAAGCCTATGAGAATCTCGCGAGGCGCAATAATCACCCCGGTATTAAATCTGTATCGACCGCCCTTGTACAGGCTGAACGCTATGGTACGCCGCTGGGCGAGACGCTTCGTACAATGGCGAATGAAAACCGCCATATGCGCGTTCTAGAGGCTGAAAAGAAAGCGGGCGCATTGCCAGCGAAGCTTACTGTACCAATGATTCTGTTCTTCCTTCCCGTGATCTTTATTGTGATTTTGACACCGGCGGCCATGCGGATTGGGACAAACTTCTAAATTCAAAACCAAAACCTTGTTCATAAAAAAACGCGCTTCCAATGAAGCGCGTTTTTTCTTGTCTGTAATTTTAACGCTGTATTTATCTGCGGCGCGCGGCCCCTCTGGGCTGAACTTGCGGCACAGTGGCGCCATATTGCGGTCCATAACCTTGAGGCATTTGTGGGCCGTAGTTTTGCGCGGGCCTTTGTTGAGGCTGCTGTCCATAGCCCTGCGGGATCTGTTGGGGCTGTTGTCCGTAACCTTGCGGCATTTGCTGTGGCTGCATTTGGCCAGTCGGCCGCTGCTGTGAATACATTTGGCTATTGTTTTGTTGTAACATAGACGATCCGGGTACGGGCTGACCCAGAGGCACAGTCGCTTTGCGGCCCTGTCCGCTGCGTGCCGCCATGCGCGCGGCATCAGAGGCAGAGCGCGGTGCGCCGTTACCGACGCTAAACGAACGGCCGTTACTCATTTGGCCTTGTGTCATATTTTTCTGCGGCGATTGACGCGCGGCAAAGGGACTTTGTGTCGAGGGGTTTGAGGATTGTCCTTGAAAGCGCGCACCTTGCCCGTTCGGGCCTTGCACATCGGAACGCGACCACGTTGGCTGCTGCGCAAATTGCTGCGGCTGCGCGGCGGCCATTTTATTTTCTGGCGTCTTGCCTTGAAGCTGTAAGACTAAATCGAGGTTTTGCGCAACGCCCGCACTCGCGCCCGGCTGGGCATTGGCGCGGCGAAGCCACTTCTCGGCCACCTGCGCATTACCTTCAAGGGCAAAGCTTAGGCCCATATTCGCGAGAACATTCGGGTCATTGGGCGTAATCTGAAGAGCGCGCGCGTAGTGGCGGCGGGCTTCACTATATTTTTCCTGCTGATCAAGAGAGGCCCCCATTAACGACCAGAGCCGTCCATAGGCGGGCGTGGTGCGAAGGCCTTCTTGAAGAGGTTTCATTGCTTCAATGCCGCGTTCATCAGCAATAAGCGAGGCCGCAAATTCGGCCAGTAAATAGGGATCGCGCGGATGCATTTGGCGCGCCATTTGCGCAATGTCTACGGCTTGGCTTGCATTACCCATTTTGCGAACCGCCGAGGTTAAGCGGATGGCGGCTTCAAGATCCGCAGGGTTTAGCTGCGCCTCGCGCGACCAAAATGTGGCTTGAGCCAAAACGCTTTGTGTTTCGATGGCATCGCGCGACTGGCGGCTTGCAGGCTGATATTGACCGCCATCAAGGCTATCGACAATAGACTGCTCTTTTTCAGTGTATCCTTGTGCTACCATACAGCCGCTCAGCAGCATGGTGGCGGCAAGTAAAGAGAGAGATAAACGCATGAGTGGCTCCAACTGAACACAACAAAATCAAATATCTTAATCGGCTGTGTCGTGATAAGAAATCGTTAACAAACGTAAACGAAGACAGTTAATTGTTCGTAAGGCTTATTATACGGCATTTTTCTTGCGCCCGGGCCTATTAGGCTTAGGTATATTCACATCATCCGACTGATTACCCTGAGGACATTATGGCTTGCTTTATTACCCAATCTGACAGTGCCGCAAAAGACGCCGTGCCGATATATGTCTGCCGTCCTGATGGATGGGACGCTCTAAGAACCTCGCTCAGCACTGCGCAGCAAAACTTTGCGAGCGCGCGCGGATTTGAAGGCCTCAAAGGGCAGCGTTTACGGCTGCCTGGCGCGGAAGGCACAATTGAACGCATTCTCTACGGCGTAGGCGAGGCCGCGGCTGATGTGCTGGGTCCGATACGCCTTGGCGGTTTGTCCACAGCCTTGTCAGGCAAAGCGGCGGCGGGCACCTATACGCTGGCGTCTACCCCCGCGGATTGGTCACGGCGTCAGGCCGCGATTGGCTGGGGTCTAGGGGCTTATAAATTTGATCGTTATCTGCCCGAGCTTCATGTGCCTCCTGTTCTTGTTTTAGAAGACGATCAAAACCCAGACGAAGTTATGGCGATTGTTCAGGCCACGGCGCTGGGTCGTGATTTAATTAACACGCCTGCGGGCGATATGGGGCCAAAGGCCTTACACCAAGCGGCGATTGATCTTGCGGCGAATCACGGCGCTGAGGTTCACGAAACCGTGGGACCAGAGCTGTTGTCCAAAAACTTTCCGATGATTCATGCCGTCGGTCGCGCGGCTCACGAGGCCCCGCGCCTTGTTGAGATAGAATGGGGTGATCCGGCCCACCCGCGTCTTGCTATTGTCGGCAAGGGAATCACTTTTGATACGGGCGGCGTGAATATCAAAAGCGCCAGCGGTGCGCGGATTATGAAAAAAGATATGGGTGGCGCGGCCCATGCGCTGGCGCTTGCGTCGATGATTATGGCCACAGGTCTTCCTGTGCGGCTTCATTGCCTTGTCGCGATTGCTGAAAATGCGATTTCAGCAAATGCTTATCGGCCCGGCGATATCCTAAGTTCTCGCGAAGGTTTGACGGTTGAAATTGATAATACAGATGCAGAGGGGCGGCTTGTGCTGGGCGACGCTTTGTGCCGCGCCGCAGAAGATGAACCCGTTCTGATTATTGATTTTGCGACGTTAACGGGCGCGGCCCGCGTGGCCTTGGGGCCAACGCTGCCGCCGTTCTTCTCAAACCGAGAGGGACCTGTTGCTTCGTTGCTTGCACAAACAAACGCCGAGCATGACCCCGTTTGGCGCATGCCGCTTTGGCAGCCGTATAACGCCATGCTGAATTCGCCGATTGCGGATATGAAAAATGCTGGGGGCAGTTTTGCAGGCTCCATTACAGCGGCGCTTTTCCTTGAGCGCTTTGTCAAAGGCCGTCCGTGGATGCATTTGGACGTCTACGGCTGGAACCCAAGCTCAAGCGCAGCTCATCCTGCGGGCGGCGATATGTTTGCCCTTCGCGGTATTTATCAATGGCTAAAAGCTGGTGGCTTGAACGGGGACTTTACGCAATAGCTTGTCTTCGATTGCCCTATTGACGCGGCCAGAGTAGGTCCAGTGTGTCAAAAGTGTCAAGACAAGCGACACGGGTAAAGACACCATGGGGAGCGTCGTATCATTGAGCGTTGGGAAGGTGTGTAGCAGGACTTGGGTGGTGGGCCAGTTTATCAAGTAAAGCCCGAGCGCGAGGTGCGGCCAGCCGTCTAAGACCGCAAGTTTTGGCGACTCCGATGTGGCGAGCAGCCACGCTGTATATCCAAAAGACAGCGTCAGGAAAATCTCGATAAAGGATGTCCAAGGCAAAGCCAGATAGTTAAGAGCAGCAAAGCCAAATAGACCGGCAGCAATGGCAAAGCGCACCGCTTCGCTGCGAGGTAGGTGGTTACGATATGCCCAAAGCGACATGCCTAGTAGAAAGGTATAGCTAAAATGCAGACCAACAAGGGGGGCCACAGTGACTGATAAGTGGAGCTTCGCCGCCGCGAAGACCCAGACGGCGTAGATAAGCAATGCGGTGAGACCCGCTATCAATATAACGCGCGGCTGTATGAAGAATTTAAAGCGCGCGGCGATAAGAACGCCGATATGCAGTAATAAACCCCAGCGCAATGTCCATATGCCGCCTTGGATGAGGCAAGCGTATAGCGAGTCGTCCAAAAGTCCTGGAAGCTCACGTCCAGGGTCCAGGCAGCTAACGGTTAGGAAAAAATATTTTGCTAGGGCTAAATAATCTTCAGCGCTAGATAAGGTTTTGCCGAGTAGGGGGTAGATTACAAAAACTGTGATGAGGGTGATGGCAAGCAATAAGGGGAAGACCCGCAAAATTCTGCTTTTCAAGTAATCAATACCGGTGCGCCCCGCTTCAATGCTACGGTAAGCTAAAGCGCCGCTTAAAAAGAAAAGAACTTGTATGCCAATCCAGCTTGGCTCATAGCCAAATAGAGATCCCGCTTCGTGGTTATTAAGGCCTACGGGCATTGTTGAGGCATAACCAAAGGCAATCGCCAATACGACAATTAACCTGATGGCGTTGAGGCGTGGGAGGACCATATCCACGTCAAGATATCTTTTTTCTGCATTCATCGTGTCATTCATCGCGGACGTTCGCGAAATCGCACGAAGTCTATGGTTAAAATTTAGTGTAATTAGAGTCGGTTAGCGAGTCTTTTCTCGCAGATTGAACGCATTTACTTGACCAAGGAATCATCAATATGCGACTCTTAAAATATCAACTGATTTGTTTCATCGAAAGTGTTCCGTTTTGGTACAAAGCCGTGCGTCATACCCCTTAACTATCCAAACGGTCCCTATAGCGGCAGCGCGTAAAATATCTGCGCGCGTCAACAATAGCGACGCGCTTGCATTGTGGCACCGCGTCACGCTGGGCAGCGTTATGAGTGATGATCCCGATTTGACGTCTCGTCAGCTTGCGCTTTTGACAACCGTCTATCTAGAGCAGGGGCCTCATACTGTGCGCTCATTAGCGCAGCGGCTCACCGTCACAAAGGCTGTTATTTCTCGTGCGCTTGATACGCTGGCTGGATATAATTTTATAGAACGCCGCCCAGACCCGCGTGATAAACGCTCTGTTGTCATTGTGCGCACGGCGCGCGGTTCCTCTTTCTTGACCCGATTTGCGGAAACCATTCGCACGGAAATGAAACTCGCTCAGTTAGCCGTTTAGTGATTGGTTCCGTCACAGCGCCGCGCTGTTGGCTCATGCGGGAGCCCTCTCGTTCTGCCGCGCAAGAAACCGAGCTTTTGTTCGGGCACACATTCCGAATTGATAAAGTCAAGAAATCTTGGGTATTTGGACAGGCGCTCTCCCCGCTTGGCAGCGACGCAAATGGCTATGTTGGATGGATGAAGCGCAAATATCTGATTGAGGACTATGCTCCGCGCACTCACTTTATCAGCGCGATGAAAGCGCCTATTTTTAACAAATCCGATATTAAAAGCCGCATCACGCGATTGCTGCCTCTTGGGGCGCAAATCAACGCGTCGCGCATTGGTGAAAAGTTTTGCGAATTGGCCAGCGGCGGCTTTGTGCATCGCCGCCATTTAAGCCCGCTTGGCGATTATCCCGAAAGTGATTTTGTTAAAATTGCGCAGGACCACATGGGCCTGCCTTATATTTGGGGCGGTATCAGCACAGACGGACTAGACTGTTCTGGCTTAGTGCAATCCTCTCTGCGCGGCACTGGCCGTGATTGTGCCCGTGATGCGGGGCAGCAAGAGGAGAGCTTGGGGCAAGCACTCAGCGGCGCGGAGGCTTTGCGGCGCGGCGACCTCGTTTTCTGGCCGGGTCACGTCGGTATCATGAGTGATAGCAAGACTTTACTGCACGCCAATGCGTTTCATATGAAAGTCGCGCTTGAGCCATTGGAGGCGGCCTGTGCTCGAATCGGCCCGCCGCGAAGCTTGCGGCGTCTTTAATCCATAAATAACCCTCCACAAGGGAGGGTTAAAAAGATGTTTTGAGAATGGAAAGAGGGCTACTGTTCTTGCGTTTCCATTGCAGGTTTTTCCATCTCAGGCGTTTCAGTCGGGGCTTCTGTGCTAAGAGGCGCTTCAACAGCGGGCGTCTCGTTAATCACTGTGCTCTCATCCATTGGCGCCGCTTCAACTAAGTCTTCTGGGCCAGGCGCAGGGTCGGGTTTTGGCAAGGGATTATCAGACGCGAGGCGCAGATATTCAATTACAGCTGCGCGGTCCTCTGCTTTTTTCAAGCCAATAAAGTTCATTGATGTTCCGGGGATATATTTTGTTGGGCGCTCAAGATAATTGTAGAGGCTCTGATAATTCCACGTCTTGCCTGAATTTTGGAACGCTGTTGAGTAATTAAAACCTGCATGCTGGGCAGCGGGCGCGCCGACGACGTTCCAAAGATTAGGACCCGTACCATTCGCTCCGCCTTTTTCAGCGTTATGGCAGGATGTGCATTTCTTAAAGACGCGCGCGCCGCGGTTTGCGTCCATCGCAGCAATCCAGTCCGCTTGCGGGAATGGCAGCTCAACTTCTTCAACAGCGCCAGCCGCTTCAGGGATAGCTAATGCGTAAGCGGGGGCTTTGGGAGCTTCGACGTGAATGACAGCATGCGCCAATTCTTTAATGCCCATATAGCCGAGTGCTGTGGCAAGGATAGCCGCCGCAATTTTATTAAAGCCGAGTTCGTCCATGACGCAATCCTTGATCCGCGTGATTGAAGTTTGAACCCTTTTATAAATCCAGACGCAAATTGCAAATTGAAAACACGCTTTTGGCTCTATTCACTTACCAAAACACTTGCGGTCTATGGTCGCAAAGGGCAAATCACGCAGCTATGAGTGCTTTAATCATTATTCCCGCCCGCATGGCCTCGACTCGCTTGCCGGGAAAGCCTCTCGCGGATATCGCAGGGCAGCCAATGATTGTGCATGTTCTGCGCGCAGCAGAAGCCGCAAACATGGGGCCAGTCCTTGTCGCCTGTGCAGAAGAAGAGATCAAAGAGGCGGTGGAGCGCGCGGGCGGAGCGGCCGAGCTTACTGATCCCGAGCTGCCGTCAGGATCAGACCGCGTGCGCCAAGCGGCCAATCGGTTTGACCCCTACCAGAGCTACGATGTTGTGGTGAATGTCCAAGGCGATATGCCCACGCTTGATCCCGCTTTAATCGGAACTATCATTGCGCCGTTATTGGATAATGACACCATTGATATTGTTACGGCGGCTGTCCCAACCACTGACGAGAGAGAAATTTCTGACCCCAACGTTGTAAAAGCGGTTGTCGCTGAAAATGGCCGCGCGCTCTATTTTACGCGCGCTGACGCGCCGTTTGGTGACGGTCCTGTGCTTCATCATTTGGGCGTGTATGCTTATCGCCGCAAAGCCCTGAATGCATTCTGTGATTTACTGCCTTCACCGCTTGAGCGCCGCGAACGGCTTGAGCAGTTGCGCGCGCTAGAAGCAGGGATGTCAATTCATGTCTGTCTGGTTGACGCCGCGCCGCACGGCGTGGATACAGAGGCCGATTTGGTCCGCGCCAGAGAAATATTAGCATTAAACTCTAAGGTCAGAACATGAGCGGAATTATTGTCTACCAAGGCGAGCCTGGTGCATTTTCGCATCTCGCTTGCCAAAGCTATTTTCCCGATATGCGCCCAATGGCGTGCCGAAGCTTTTCGCAAGCGTTTGCCAAAATACGCGCAGGCGAAGCGCAGCTCGCGATGATACCCGTGGAGAATACGGTCGCGGGGCGCGTGTCTGACGTTTATCACTTGCTCCCTGAAGGCGGTATTTATATCACGGGCGAGCATTACCTTCCTGTGCACCACCAATTGCTAGGCGTGCCGGGTGCAAAACTAACTGATATTAAAACGGCGCGCTCCCACCCTATGGCGCTCGGCCAAGTGCGTAAGCGTCTCGAAAGCCTTTCCATCGCCCCGCAAAATGACATTGACACGGCGGGCGCTGCGCGGGCTGTGGCGGAGTTGGGCGACCCCACTATTGGCGCTATCGCTAGCACGCTTGCGGGGGAAACTTACGGTCTTGAAGTTCTGGCCAAAGACATAGAAGACGCGGCCCATAACACGACGCGGTTCATTGTTCTGTCCAATACCCCGCTGCGTCTGCCCCATGACAGCGCGCCAGTCGTGACCAGCTTTGTGTTTAAGGTGCGAAATGTCCCTTCTGCGCTCTTTAAGGCCTTGGGCGGATTTGCAACGAACGGCGTCAATATGACCAAGCTCGAGAGCTATATGGTGGATGGCTCTTTTTGGGCGACGCAGTTTTATGCCGACGTTGAAGGGCATCCTGATGATGACGCGATGAAGCACGCCATGGATGAGCTTTACTTTTTCTCCGATACCGTGCTCATGCTCGGCACATATCCCGCCAATGCGGCCCGCCTTTCGAAAGATAAATCATGATAAAATCAAGCTTTACAATGCCCTTTGCAGGAAGTGATCTGGACGAGTGCGAACATAAACGCGATCAAGATCATCTGGAAGGCTATCTTAATTCTGAGAATGCCTGCGCGATTATGTTTGACCAAGGGCGTCCTTCTTTACGGCCCACGGGCGGACTAAAAATGGTGCATCCGAAGAAATTGGTCGGGCAAAACATCGCTGATCCAGGGCCATTGTTCCTCGGCACGCGCGACGGCGTGCCTATTTTTGCCTTCCACATACAGCGCGATAACGCGATTACCGAAGCGGAAAGCTTCCAAGATATGCGCGTTGTTGCAGCGCAGTTATCGCCCACAGAGCTTGCGCTGGCAGGGCGGGCAAAAGCCTTACTCGAGTGGCACGCCAGCCACACATTTTGTGCTAAATGCGGCAAGCAATCCTTCCCGCAGCGCGGCGGCACATCGCGCAAGTGCCCGTCTTGCGGTACAGATCATTTCCCGCGCGTCAACCCTGTCACGATTATGCTTGTCGTGAACGGCGATCAATGCCTGCTTGGGCGCGGGCACGGCTGGCCAGACGGCGCATTTTCAGCCCTTGCAGGTTTTATCTCGCCCGGCGAAACTATAGAAGAAGGCTGCGCGCGCGAAATTTTTGAAGAGGTCGGCGTCAAGGTCACAAATCAGCGTTATGTATTTTCGCAGCCATGGCCGTTCCCAAGCCAGCTCATGATCGGTCTGATTTGCGAGACAACCGAGACAGAGCTCACGATTGATCCCAAGGAAATTGAAGACGCGCAGTGGTATTCCCGCGAGCAAGTTGAGGCTGTCTTTGCTAAGCGCAGTGATGTCTTTAAACGTCCGCCGCGTTTCACAATCGCGCATCAGCTTTTGCGTCACTGGCTGGAAGAAACGGCTTAGTTTAATCCCCCAAAGCTTAATCGCATAAAGAGGCTTAATCGCGTAATATGTCGGGCCAGCGGGCGCTGGCCTCGGCTATAAAACGGTCCTTATCGTCCAGCCATTGCTCTTGAATGCGCGCATTAAAATTCAAGTAAAGTTTGCCGTCTTCCACGAGCCAGCTTTTGGGCGAGGATTTTGCGAGCTTGCCATGGGCCAGTGCCCACGCGCAATAGCCGCCAAATTGCGGAATAAAAGCTTCAGGATTAGCGCGAAACAGATCGAGATTGGCACGCGTGGAAAACCGCCATGTCGCGCCTTTATAATCCATCATATAGCGTTTATCGCCCTTCATTGGCTTGCCTGAAAAATAGCTAATCGTGTCATAGCCGCCAAGCGCTACGTGATTGCGCATTGGCGTATAAATCGGCGCGCTGTCGGCGTAAGCAGGAGCGGCAAGCATTACGGGGGAGAGGAGTGCCGCCGTAGCCGCAAGTGTCTTTAGAAGTTTCATACACCCTATATAGTGATGACAATATCACCTTGCAAATAGCCGATGCGGTTGCGGCAAACGCAGGTGAGGGAAGTGGAAGGCTGAACACTGACCCGAATAGGATTCGTTGTGGCTGCTGCGTTCCCGCCCTGACCAAGTTGGCGAAAAATTCGTCCAATGCCAACCTTCCAAGGGCTATATGGCGAAAACAGCGCAAGGATGCAAGCCTTAGTCAAAGCCTAAGCATCAGGGGCGTTTTGCAGGCTTTCAAGTGCGCGAGCCTCGCGGCCCTCTCGGATATGCGCCGCGAGATCAATCGCTGTCTTTATCACCACCAGTAGGACAACGGCGTAAATCGGGGAGCCTAAAAACTCGATGAGAAACGCGCCGAATAAAACGACGATATGCATAACCATGACGCGGCTATAGGGCGCGAAAAGCTGCACGGCGGGGACGCTATCTTTAAACTCGCGGCGGTAGAGCCGCATCATGAGCGAGATAAAATGGCTGATGAAAAAGCTCAGCGCCGTCCACATCATCGCTCCGCCCACAGTGATTGCGGCCAGAGGCTCCGCCGCGCCAAAGACGCTTGTTAGGAAAACGAGATGCGCCGCCGCAAAGCCGCCGTAATGCACGGTGAAAAACATACTGGTGAAAAGCTTATTGCCCGCTGTGCCTTGCGTGGCCCAAATGCGCGGAATGTTGAGCACGCCTATGATTGCGCTTTCTATCCAATAGGCGAGCAAAACTGCGCCCACTGACCAACCCCAAATCAGGACGCCAATCAGCGGGATAAGATTAGCCCCGATTAGGAATAGGATAGACAGAAACTGTTTGCTGTTCCAAAGGTTTTGAAAATTACTTGCGGCCTGCATTAGAACGGGCGGCGGCTTTTCATGGCGGCCGTGATTGTGCCGTCATCAAGATAATCCAGCTCTCCGCCCACAGGGACGCCGTGGGCAAGGCGAGAAATGCTCGCGCCGCTGCCCTTGAGCTGATCTGTGATATAATGGGCGGTTGTTTGACCGTCGATTGTGGCGTTCATAGCCAGAACAATTTCGGCGACATTGCCTTCAGTCGCGCGGCGCACAAGACCCTCGATATTAAGGTCTTCGGGACGCACGCCGTCAATGGCAGAGAGCGTCCCGCCCAGAACGTGATAGGTGCCGCGAAACGCGCCCGCGCGCTCCATCGCCCAGAGGTCACCCACGTCTTGAACCACGCAAATTGTGCTTTGGTCGCGTCCCGGCGCGGTGCAAATATGGCAAGGGGAGCCGACATCAAGATTGCCGCAAATGGCGCAATCGGCAATTTTATCGGCGGCGTCCAAGAGTGCGCGCGACAATGGCCGCATAAGCGCTTCGCGTTTCTTTATCAAATCTAGGGCCGCACGCCGCGCTGAACGCGGACCAAGGCCCGGCAGTTTCGCCAGGAGCTTTATAAGGGTATCAATTTCGGGGCCGCCATTACCGCTTTGCATGATTAATGCCCTAGCGCGGCAGATTTCGGCCCGCGCGGATCGGCGGCGCCCAGTTTAATCTGGCCGCCGTCGCCGACCGAATTTATCCGCCCTAAAACCGTGCGCGCATATCCGCCCGTCTTGTTTTTTACTAAATTAAAGCCGCGCTGCTCAAGCTCGTCCAGCGTATCGGGAGAAATGCCCGGCTCAACGGTCACGACATCAGGCAGCCATTGATGATGAATACGCGGCATGGCGGTCGCCTGCATCAGGTTCATATCCCACTCAATGACGTTGAGCACCATTTGCAAAACGGCGGTGATGATTGTGCTGCCGCCGGGGCTACCTGTGACTAAGACGACCTTGCCGTCTTTGAGCACAACAACGGGCGACATAGAAGAGAGCGGGCGTTTTCCCGCTTCGATTTTATTGGCCTCTCCGCCGACAAGGCCATAACCATTTGGCGCACCCGGCTTGGCCGAAAAGTCATCCATTTCATTATTCAAAAGAAAGCCTGCGCCGTCGACAGTATACCCGCTGCCGTAGGAAAAGTTTAGCGTATAGGTGACCGACACGGCATTGCCGTCTTTGTCGATGACAGAATAATGCGTTGTCTGAGGGGACTCGTAAGGCAGGCTTGCCGCAGGCGCGATGTCGGCGCTTTTACTTGCGGTATCAACATCAATGCTATCGGCCTGCGCGGCATTATAAGCAGGGTCTATTAGGGCTTGCGTCGGTACAGCGGCGAAGTCTGGATCGCCAAGATATTTGGAACGGTCCGCAAAGGCGCGGCGCATTGCTTCTGCGAGTTTATGCAGATAAGCGGCGCTGTTATGGCCGTCAGCCTTAAGGTCATAGCGCGACAGCATGTTGAGCATTTGAATGATATGA
>CAKZTE010000115.1 GCA_937923115.1 uncultured Caulobacterales bacterium | reverse complement strand
CGTCGAGTATGTCTGGCTCGAGCGCCATAAATTGCGTGGACCCCACCATTGTAATGTCAGGCGACGTCGTCTCGGCGAGCAAATTCTCGAGCCAATCAGAGCGCGCAAAGGCATCAGGATTAAGCATGACGAGCCAATCCGCCCGTGCTTTTTTCGCCGCGAGATTATTCGCCGCTGCAAAGCCAAGGTTTTCACCCGCGAGGATGATTTCAAAACGGGCGTCCAGCTTAGGCAAGCGCTCAATTGAGCCATCGCTTGAGCCGTTATCGACGATGAAGGCCTCAAAGGCGGCTTCACTCTGTACGGTAAGCGCGTCCACACAACGCGAAAGCCACTCTCCGCCGTTATAATTGACGATGATAACTGAGGCTTTAGGCGCAATGTCTGTCAGAGAGTGAGTAATGTGGCAGCTATCCTTGTTTCATCCCATCTAGGTCAAAAGTTCCAGAAGAGCCAGTGCGAACTCTTTTACTCAGTTCCATATTTTAGATAAAGTTTTTTTTATATGCAATTTTCTTTATATGCTATTGACCCCTCGCTCTGCAGAGATTAATGCACGCGAGAATATACGATAAATAGAAGAGAACTGGATACACCATGAGCGAACATGATTACGTCGTAAAAGACATCAGCTTAGCCGAATATGGCCGCAAAGAACTTGATATTGCCGAGACAGAAATGCCGGGTCTCATGTCCCTTCGCGAAGAATTTGGGGAAACAAAGCCCCTTAAAGGCGCGCGCATTGTCGGCTCGCTTCACATGACCATCCAAACGGCAGTTCTAATCGAAACGCTTACAGCGCTTGGCGCAGATGTACGCTGGGCATCATGCAACATCTATTCAACACAAGACCACGCCGCAGCTGCTATCGCTGCCGCGGGCGTACCCGTCTTTGCAATCAAAGGCCAAACGCTCGTCGAGCATTGGGATTATCTTGATAAATCATTCCTCTTCGAAGACGGCCCAAACATCATCTTGGATGACGGCGGCGATGCAACGCTTTACATCCTTTTGGGCGCGCGCGTTGAAAACGGCGAACCAGAGCTTATTGAAGGGGAGCCCGGCTCCGAAGAAGAAGAGGCGATCTTTGCGCAAATCAAAAAGCGTATGGCCGCAAGCCCAGGCTGGTTCACAAAAATGCGTGACCAGATTGTTGGCGTATCAGAAGAAACAACAACAGGCGTTCACCGTCTTTACGAATTGGTTGAGCAAGGCCAACTGCCTTTCCCAGCGATTAACGTGAACGACTCGGTCACGAAATCAAAGTTCGACAACAAATACGGCTGTAAAGAATCGCTTGTTGACGGCATTCGCCGCGCAACAGACACAATGATGGCTGGTAAAACCGCCGTTGTTCTGGGTTATGGCGATGTTGGCAAAGGCTCAGCGGCGTCTCTTCGCGGTGCTGGCGCGCGCGTTAAGGTCACAGAAATTGACCCAATTTGCGCGCTACAGGCCGCCATGGACGGCTTTGAAGTGACACTCCTTGAGGACACTCTTAAGACGGCTGATATTTTCGTGACAACCACAGGCAATAAAGACGTTATTCGTTTGGAACATATGCGCGAAATGAAAGATATGGCGATTGTAGGAAACATCGGTCACTTTGATAACGAAATCCAAGTTGCGGCGTTGCAGAACATGCAGTGGACCAACATCAAAGACCAAGTGGATATGATTACCTTCCCCAAAGGCAACCGCATGATTCTTCTCTCGCAAGGCCGCCTTCTCAACCTCGGCAATGCCACAGGTCACCCGTCATTTGTCATGAGCGCGTCGTTTACTAACCAAGTGCTCGCACAAATCGAGCTTTGGGAAGACAGCAAAGCTAAAAACAAAAAATACGAAAACAAAGTCTATATGCTCCCTAAACATTTGGACGAAAAAGTCGCGCGTTTGCACCTTGAGAAAATCGGCGTGAAGCTCACTGAAATGAGCAAAGAACAAGCCGATTATATAGGTGTTGATCAATCTGGCCCCTATAAACCAGAGCACTACCGCTACTAAGACCCATTCACGGCGGCTCTTTATCGGGCCGCCGTTCTCTCGTTAAACAAACAAGCCTCTCAATAATAATAAAAAGCCCAACCCGCCACTGAGCGGCAAAAGAGCCTTAAAACTAAAAGGAGCGCGCCATGAGCCGCAAATCTTATATTTTCACATCGGAGTCCGTCTCCGAAGGTCACCCTGACAAAGTCTCAGACCGTATCTCTGATGAAATCGTTGACCTTTATTTCCGCAAATCCGTCGCCGCTGGTATGTCGCCTTGGGATGTTCGTGTTGCGGCGGAAACGCTAACGACCACAAACAAGGTCGTTATCGCAGGCGAAACGCGCGGCAAAGACGTGTCCAAAGACGAGATCGAAGCCGTGGCCCGCGCTGCTATCAAAGACATTGGCTATGAGCAGTCAGGCTTTCACCATGCCCATGCCAGCGTTGACGTGCTTTTACACGCGCAATCCGTAGACATTGCGGCAGGTGTTGATAAAGGCACAGGCATGCACACGGAAGAAGGCGCGGGCGATCAGGGCATTATGTTTGGTTATGCATCCAGTGAAGTGAAAGGCGCGCTTATGCCTGCCCCCGTTCACTACAGCCACCAAATCCTGCGCCGCCTCGCAGAGGTACGCCACTCTGGCGAAGAACCAAGCCTTGAGCCTGATGCAAAATCACAAGTCTCTGTGCGCTATGAAGACGGTAAACCCGTAGAAGCGACCGCCATTGTTGTCTCTACACAGCATAAAGACGGCCTCTCCAGCGCCGATATTGCTGACATTGTAAAGCCCTATATACACGAAGTTCTTCCAGAAGGTTGGATTACTAAAGACACTGTTTTTCATATCAACCCAACAGGTAAATTCGTCATTGGCGGTCCTGACGGCGACGCCGGCCTGACAGGACGCAAAATTATTGTCGATACTTACGGCGGCATGGCGCCTCACGGCGGCGGCGCCTTCTCTGGGAAAGATCCAACGAAGGTTGACCGCTCTGCGGCTTACGCATCCCGCTATCTTGCGAAAAATGTTGTGGCCTCTGGCCTCGTGGACTGGGCCAACATTCAGCTGTCCTACGCGATTGGCGTGGCCGAACCCACATCAATTTACGTTGAGCTTGATAGCAAGCACGCGGCGCTCGCCAAACGCCTTGAAGAGGTTTTACCGTCACTTATGAGCTTAACGCCCCGCGGTATTCGTAGCCATCTAAACCTTAATCAGCCCATCTATGCGCGCACAGCGGCCTATGGCCACTTTGGTCGCACACCAACGGATGATGGTGGTTTCTCTTGGGAAAAAACAGACTTGGTCGAGGCGATTAAAGCGGCCGTCTAACTCAGCTTCAGATTTGAAATCACAGCCTCTCACCTCGGTGAGGGGCTTTTATGTGTTGAGCGGCCAGATTGACAACGCTGTCACAATACGCGACCAAGAGATTATAAGCTGGAGAGATCCAGCGAAGTTCTGGGGATTAAAATGTCAATGGATTTAATGAGGGCTGCCGCTTTAGCTGGCGTGATAATGCTGAGCGGCTGTCAGGCGAATAGGTCAGAAGCCAGCAGCGTTCAGAAAAATTCAGAACCAGCAATTTCCGTTGCCAAGTCCTATCCCGCTTTTGGGCGCATTACCATGCTAGACCCTGCTTTGGAAAATCACATTGCGCTTGATGCAAGAGTTGAAAAACTCGCGGACGGCTTTTGGTGGTCCGAGGGCCCGACGTGGGACAAGACGCGCAATCAGCTCTATTTTACAGATGTACCGCAAAACAAAATGTTCACTTGGTCGGAGGGGGATGGTTTGCAAACCTTCCTAGACCCCGCAGGTATTGACCCTTCTACGCTCACTGAAGAAGAACGCGCCACAGAAAACGAACTTGGCCTTAACGGAACATGGCTAACACAAAAAGGTAAATTGCTCATGGCCAGTCACGGCGCGCGAGCATTGGAATTACTAGATTTAGAAACGCTCGAGCGAACAAGTGTTATTGATAATTATCAAGGGAAAAGGTTTAACGCCCCTAATGATATTTTCACGGCGCGCAACGGCGATATCTATTTCACAGACCCGCCATATGGGCTCAAATTACAGGACAGATCACCGCAAAAGGAGCTCAGTTTTAACGGTGTTTACCGACTGAACGCGGACAATGAACTGTCGCTTATCGACGATAGCCTAACGCGCCCTAATGGCATCGCGCTTTCCCCGGATGAGCAATATTTATACGTGACCAACTCAGATGAAAAACGCTCGAAAATCATGCGGTACCGCGCAGGGCCAAATGGCTTTGGGGACGGTGAGGTCTGGCTTAGTACACAGGCCGATTTGGATGGCGGGCTAAAAGGTAATCCCGACGGCCTTGCGATCGCGGCGGACGGCACAATTTACAGCACGGGCCCAGGCGGTGTGCTCGTCATTTCCCCTGACGGCACAGTGCTGGGGCGTATCATGATTGGTGATGATCCCATGGGTAAACCCACCGCAAACTGCACGCTCGGGGGGCCGGACGGCAAAACCCTCTATATTACAAGTCAAGACACGCTCGCGCGCGTGCGCGTGAAAAGCGGACGCTAGAGATGTTCTTTCTGCTTGAGCACCGCGCGATACTTACCACCATAGCTTCTGTCGCGCTTTTGCTGGCCCTTGTGTTACGGATACGTATGCACGCCTTCCCCGCCCTGCTTGTTGTCAGCCTGTTTGCGGCGTTGGCCGGCGGCATGGCGCCTGAGACGGCGCTGCAAACCGTGACTCAAGGCATGGGCGGCACGCTCGGCTTTATTGCCATTGTTATTGGCCTAGGCGCAATGTTTGGCGTTTTCCTCGAAGCAAGCGGGGGCGTGCAAGCACTGTCAGAGTGGATTATTGACAAAACAGGCCTTACCAAAGGGCCATGGACGATGGGTATTATTGGCTTGATTGTCGCCATTCCCGTGTTCTTTGATGTGGCGCTGATAATCCTTGCGCCCATCGTGTTTAGCTTCGCGAAGAAAGCGGGGCGCGCGCCGCTCGCCTTTGGGCTACCGCTTCTGGCAGGCCTTGCCACAGCCCACGCCTTTATCCCGCCAACCCCCGGCCCGATTGCGGTCGCGGAACTGCTTGGAGCTGATCTTGGCTGGGTGATATTATTTGGCCTCATCGCCGGCGCTTGCGCCATGATTGTTTCAGGCCCGCTTTATACTCAATTTGCCGAAGGCCGAGGCTGGCTAGAGGCGGAGCGCCCGCCGCCATTGCAGACAAATGAAACCGTTACCGCAGAGAACGGCGCGCAAATGGCCAAGATAGCCCTCGCCGTCATTGCCGTACCGCTCTTACTGATTTTGATCGGCACGGTATCCAAAGCCATAATGGCAGATGGCACGCTCTTGCAATTTATCACATTTGTTGGGCACCCTATTACCGCGCTGCTTATGGCTTGCGGCCTTGGCTATGTCGCCTTCAAACCTCAGTCATCCGATGGCCGGGTTATTTACCGCAGAGCGCTATCCAAAGCCTTAGAGCCGACAGGAGCCGTCATCTTAATAACAGGCGCAGGCGGCGCATTTAAACAAGTCCTTATCGCGACAGGTGCAGGGCAAGCTCTCGCCGAAGCCACCACAGCCATTGGCCTGACGCCGATAGTCGCGGGGTTTGTTTTGGCCTTGCTGGTCCGTGTCGCCCAAGGCTCTGCGACTGTTGCCATGATTACGGCGGCAGGGCTGACAGCTCCGATTGTGACATTGGCTGAACTATCCGCTCCGCAAACGGCTTTGGTTGTTATCGCCATCGCAGCGGGGGCGAGCGCCTGTTCCCACGTCAACGATTCAGGCTTCTGGCTGGTCAACCGCTACTTTGGACAAACCGAGGCGCAAACACTCAGAACGTGGACCGTCTGCGCAACTCTTGTCGGGTTTGTTGGCTTTGCAATCGCTTTACTGCTGTCACTCGTACTGTGACCTATGGGGGAATTAATTATCATCATGGGCGTATCCGGTTGCGGCAAAACGACCGTTGGGCGCAAGCTGTCGCGGGCATTGGCTACAGCTTTTCTGGAAGGGGATGATTTTCATCCCGAAGCCAATATCAATAAAATGACGAACAGTAAGCCTCTCACGGATGAGGACAGAACTATATGGATGGATAATATCTTAAGGGCGGTAAACACATCCCCTGCTGCGGAGATTACGCTCGCTTGCTCCGCACTCACGTCTTATGTGCAGACGCGCCTTTCAGAGGGTACTCGCCGCAATATCACGTGGATATGGCTCTCAGCGCCCTATGACATTATCGCCGCGCGTCTCGCAAAACGGGAAAATCACTTCATGCCCGCAGATTTACTCAAAAGCCAGTTTGCCGCTTTGTCAGTGCCCTCCAATGCCATTAAAATTGACATAAGCGGGTCGGCTAACGCCGCAGTCGGGGCAATTCTTGAGACGCTCTCGACGATTCCAAAGCATTGAATCCTGAAAACAAATTTAAAAAAAAGGCGGCAGCTTAGAGCCACCGCCGAGTTAAAAGGGAATATTCAGTGAAAACCGAATGCCTATTCATACTAAATCCGCCATGTCCTTTGTGTGGCGAAAAGATTACAGGGCATCCACCTATCTGATTTGTCATGATAGCAAAAAAATCCCGGGACAAAGCCCGGGGTTTCGAAGGTAGTTTAAGAGAGAAACCTATGACACGCAGACCCCAGTACAAGGGAGAGAGAGAGGCCTGCGTGTCATTCAGTAATTGTTGTATAGAAAAGATAGCCTGAATGGTTTCTGAACACCAAAACCGCCCAGTATTAAAAGCTGTTCACCATAATTTTCTAAACAGCGGGGAAAATATAGGCTAGAGAACCCCATGGCCCAATTTGATTTAAGACTGCTTCCTGTCACGCCTTTCGCCCAAAACTGTAGCTTGCTATGGGATAAGGAAAGCCGAGAGGGCGTACTTGTTGACCCAGGCGGCGAGGCCGACAAGCTTTTGGCAGAATGCGACGCGCTGGGCGTAACAATAAAAGAAATTTGGCTCACCCATGGGCATTTGGACCATGCAGGGGGGGCGCAAGATATACGCGAGAAACGCGGCATCAAGGTCATAGGCCCGCATAAAGATGACCAGTTTTGGATGGACGAGATTGAAACCCATTGGGCCAATTACGGCCATGCCGGAATGGGCCGAAATATTATTCCCGACCGTTATCTTGAGGACGGCGAAACACTGACCCTCGCGGGCAGCACGTTTCATGTTTTGCATACGCCCGGCCATACGCCCGGCCACGTCGTAATTTTTAACAAAGATATGAAAATCGCCTTTGTTGGCGATGTTCTCTTTCGCGGCTCAATCGGACGCACGGATTTTCCTAAAGGCAATCATCAAGATCTGCTTGATAGTATTACAGATAAACTTTGGCCGCTGGGTGATGATATGCGCTTTGTCCCGGGACATGGCCCGATGAGTACATTTGGACAAGAACGCAAAGACAATGCTTTTGTTGCGGATGATGTGATTGGCAAAGGCAAAGAAAACACAACGGGAGTTATGTAATATGAGCACTGGCCAAAGAACGAAAGGTGTCGGCGGTTCAACCGCAGACAAAGAGCTCGCGAAACTGTCCGATATGACGGGTGGCACGTCTCCCATAGGCCTGGGTGAGTATCAATCCCGTATCGACAAAGCGCAAAACCTCATGAAAGCGCAGGGCCTTGCAGCTATCTACATCGATGCAGGCTCAAACCTACGTTACTTCACGGGCATGCAGTGGAAAAATTCTGAACGCATGGTCGGCGCGTTTTTGCTCACCTCTGGCCAGCCGCAGTTCATTGCGCCTACATTTGAAATTGGCACGCTCGAGCAGTTTATGGAAATCGAAGGGCCCGTCCACGGCTGGGAAGAGCATGAATGCCCCTATAAGCTCTCAGCAAAAATTCTCGCAGATAGTGGCGTCAATGCCGCGCGTGTAGGCATTGACGAAAGCACGCCCTTTTTCATAAGTGATGGCCTCGCGAAGGCGGCCCCAACCCTATCATTCGAGAGCGCCACGCCCGTCACGCGCACCTGCCGCCAGCAAAAATCAGCACATGAATTGGCGCTGATGACGCGCGCCAAAGAAATGACTCTGGCCGTACATAAAGCCGCGGCGGCGATTATGCGCGAAGGAATTACCTCTGCCGAGGTGGGCGAGTTTTTGGACGCAGCCCACCGCAAAGTCGGCGCGCCTAAGGGCAGCTATTTCAAGATTGTGCTCTTTGGTCCCGACAGCAGCTACCCTCATGGTGTGCGCCACCACAAACCGCTTGAAGACGGCGACATGGTGCTGATTGATACAGGCTGCCAATGTCATGATTATATCTCTGACATGACGCGGTCCTATGTCTTTGGTACGCCAAGCGAAGAGCAACGCCGCGTCTGGGACGCGGAGAAACGTGCGCAAATCGCCGCATTCAACGCGGCCCAAATTGGTGTACGCTGCGGCGATGCTGACCTTGCCGCGCGTAAATCGCTAGAGGCAGACGGCTTTGGCCCCGGTTATAAAACACCGGGATTGCCCCACCGGACAGGTCACGGGATTGGCCTAGATATTCATGAATGGCCTTATCTGAATTGGGGTGATGATACACCGCTCGCAAAGGGCATGTGCTTTTCCAGCGAGCCCATGATTTGCAAATATGGTGAATTTGGCGTTCGGCTTGAGGATCATTTCTACATGACGGACGACGGCCCAAAGTGGTTTACCAAGCCAAGCCATTCCATTGATGAGCCCTTCAAAGGTGTCTGATATTGCAGGCGAACTTGGCTTTGCGGAAATATCAAAAACAATGCAATCAGATGGTAGCGGCTACCGCGCCGTAATCCCTGACGGCTGGCGGCAGGGCCGCACTTGTTACGGCGGGCTGACGGCAGGGTTAGCCGTTGACGCGGCCCATCGCGAGTTTGCTGATCTGCCGCCGCTTCGCAGCGTGAATGTAAACTTTGTTGGCCCCGTGACAGAGGACCCTGTCTTTACGCCAAACCTTTTGAGGCGCGGACGCAATGTCACAATGATTGACGTGGTCGCGGCCATTGGTGATGACATTGTCGGCACGGTAACCTGCGCCTTTGGCACGGCCCGCGAAAGTGATTTATTAGCAGAATTCAACGCGCCGCCTGCCCCGCCGCCGCACGACTGCCCGCCTTTCACGCCGCCGCAAATGGAGGCTTTTGTTCCCGGATTTTTCCATAGATTTGAAACGCAATTAATCGAAGGCGGCCGCCCGATGAGCGGCGCAAAAGACGGTTATATTCGTGCGTGGTCCCGCCATAAAGACGCCGCCTCACGCGAAGGTACCTCCTCCTTCGTGACGCTGTCGGATGTGCTACCGCCCGCTGCCATGCCGATGTTTAGAAAAATGGGCCCTGTCAGTTCTATGACATTTTTGCTCAACATCCTTGATGACGCGCCCGCGACAAAGGAAGGTTGGTGGCAAGTCGAGACCTGCCAAACAGCGGCGCGCGGTGGTTATAGCACACAGCTCATGCGATTTTTTGATTATGAAGGGCGGCTCGTTGGCGAAGGCCTTCAGTCTGTGACGATATTTATATAATTGAGCGTCACGTTTTAACGCGCGCGAAAAAGTCCACGTTAATCAGAAACGCTTTTTCCGCGCCGAGGCCAATTTGCACGTCAATACCCGCCTCTTGGAGGAGCGCCGCGCCGCGCCAATGCACGCGCGGATCAGGGTCAATGACGGAAATAAAGCAGCGCGAAATTCCTGCCTTTATGAGCGCGCTGGCGCAGGGCGCAGTTTGGCCATAATGACTACACGGCTCTAACGTGACGTAGACATCTGCACCCTTGGCCTGCGCGCCCGCGATTTGCAAAGCATTCGCCTCACCGTGCGGGCGGCCACCCTCGGAGGTCACGCCTTCGCCAACAATAATGCCGCCTTTAACAATCACGCAGCCAACCGAAGGGTTCTCTGCCGTGCGCCCTTTTTGGCGCGCTGCTAAGTCTAGAGCCCGCGCCATATAGGTCTCGTGTTTCGGCATACTGCCTAGCTAGTTTTTGAAGGAATGGGCGGTAGCTCTTTTGCGCGTTTCTTATCCAGATATTTCGCAGACTTTATATTGAGCGTGCCGTCCTCTAGTTCAATTAAAAGCGGGTTACCCGTCGGAAATTCAAAGCCAGGAATATCTTTATCAGACACGTCAAACAATCGCTTCATTAAGGCCCGCAAGGAATTTCCATGAGCGCTCACCATGATATTGGCGCCTGCACGAATGAACGGCAGCATTTGGCTGTCAAAATAGGGCAAAACGCGCTCCGTCGTGATTTTCAAACTCTCGCCCGTCGGCAAAACAGTGGGATCGATCGCCGCATATTTACGGTCATGTGACGGATGAAATTCACTTTCCATATCAATTTGCGGCGGCGGCACATCAAAGCTGCGGCGCCAAATATGCACTTGCTCATCGCCATGCTTATCGCGTGTCTCTTGCTTATTAAGGCCCGTCAGCGCACCGTAGTGACGCTCATTGAGGTGCCAATCTTTGGTTACCGTGACGCTCATTTGATCTAGCGCCTCTAGCGTTAGCCAGAGTGTCTTAATCGCGCGTTTCTGATAGCTGGTGAAAGCGGCATCAAAATAGACCTCTTCTTTAGCCAATAGCTTACCCGCTTTCTTCGCTTCTTTAACGCCTTCGGCAGTCAATCCAACATCGACCCATCCTGTAAAGCGGTTTTCCAAATTCCATTGGCTTTGGCCATGGCGAACAAGGACGAGATAAGACATAAAAGGCTCCATTTAAAAATGTCGCACCCCTATAGAAGTTTGCGGGCGAAATGTCCAAGGTCCAGACGCGAAATAGGGATGAAATCGTCACCTCTAGCCAATCCGCCATAGCCGTTATGCTGCATTAATCTGCTGTAGTCAGAGGCGCCGGGCTAGGCTATGAGGCGCGATATGGCAGAAAATGTTACAAACCCTGACCGCTCTGCGGGGGCCGCGCTTGCGGAAACCATCGCGCAGGACAAAGACAAGCGCGACAAAGCCCGCTCTCTGCGCCCGCTTGCCTATTTATGGCCCTATGTTTGGCGCTATAAAGCGTGGCTGGCCGCCTTTTTAATCCTGCTCGTGCTGTCAACGGCAGCATCTCTAACCTTGCCGCTTATATTTAAAGTGATTGTGGATTGCGGTTTTGGCGATAACGCGGAGAGCATAGAATACTGCCAGCGCATCGCCAGTTCGGGCGCGCCGCAGCTCTCGACCTATTTCAAATTTGCGCTCGTCTTTGTCGTGATATTTGCAGCCCTTGGCGCAATGCGGTTCTTCTTTATCACGGCCCTCGGGCAGCGCGTGATTGCTGATATTCGCCGCGCGGTTTACTCAAAACTACTGACCCTAAGCCCTGCCTATTTTGAGCGCGTGCGCACAGGCGAAGTCCTCTCCCGCCTCACAACCGATACCACTTTGATTGAAACTGTTCTTACGGGCTCTATCTCATTTGCCATTCGCTCTGTGGCCATCATCATTGGGTCTTTTGTTTTGATGTTTGTTGTAAGCTGGAAACTTGCGCTCATCGTTATGGCTGTGCTGCCCCTGATTATTGTGCCCGCCATTATCCAAGGCAAGCGTATCCGCACGCTTTCGCGCGATGGGCAAGACAATCTTGCCTATGCGTCCGCGCGGTCAGGCGAAGCGCTGACGGCTATTCAAACCGTGCAGGCCTATACGCGCGAGGCCCATGAAGACGCCGCCTTTGCCGACAATATTGAAGCGACCTATAAAAGCCAATTTGGCCGCATTATGAACCAAACCTTTTTAACATTCTTTGTTTTTACTATGGCACTTGGCGGGATAATTGGCGCGCTCTGGTTTGGCGCAGAATCAGTTAAAGCTGGCACGATGACAGGCGGCGATATTGTGGCGTTTACGGGCCTTGCCTTTTACGCGGGCAGTAGCGGCGGTGCACTCACCGAGACGTGGACGAATTTGCTGCGTGCGGCAGGCGCCTCAGAGCGCCTCGTCGATATTTTGGAAACAGAAAGCGACATTTTCATACCCAACGCGCCCGCAGTTATGGGAAAAGCGCGCGGCGATGTCGCGTTTGAAAACGTCTCATTTGCCTATCCCACACGGCCAGAGGACAAAGCCCTGCGCAACATTAATTTTAAGATTGCCCCCGGCGAAACCGTTGCACTTGTTGGGCCATCAGGTGCGGGAAAATCCACAATCTTTCAACTCTTACTGCGATTTTATGACGTGAGCGCAGGCCGCATTACGCTCGATGGCATTCCCCTCACCTCGCTTGCGCCACACACGCTGCGCCGCCAATTTGCGATTGTACAGCAAAATACGCCGCTCTTCTCAGGCTCCGCTATGGAAAATATTCGTTATGG
>CAKZTE010000114.1 GCA_937923115.1 uncultured Caulobacterales bacterium | reverse complement strand
AAAATTCACTCTTTCGGGTCACCGTATTCAAGAAACCATGATTTTCCATGCGCCTAGCCAGACGTTATTAACAGCCGATCTGCTGTATAATTATCAATCTGAGCAATATCGCGCAGAAAAAATATTCTTCTGGATGATAGGAAATTATGGTCGGCCAAATGTTGCCTTTTACCATAGATTTTCGGTTACGGATAAATCCTCAATCCAGTCTATGATTGATACGGTGACGCGTTGGCCGATTAACCGCATAATTATGTCTCATGGCAGAATTATTGAAAGTGCTAACGCAAGTACTATATTTGCCGATGCGTGGAGGCGTTTTGCCAAGTAACAATTTATCGGTTTCCGTGATTAAGATAAAGTGGGCCTCATCTGAATGTCCATAACGTTCGCTAAGCTCCCTACACAGCTCAAAGATGAACTGCGCTGATGATTGGCGTGATTTTCGCCCTCCTCAGCTCGTTTCTCCTCATGGGCATTATATTTTTCAGCTCACGCAGCGGCGCGGATGAGCAGCCCAACTATGTTGCGCTTAAAGAGAAGGAGCGCGAGCGCAAACGGCGCGGATAAGCAGCCGAGCGTCACAGCTTTGACCTACAAGGTGATTTCAAGAGTTTGCGCGCGCATGGCCGCGCTCACCCTGTCTGTGGTGCCAAGCTTTAGAAACACTTTACTGACATGCACCGCTACCGTGCGCGGAGAAATGCCAAGGATTAAAGCAATATCAGGATTGGTCTTTCCATAACTAATAAGCTCTAATACTTCAGCCTCGCGCTTTGTTAGTTTTATTTGCTGCTGTAAGCCGCTCAGCAAGAAAGAATATCTGACATGCATGGCTTGGAGAAAGGTTTGAATTTGATATGGAAGCACAGGGTCAAAATCGGCTTTGGCTCGCCCCAACCCAACGAAAGCATACCCCCTGCGATTATCAGGCCCATATAAGGGAAAGCACAAGCCGTCGCCTAGTTTTTCAATCACCCAATTAACAGCCTTGTTATGATCTGCCTCGATTACGGCGCGCTCATGAATACTATCTGATAACCAAAAAAACTTACTCTTAGCAAAGGCCGCAACAATAACCGGGTCTTTATCATAGACGGTGTTTGTTTTGTAAAACTCAACGATTTCTTGAGGAATTCTATAGGGATGAAAGTGTCCGCGGGTTGTAAAATCAACAGACCCAACGGCAGCAAAATGCTGATACAGACTGTGTTTGACCCCAAGTCCTCTGGCTGCGCTGTAAAGAAGCGCCCTCACAGACGTTGCACTTTCTACAATGTCAATGAGGTATAAAAGCTCCTTATGAGAGAGAGACTTTTTCCTATTATTACCCAACATAGCTATGACTCATCAGGACTTCGCGCCTACTATTGTAGATTATAACACGTTTTTGACTATTAAGCGAACGCTCTCAGTTTCACGTTTTGACACAGCTGAAACGCGGGGATGGGGTCCCACCCCTGCGATAGCCCTAAGTAACCTTGCTTATACCTATTTCATACAAATAGTTTATCCCTTGTAGCCGAGAAAGCAGTGCCCCGCTTTCTTACGCTCAAGACCCAGCGCCAAAAGTGCTGGGTCTTGAGTTTAAATCTACCGCTGAATAGTAATATCTTTGGCCGTGAGTGGTTTTGCAAAGAGGCCTTAAGATCGCCTTAGCCAGTTTACTCAGCCGTTGCGAAGCCGCACTGTCTTTGCTCCATCTTCAGTTGCTTAGTAAGGCGCACTGCGTTTTGCGCGTAAGCTTCTGTGACGGAGCCGCTATTGACGGTCTTACCGCGCAACGTGCTGACGTTTTCACACAGGTGGAATACAAGCGGCGACGATGATTTTTCGGCGCCGTCTTTGGGCGCGATCCAGTAAACCACGTCGCGGCCATTGGGATTATTAGCGTCGCGCGTTGCGGCGGCCACAGCTTCGGAGTCTTTAGCAATCTCTTGGGCCTGTGCCGCAACAGCAGGCGAACACGCCGTTGTTGGCTCTTTGGCCTTAATCTGCGCCGCGCAGGCATTCATGTCTTCGGTGTACTGCTCGGTTGAAGATGGGTTAAGCTCGACGCCAGAGGCAAAAACAAGCGCCGCGAGGGCTGCGCCGACGCCGCCAGCGACTTTCTTCGTTTTCGGATCCATATCTTTGTCCAAAAATATAAGCGCAAGCAGCGGAAGAAAGGCGAGCACCGTAATAATCGCGCCAAGCTGATTTTGGATAAAGAATTTGGTGGGTTCAGACTTGGACGCAGGGTCATGACGATTAGACCGTTTCCACATGAGGTTGCCCGCAAGCGCGAAGATAGCAATAATAACAAAGATACCAATCAGCATAGCCAGATTGCCGTTGTTAAAGGCCCCCTTGCTGAGCATGACAAGGCCAAAAATCTGCGCGCCAATCGCGGCAATCCAAGAGAGTACGGCAAAAATACGAAGCTTTTTTGCTTGGCCTTTTTGGTCTTGTGTAGCGGCCCAAGCTTTGGTTACGTCAACGGCGTCCGTTGTCTCGCCTGTATTCTTTTCAGTATCAGTCATGATAATTTCCCAATTTATTCGTCTTGCACAGTGTCTTGCAAAAACGGTATTCCCCAATATACGCCGCGAAGCCGCGCACAATAATAGGTGTGTTCTATCATAAATTTGAAATAATGCGAGGGTATTTAGCCTCTCGCATGCAGCGTCAATTTGAGCTAAGCTTGTGCCATGAAACGCTTTATCCCCCTCCCCTTTGCCGCGCTTATCCTCATGGCTTGCAGCGGCCCCGCAGCCCAAAATGACTTCACCAATAACCTCACCACGCTTTGTGGGAAAAGCTTTGCGGGCCAAGTCGTCAGCACGGACGCGGTTGACGCCGATTGGCGCGCTGAAGCGATTATTGCTGGCCCTGTTGTCTGCGAGGTTGCGGCGATAAAAATGCCTTTGGCGGTGGGCGAAAACACGTCGCGGACATGGGTTATCATTCCAGAGAAACGCAGGCTAACCCTTAAACATGACCACCGCCATGAAGACGGTACGCCTGATGCGGTGTCATGGTACGGCGGCAAAGCAAAAACAGACGGCACGGCCACACGCCAAGAATTTCCTGTCGACGATTTTTCTATTGCGCTATTTGAAAAAGAGGGCTTGCCCGCATCAGTCGTAAACACATGGGCCATGGAAATAGAGCCAGGTGCAATGTTTGCCTATGAGTTATCACGCCCGCCAACAGACACGCAAAAGGCGGCGAATGAAAATGGCCGTTTCTTTCGCATCGAATTTGACCTCACAAAACCGCTGTAATATGGGGCCCGACTCCATAGAGCGCTATGCGCGTCATCTCGTGCTCAAGGAAATTGGCGGACCGGGACAGCAGGCCTTGCTCTCGGCCAAAGCGGT
>CAKZTE010000113.1 GCA_937923115.1 uncultured Caulobacterales bacterium | reverse complement strand
ACGCATAGATTATAGTGAGGAGGATGAGAACTAAGCTGCGGTAACGCTTTGTCGGCCCCGCCGCCACGGTTTGCAAATCACTCATGAAAGTCCCCATTTTGTTTTTACTTACAAAAGGCGAAAACGGGGAAGGCGTCAACTTAAATCGGCATAGTCTATTACATCAAGCCAAGCGTCTTAAAACTCGCGATGTTTTCGCGACCGATAATCAGGTGGTCATGGACGGCGATGGACAGCGGTTTGGCGGCGGTAATAATATGGTTGGTCATATCAATATCTGATTGGCTGGGCGTGGGGTCGCCGCTCGGATGGTTATGACAGAGAATAAGCGCGGTCGCCTCAAGATCCAGCGCGCGCTTCATAATTTCGCGCGGATAAACAGGTGCGCGGTCAACTGTGCCGCGCCCTAGCACCTCATCAGCAATCAGGCGGTTCTTACGGTCAAGAAACAAGACGCGAAACTGCTCCACGCCTTCAAATTGCATCGCGCTGCGGCAATAGTCCAGCAGCGCGGTCCAAGAAGATAGCACGGGTCGTCCCAGTATACTTTCTTGGCCAAGTTTGGTCGCGGCGGCTTTGATGATTTGCAAATCAAGCGCGGTTTTTGGGCCGATGCCTTTAACCTCGGTGAGGCGGTGGATAGGCGCAGCGCAGACTTCGGCAAAGCTCCCAAATTGCGAAATCAGCGCTTTGGCCACAGGCTTTACGTCGCCTTGCGGGATAGAGTTAAACAGATAAAGCTCTAACAGTTCATAATCGGCGAGGGCCGCGACGCCGCCCTCTTTAAAACGTGCGCGCAGGCGGTCACGGTGGCCATAATAGTGGGGTTTGGGCTTCTTGGACTTTGTTGTCTTGCCAGTCTCTGTTGGAGACTTTTCAATATTGGCGGGAGGCGCAGATTGAACGGGTGCGCTTTTTGATGCGTCAGGTTCAAAATTTAAAGGCGCGAGCGGGGGAAGGTCATTGGGTTTGAGCGCCTGTTGGCCGCGCGTGGCTGTCTTTTGCAGCGCTGCCGAAATCATCCGCTCAGCAGGACTATCCCCTACGACGTCTTTATTGTGGCCACTCTTATTGCTCACTAGAGATAGGGCGGCTTGTGCAGCCCTTTGGGGCTGAGGGTGAAAATCTCGCAGCCATCTTTGGTCACACCGATGGAATGCTCGAACTGCGCGGTCAGCTTGCGGTCGCGGGTGACAGCGGTCCAACCGTCAGATAATATTTTTGTATCAGGTTTGCCAAGGTTGATCATTGGCTCAACAGTAAAGAACATGCCTTCGCGAAGTTCTTCGCCTTCGCCGGGGCGGCCGAAATGCAAAATGTTGGGCGCGTCATGGAAGAGGCGGCCAAGACCATGGCCGCAAAAGTCCTGCACAACCGAGCAGCGCTCACTGTGGGCAAATTTTGCTATCGCGTGACCAATATCGCCCGTTGTGTTGCCAGGTTTCACGGCGGCCAATCCTAGCATTAGGCTGTCATAGGTAATGTTAATTAGGCGCTCTGTTTTGCGGTCAACATCCCCCACGGGGTACATGCGCGACGTATCGCCATGCCACCCGTCGACGATAACGGTGACGTCAATGTTCACGCTATCGCCAGACTTTAGCGGTTTGGTTGAGGGAATGCCGTGGCAAACAACATGATTGACCGATGTGCAGACCGTATGCTGATAGCCGCGATAGCCAAGGCAAGCGGGCACAGCGCCGTTATCGACAACAAATTCAAAAGCGGCCTTATCAAGGGCTTCAGTGGTCACGCCGGGCTTAACCATCGGCACAAGCATATCAAGACACTCCGCCGCGAGGCGTCCAGCTTTACGCATACCTTCAAAGTCTGCGGCTGAGTGGAGTTTAATGGCGCCGTCGCGCATGTCTTCGGCTTCGCTTGCATCTATATAGTTCATGGGAGCGCTATATCAGGCAATTACGCCAAAGGCTAGCGGGCTTGCCGCGCGGCGTGCGATTTTTGCGCTAAAAAAACGGGTGCGTTGTGCGGGTGAGCGGCCTTAAAGGCGCCGCTGTTCTTTTTTGTAACCCTTTCCTTCCTGACGGGGGTAACAGTTTCCCTATGGAATGCGTCCACAGCTTTGATTTCTGAAACAGTGGCGTCCATCAAGAGGTCGCTAAACTCGGACGCCAATTTTCTAGTGGGTTGTAGTCCATCGAAAAGATCATCATTGAGTTGATTGCAAAAGGCCTCGAGCGTTTGGTCGGGTCCATCATAGCTCAGCGCGAAACGCGCCATCAACACATTTAAAGTCGCAGCCCATTGTTTATAGAATGTGGCTTCGACGAAATGGCAATTGCGCCGCCTAAGGTAGGTAAGCCGCAAGTCGCTTCGGCTTGCATCATAAAAGGTTTCTGCAAAAAGCCGTCTGATGCGGTTTTGTCTTTTAGTTTTTCGCAAATGAAGACCATGTTGAAGCAAGATAAGTGCGGCTAAGGCTAGCAAGGTGATGGCTATTTTAGCGTTTAGACTTCTCGTGCGAGTGGATGTATTTTCACCCTTGTCGCCATTTCTGTCGTCAGTACTGTTGGCAATGCCAGCGGTATTTTTTAATGGGGGAATAAGAGCTGTATAATCCCTTTTAAATTCAGGCTTTATATCGGGTATTATGTCTGGACTTGAAATTTCGGCGGTAATCTGGTCTTCTAAGACTGAGGGCGCAATGCCAGCGGCACTTTGAGGGGACGTTTCCCTTACAAGAGGCGCGCGCGGGACAGGCGTTATTGTTGAAGGCTTTAGTTTAGGCGTTGAGGCTTTATATGTTGACGTTTGCGATGTTGAGGTCCGGCTTTTAGGCGCTTCTGGCGCCTGACCCAGCCCTAATTTGCGGGCGTCCATCATCGCGATATTGGCGCGCGCGTCTTTGCTGCCTAAGTCAGCGGCGGCGGCGTAAAAAAATCGAGCTTTATGCATATTGATGGGCACGCCTTGTCCAACAAAGTGCAAATAGCCAAGATTGATGAGCGCTTCTGTGCTTCCGCGATTGGCCGCTTGGATGTAAAGTTCCCTTGCTTTAGCGTAATTCTGGATCTCGCCAATTCCGTCATGCGCGGCTTTCCCCGCTAAAAACAGCGTTTTCGCGTCAGCGTCCAGCATAGGCTGTTCCCGCGTATCGGGTTGAGCTGAAAGCTGCGAAAAGGCAGGTGAATTTATGGCGAGAAAGGCCAAAATCACGCCTAAATGTAGAATGTTTCGTAACACAAGGGCTTTCGGTTTTCTTTGAGATATGTGAGTAGTGCATGCAAATAATGCGCCAAGACAAGAGGCTTATATGCAAAACAAAACAGTCTCAGCGGGCGTTATTTTAATAGGAGATGAGCTGCTGTCGGGCCGTACTCAGGATACAAATCTCGTGACGATTGCGCGCTGGCTTGAACCCCTTGGCGTACAAATTGGCGAGGCGCGGATTGTTGCGGATGACGCCAAAATAATTAGTTCAGCCGTGCGTCGTTTTTCAGACCAGTTTGACTATGTGTTTACAACAGGCGGCATAGGCCCAACGCATGATGATATTACAGCCGACTGTATTGCGTCCGCCTTTGGCCTTGGTATAAGCGAGCGCGCGGACGCGATTGACGCCCTGCTTGAGCGCTATGAGGTATCAGAGTTGAACACGGCTCGCCGCCGCATGGCCCGTATTCCCGACGGGGCAAGCCTCATCAAAAACCCGGTTTCGCAAGCGCCAGGGTTTCAAACTAAGAATGTCTTCACCCTTGCGGGCGTGCCCTCAATTATGCGCGGCATGCTCCCTGATATTGAGCATCGCATAGAGGGAGGTGCAAAGGTCTTTTCCCGCACTGTTACGGCGGCGGGAATAGGCGAGGGCGATGCCGCTGCGCAGTTGGCTGAAATAGAAAAAAACCATGTGGATGTTTCCATTGGCAGTTATCCATTTTTCAATGCTGAACTCAGAGGCGTGAATTTTGTCGCGCGCGGGCGGGATGAAGCGGTGTTGGAGGCGGCAGAACGCGCGTTAAAAGACATGGTGTCTCATCTTGGCGGGTAGCGTAGGGATGCCGTTATCTTGGCGAACATTATTACTGACGGCGCTCGCGATGATTGCCTTTGCGGCGAATTCTGTGCTCGCGCGCTCGGCGCTGAGCGGAGAGGCGGCCATTGATCCCATTAGCTATACTGGTATTCGGTTATTTGCCGCAGCCGCCACCTTGGCTGCGATTATCTTTTTTCGAGGGCAATCCCAACAAAAACGTTCCGTTGATTACCTCTCTATTGCCATGCTATTTGGATATGCGGCAGCGTTTTCTCTCGCCTATCTGCGCCTTGATACAGCAATGGGCGCGCTCATATTATTTGGCGTCGTGCAAATGACGATGATTAGCGCGGGCATCATAAAAGGGGAACGCCTTCGCGGGTTACAATGGTCCGGAATCGCAATGGCGTGCGGCGCGTTTGTTTATCTCATGATTCCAGGCCTTAGCGCGCCTGATCCCATTGGCGCGGTGTTGATGGCCATATCGGGTATATGTTGGGGGGCGTATTCGCTTGCGGGCCGAAGCGGAGGAGATTCGCTTTTGCGGACAGCCGATAACTTTATCGGAACTCTGCCGCTCGCCATTATTGCCTGCGGCTTTTATCTCTGGCTGGGACCGTTCGAAATACACTTAAGCCAAAGCGGCATAGCTTTGGCTGTAATTTCTGGCGCGGTGACGTCGGGTATAGGGTATGCCATTTGGTACAGCGCCGTGAGGGGATTAAGCGCGGCCCAAGGTGGAATAGTTCAGCTCTCCGTCCCGATTATAGCCGCCATTGGCGGCGTGATATTCGTCTCAGAACCGCTTAGCGCGAGGTTCTACGTTTCCGCGCTCTTTATCCTTGGCGGTATTGCCTTGACTACAATTGAGGGGGCAAAATAGGCGACGTCTAAAGCATAACAAACGTCTCGGTCGTGAACTCTCTTTGTAACTTAAACCGTTAAAAGAGACACATCGCGCAAATCTCCGATCGTACCTTTTATGAAAGCGTTAAAAGCGATGGAATGCCTTGGTTCGTTGGACCCGTTTGGTTGCACGAGATGAGTCAACCTTGACGAGAAAAGCAGAACCTCATTTTTCTTAGGGACCACAATGTTCACAGGCGTGTTATATAAATTTCGCTTATCTTTGAGAGGATCAAACCTTAATTGTCGATAACCTGTTGAGCGGTCGAATATCATTGCTGATGAAGGTTCAGGCATATCCGTAAAATAGAGTGATCCTGACACAATTGCATTTGAATGCGCATGAGCATGCATTCCAGTGCCAGGCTTATTTATCAGTGCCCATGATTGCGTCACATAAAGAGATTGTTCGATGCCCATGACTTTTTCGGCATATATATCAAGTATCATCTTGATAGCATTGCTAATGTTTTCAAGCTCGGGTGCTTCAAAAATATTCAGATTTTCTGAAATTAGGTTTGTTTGGTTTTGAACCATTTTGAGTGATTTGATAAAATCAATCTGTTTCTGAGTTATCGCTGCTCCGATATCAGCTCTAAACATTGGTTCAATGAATAATGCTTCAACGTTATATTTAAGTTCTGCCATTTCTCTAGTCCCCAGCTCGAAATGATTGAATTATGCATCTGGCCCTTGTCAGATTGAAAAACTCGTTCCGCAGCCGCAGCCGGCCGTCGCGTTCGGGTTATGGATTTTAAAAGCGCTACCGATAAGCTCATTGGTGTAGTCAATTTCACTCCCATCGAGGAACTCAAGGCTCATGTCGTCGACGACGACTTTGGCGCCATTGAGCTCTATCACGATGTCATCGCTATTTGGCGCGTCAGCAAAATCAAATTTATATTGAAAGCCCGAGCATCCGCCGCCGTCAACGGCGACGCGCAAATATTTATCAAACCCTTGCTTGGCCATAATCTTGTTAATTTGCGCAGCAGCAGACTCCGAGAGCGTGACCTGTCCTGATGCATCTTTGGTGGGGTTTTGAACAGTGGCATTTTTCATACATGTATATATAGAGGACCCAGCGGTGATTTGAAAGGCCGTCCTTAAATATAAAGCAGACCAAAAGGTAGACCATTGGGCAAATTTTCACCACTTCGCGAGCGTGCAATCTACGCGTCGGATCCTGAGCGCGCGCGTGGACGCCGCATAGCGCAGCCTTCTGGCAGCGAAAGGAGTCCTTTCCAGCGCGATAAAGATCGCATAATTCACAGCTCCGCCTTTCGCCGCTTAAAAGGTAAAACCCAAGTTTTTGTGGCCCATGAGGGTGATTATTATCGCACGCGTCTGACACATAGTCTTGAGGTCGCGCAAATTGGCCGGTCCATTGCGCGCGTTTTGGGGCTTGATGAAGATTTGGCAGAATGTTTGTGCCTTGGCCATGACCTTGGCCATCCGCCCTTCGGTCATTCGGGCGAAGACGCTTTGGCTGAAGGCATGCTGCCCTATGGTGGCTTTGATCATAACGCGCAGACCCTGCGGATTGTTGAGCATTTAGAAGGCCGCTACGCTGAATTTGACGGATTGAACCTGACATGGGAAACTCTGGAGGGTATTGCTAAGCACAATGGTCCGCTGATAAAGTCGGATGCAGATAAAGCTAAACTTCCGTGGGCGCTGCGCGCGCTAGATGATTGGGAACGGCTAGAGCTTAACACCTTTGCGGGTCCTGAGGCGCAGGTTGCTGCACTAGCGGATGATATTGCCTATAATAATCATGACATTGATGACGGTCTGCGCGCGGGGCTTTTTTCGGTCAAGGACGTCTGCAAAGTGCCGCTCGTCGGCGAGGCGTTCAGAGACGTTAAAAGGCGATATCCTGATATCAGCGAGGACCGCATGATTCACGAAGCTGTGCGTGATCTTATCGGCCTGATGGTAGCGGATGTATTGGGCGAGACGCGCAGCAGGCTTGCAGCCGCTGCGCCGAAATCTGCGGATGATATTCGAGGGCTTGATCATGCTATTTGTGATTTTTCGGCTAAATTTCGTGAGCAAGAAGCGCCACTGCGTAAATTCTTGTTTGAGAATATGTATCGCCATTACAAGGTCAACCGTATGATGGGGCAGGCGACCCGCGTCGTCAGAGAGCTGTTCAACTTGTTCCTTGAAGACCCTGATATCTTGCCTACGGAACTGCGTAGGCGTTGCGATGCGCCCAAAACAGCCACAACTGCCCGTATTGTGTGTGACCATATCGCCGGCATGACGGACAGCTACGCTATATCTGAACACCGTAAGTTGTTTTCCGTCACAGGATATTTATAATCTTATTAGCAGTTGATTAACCAAAACACTATGGAATAAATTTGCTGATAAATCGTTTATAGTGGGATGTGACGATGAAAAAGCGCCATGTTTTCGGCGTATTTTTCGTTAATTCCAAATAGCGAATCGGTTCAATAGACTTCATCAGGACTAGTCATGACTCAAAATGAACAAAATACATCTTATGGTGGCGGCTTTTCGCCCATACTCAGCGATAGCGATCCGCTGATACCATTTGACGTACGCGACCAAAATGGGCGGCGCGGTATGTACATATTGATTGGTTCTATCCTGGCGCTTCTTGCAATTGCGACGGTCATATTCGTGACTTACCAACCGGGGACTAGAGATAGAGGGGAGCCGCCGCGCATCAAAGCTGACAATCAACCGTTCAAGGTTGAACCGGCGGATCCCGGTGGCGTTCAAACGCCGGATCAAGACAAGTCGGTTTATGATGTTATGGCGGGCAAAAACGTAGATGAAAGCGTGGTCACCGTGCCTGGAGCCGAAGAACCGCTGCAAATGCCAAAGTCTGCAAATATTCAAGTAGATTCACCTCGAGCGGTCAGCCCCCGCGTTGAAGTAACGACGCCTGCGCCAAAACCTGTTGCCAAGCCCAAACCGTCAGTAACAGTAACAGCGCCAAGGACCGCTACGCCCGTCGCAACAGGTGATGGTGATTACTTGGTTCAGGTTGCATCACTACGCTCGGCTGAAGCCGCTGCAGACTCTTGGGTAACCCTAAGCCGTAAGTTTAATAAGGAACTCGTTTCGGGGCTCTATTCGGATATTGCACAGGCTGATCTTGGTGATAAAGGGATATTTTATCGTCTGCGGGTTGCAGGATTGGCCGATAAAAATGCTGCGGAGCAACTCTGCGCCCAATTCAAAGCGCGTGGTCAAGCTTGCCTCGTAAAAAAACGGTAAAGACATTTGGGTCCGCTTGCCACGATATTTGGTCTGTCCGGCCCCACATTAAGCCGCGGCGAGGCGGCTTTTTTCCGTGATGCTAATCCATGGGGATTTATCCTTTTTGCGCGCAACGTCGAGACTCCCGAACAAGTTCGCGGGCTATGCGCGTCGCTGCGAGATTGCGTTGGACGCGATGCCTTGATTTTTATCGACCAAGAAGGTGGCCGTGTTCGCCGCCTTCGCCCGCCGTATTGGCCAGATTACCCTAGCGCTCAAAAGCTCGCGCATGTTTACAGCTATGACCGATCAAAAGGGTTGCGCGCCTGTTATTTGCATCACCGCTTGATGGCCTCTGACCTTCGCCGCATTGGCATTACGGCAGACTGCGCGCCTGTGCTTGACCTGCCGATTGAAGGGGCTGACCCGATTATCTCCGACCGCGCCTTTGGCAGTGACACATCGAGTATTATATCTATGGCTCATGCCGCAATGGCGGGGCTTGTCACGGGCGGTGTGGCCCCTGTGATTAAACACATTCCAGGCCATGGCCGGGCTACCGTCGATAGCCATAAAGCGCTGCCGCGAATTTCGGCAAAGAAGATGCAGCTCAGGACAACTGATTTCTCGCCTTTTGAGGTCTTATCGGATGCGCCCATGGCCATGACCGCTCATGCCGTTTTCGATTGCAGCGACGCTAAAAATCCCGTTACGATATCAAAAAAGGCTCTGACAGAACTTATCCGTGAGGACATCGGCTTTGATGGCCTGCTGATGAGCGACGATTTGGATATGCGCGCGCTTCACACAGGCCAGATGGCAGGCAACCTCACGGCCCTAACGCGCAAATCACTGGCTGCGGGTTGTGATGTTGCGCTGCAATGTTCTGGTAAATTGCCCGATATGGTTAAAGTCGCAGCAGGCGCAAAGCGTCTTCGCGGCGAAGCCGCGCGGCGCGCCTTCATTGCTGATAATTGCGCCATGCGCGAAAAACGCCTCGATGTTGAAACAGCCCGCGAAGAATATGAAACTCTGCTTGATATCGGCCGCCTCGAGGCCATGGCATGAGCGACGACTTCCAAGAGGACATGCAGTTTGAAGCTGCAGATGATGCCGCCGATGTAGGCGAAGGTCTTCTGCTTGATATTGACGGCTATGAGGGTCCGCTGCATTTGCTGCTTGAGCTTGCCCGCAAGCAAAAAGTCGATTTGGCGCGCATATCAATCCTTGCTCTGGCAGAACAATATCTGGCGTTTATTAAAGCAGCAGAGAATTTGCGCATCGAACTCGCGGCGGATTACCTCGTAATGGCGTCGTGGCTAGCTTATCTGAAATCGCGACTGATACTCCCCAAAGAAGGCACAGAAGAGCAGCTGCCTGAAGAGGACGAATTGGCCGCGCATTTGGCGTTTCGCCTCCAGCGCCTCGAAGCGATGCGCCGCGCTGCGGATGGCCTATTTCGCCTGCCGATTACGGGGATTGCCGTGCAAGTGCGCGGTATGCCAGAAGGTTTGCGGTCCCGTACGACGCCGCTTTATGATGCTGAGCTTTTTGATATTCTCAAAGCTTACGGCGAAAGCCGTTCCAAGGCGAGCATTCGCAATCACAAACTCCCGACGCCAAATGTGCTGTCCCTCGATGAGGCACGGGTGCGCCTTCGCCGCGCGCTGGCTTCTGTTGGCGTGACCGACAGCGAGACGTGGACGTCATTTGATGCGCTACTTCCGCAGGCAAATGAGCTTAAGGATGGCTTGCCAACGGCCTCAGTGAAGGCGAGCTCGCTTCTTGCGGGGCTTGAGCTGACCAAAGAAGGCCAGATGGAAATTCGCCAAACAGGGACTTTTGCGCCGATTTACGTGCGCGCTGCGGCCCGCGACAATAGTATTGCGAAAGACGACAAAGATGACGGATGAGAAAAAAGCTGACCGCGTAGAGCTCGCCGCGGCGGGTATAGAAGAGGGAGTGGTCAATCTGACTGAGCGCCTTCGTACCAAAGGCCAGGGTGAGGCGGTCGACAAAGACCTGCGCTTGCTAGAGGCGCTTTTGTTTGCCGCCGTAGAGCCTATTGATATTGAGACGCTGCGCGAACGTATGCCAGAAGACGTTGATATCTCTGCGCTCCTCGCACGGCTTGCCCGCGATTATGCGGGCCGAGGCGTGAACCTTGTCACGGTGGCAGGGCGCTGGCGGTTTCAAACGGCGCCAGACCTTGCGGGGCATTTGGTTGATGTTAAAGAGGCCCCGCGTAAGCTCTCTCGCGCTTCGCTCGAAACGCTCGCCATTATCGCTTATCATCAGCCTGTAACCCGCGCCGAAATTGAAGACGTGCGCGGCGTTGCGGTGTCAAAAGGCACGATTGACGTGCTAATGGAACTCTCATGGGTGCGTCCACGCGGCCGCCGCCGCACGCCAGGCCGGCCTACAACATATGGCACGACCGAAGGCTTTTTGGCCCATTTTAATCTCGAGTCTATTACGGATTTGCCGGGACGCGATGACCTCAAAGCGGCCGGCCTTTTAGACCCCCGCCTTCCCAAAGATTTCGAAATGCCGACACCGATGGAGATGGATGACTTGCGTATCGGCGAGGATCCGCTTGAGGACGAAGACGCGCCAGACTTCTTTGAGGACTTTATCGGCGATGAGGATGAGGATTAAACCGCCTATCGCGGGCTTATTTGCAGTAAAGACGCCGCACTCATGGCTTGAACCCTGTGTGCGTGCAGGTTACACTCACGTCTCATTCAAAAGGAATACATCATGGCTCTAGGTCCTTGGCAGATTGCAATTGTTCTCGTTCTCGTCGTGCTGCTCTTTGGCGGCAAAGGCAAGATTAGCTCTATAATGGGTGATATGGGTAAGGGCATTACGTCCTTTAAAAAGGGCCTTAAAGACGAAGTCAAAGACGCGAAAGACGCCGCCGATGAGGCCCTTGATGTGACGCCCCCCAAAGCGACATCGCAAAAGAAAAAAGATAAGTCCTAGCGCTTGCTGCGCTAAAGGCGCGACTCATAGATGATACCTCAAATTGGATTTGCAGAAATGATGGTGCTGGCGCTGCTGGCTATCATTGTTGTCGGCCCTAGAGATTTACCTGTCTTAATGCGCAAGCTTGGCGGCATGATGGCCAAAGTGCGCGCCATGGGCCAAGAGTTCAAAGACGCCTTTGCTGATATGGAGGCGGAAACGGAAATGGCGGAGCTGCGCAAAGAAATCCAATCTCTCAAAGACATGGGCAAACTCACGGACTCCGACCTCACAAATGAAATGCGCGAGATTGATGACGCTGTGCGCGAGGCCACAGATTATTCCAACCCCAAGTCAAGCGCCCCGAACACGCCCGATAAACCATGAGCGATACGCCCGTCATATTGCCGCCAATTGAGGACGAGGTAGACAGCTCCAAAGCGCCGCTTATGGAGCATCTCCTAGAGCTGCGCTCCCGCCTCATTAAATGCGTTCTATCGCTTATTGTTGGCTGTATTATTTGTATCCCATTTCTGCCGCAAATTCTGGCGTTTCTCCTCTCGCCTTTTCGGACGGCGGTGGACAAATATAATGTGGAGCAAATCGCAGCAGGCAAAGACCCTCTGATGACAGAACTCATTGCGACGCAAATTCTTGAGACGTTTTTTGTCAACGTAAAGCTTGCCATATTCGGCGGCATCATCTTGGCCTTTCCCGTAATAGCCTATCAGCTTTACCGTTTCGTCGCGCCTGGGCTTTATAAGAACGAGCGCGGGGCGTTTCTGCCTTATCTGATACTCTCGCCGCTATTGTTCTCGCTTGGTGCGGCGCTGGTGTTTTACTACGTCTTTCCATATGTCCTGTCATTTGGGCTGAACGTGGCGGGGAGCGGCGATATTTCGCTTCTGCCAAAAATCTCTGAATATCTGTCGCTCGCCATGACCCTGTTCATTGCCTTTGGCTTGTCGTTTCAGCTTCCTGTTATGCTTTCACTCCTTGGGCGGGCAGGGATTGTCAGCTCGGCCGCGCTTAAAAAAGGGCGGCGCTATGCGGTTGTGGGCATTGCCGCTTTCGCCGCTTTCGTGACACCGCCCGACCCGATGACGCAGCTTGTGCTCGGCAGCGCGATTTACCTGCTCTATGAAATCTCGATTATCTCTGTGCGCTTTACGGAGAAGAAACAGGCCGAGCCGACGGCAGAAGATACGGTTCCCTAAGCACTTTACCACTGCCGTGGCGGCGTCTATGAACGGCGCAAATCACATCAAGAGAACGCTCAAGAGATACGCCATGTTTGATATCAAAGCCATACGCGAAAACCCCGAAGAATTTGACCGCCTCTGGGCCAAGCGCGGGTTGGAGCCGCAAGCCAAAGCTATCATCGATAAAGACGCGCTTATCCGCAAAGCGGGCCAAGTCGTGCAAGAGGCCGAAGCTGCACGTAATAAAGCGTCTAAACAAATCGGCCAAGCCATGGCGCAAGGTGACAAAGACAAGGCCGAAGAACTTAAGGCCGAAGTCGCAGGCGCGAAAAACGTCATCGCCGCCATGGGTGTGCAAGTGGACGGCGAGAAAGCCGAGTTGCAAGCCATGCTCGCCGCTATTCCAAATGTGCCCTTTGCCGACGTGCCAGAGGGCGAAGATGAGGACAGCAATGTCGAGCTTCACACATTTATGGAGCCAACGAAGCTGGA
>CAKZTE010000112.1 GCA_937923115.1 uncultured Caulobacterales bacterium | reverse complement strand
CCGCTCTGGGCTGTGGGCGCGTTCAGACGCAACGCCCTTTGGTGCAGGGCGGCCGTTTTCTCGCACGCAATTAAAATCAGCCCTTCGCACCGCTGGATTTTTGCCCACGGTTTGGTCGGGCGCGCTATTTATTCCTCCGGCGCGCCGCCTCTCCCAAGCGTCAACTGTGCGCGGGTTTGAAAAATTTGGCGAAACCGTCTGGCCAAGTTTTTCAGGCGTCGTGCTTGTCGAAGCGCTCAAGCGCCTTTATGCGGAAACCCCGGGCCTCAAATCCCGTCTTGTCATGCGGCCCAGTTTCGGCGCTGCCCCAATAGGAAAGCCTGCCGCCAATCGCGGTACCTCAAATTCATGACTGATAAAAACAAAACCCCAATGCCGATTGAGCAGGTCCGTCGCGAAATTGACCGCGTTGATAACGCGCTTTTGGACCTCATCGCAGAGCGCCTTGACCTAGCCCTCGCCGTGCGCCGCGCGAAATCTGGTATGCGGGTCTGGCGGCCTTCGCGCGAGGAAAGCCATGTGCGCGATCTGGCGGCCCGCACCGAAGACAGTTCGCCTGTACTTGTCTCTAAAATCTGGGCGGAGCTGATGAGCGCAAGCCTTGCCGCGCAAGGGCCGATGCGTCTGCACGTCGCCCTCGAAGGCGATATGCTAGACGTATGGACGCTTGTGCATGACCGCTTTGGCGCGTCCTTACCTGCTCTGTCCTATCCAACCGCAAGCGCGGCTTTGGCGGCGGCCTATAGTGAAGACGAAGGGGTGGCTGTGCTGCCCGCCCCCATTGGCATGAACAGCTGGTGGAGCGCGCTTTGCGCCGGCGGCGCTATGCCTGATATGAAAATTCATGCGGGCCTGCCGCGCGTGGCATCCGGCACGAACTGGCCGCGCGCTGTAGCTGTAGCGACAGCGGACCTTGCCCCATCGGGCGCAGATACAATGCTTATTGCCCTAAGCGTACCCGCCGCTGCCGCTGCCCTGCCAGGCCCTGCAAAACTACGCGCCGAGGCGGGCGAGAACCGCCTTTACGAACTGCGCGGATATCACGCCGACATCAGCGCGGCGCAGGCCATTGACCCCAAAGCCAAAATTATTGGCTGCTTGCCTGACCCGCTTGCGGCGCGCCCCGCAATGTCTTCAGGCGCAGTATTATCTGGCGCAAAGTCTGCAGGGGCATAGTCATGGCCATTTATGACACAGTCCTTATCGTTGGCGGCGGGCTTATCGGCAGCTCGATTGCACGCGCGGCCCGAGCCAATAAGGCCGCTACGGCAATTCTTATGGCGGATAAATCCCCCAGCGTTTGCAGCGCGATTGAGCGCCTCGGGATAGCGGACGCGGTTAGTACCAATGCCGCTGATCTCGCGCTGCGCGCCGATCTTGTCATCCTCTGCGTCCCGCCCGGCCAGATGGGCGCGGCGGCCAAGGCCGTTATTCCCTCCATGCGCACGGGCAGCATATTATCCGATGTTGGCTCGGTAAAAGCCAATATCATAAATGCCGTGTCCGAGCATTTGCACGGCGGCGTGACCTTCATACCGGCGCACCCCATTGCGGGCACAGAATATAGCGGGCCAGAGGCGGGCTTTGCGACGCTATTTAAAGATAAATGGTGCATTTTAACACCTGAGGATCCTGATAGCGAAACGGCGAGTCGTCTTGCAAAATTTTGGGAAGCCATGGGCAGCAATATCGCTTTTATGACGCCGCAGCGCCATGACCTTGTGCTGGCGACCACATCCCATGTTCCTCACCTGATTGCCTATACGCTTGTCGGGACAGCCGTTGATATGGAAGCCGTGACCCAAAGCGAAGTTGTCAAGTTTTCGGCAGGTGGCTTTCGCGATTTTACGCGAATCGCGGCCTCGGACCCCGTTATGTGGCGCGATGTTTTCCTCGAGAACCGCGATAGCGTGCTCGAAGTCGTTGATCGCTTTATCGAAGACCTCTCAGCGCTCAAACGCGCGATACGCTGGGATGATGGCGAGGTCCTGCTTGAGCATTTCTCCAAGACGCGCGACATCCGTACCAAAATCGTCGACGCGGGCCAAGATAGCGCCGCGCCTGACTTTGGGCGGCCCAAAAACAGTCCATAGCGCTAAACTCTACGTGATAAACTGCGCCGCGCGCTAGACATCAAGCCGTTTTTAGATTTCAATCGTAGCATGTCCATGCGCGCTCAAAAAATCTTAGCAGCAGCGATAACGCTTTCCCTCTTGTCCTTTGCGGGGCAGGCCCACCCTTGCTGCACAGAAATCGAGGCGCATGAAGCCTTGCGCAGCGGTGATTTTGAATTGGCCGCAAGCTCTGGCGCGCAAATTGGCACGGTCAAATCTCGCCTCATCGCCGCAGAGGCTTTGTCGGCTAAAGTCTTGCTTGGCATGGCAGAGGACGCGAGAGGCAGCGCGAGAACCGCGCTTGAGCTGAGCGAGTCTGTCCTGCTTGAGGAGCCCCAAAACACAGACGCACAATTTCAATATGCGCTCGCTGATGGGTTTATTACCCGCGCGACATCGCCTTTCGCGGCGTGGCGCAGAAAGCTACCGCAGAAAACCAAAGAGACAGTCGATGCACTGATTCTATCCGCGCCCAATGATGGCCGCGCTCATGCACTACTCGGCGCGTGGCATATGGGTATTTTGAGAGAAACGGGCGAGAAGAATGGCGCGAAATGGTTTGGCGCGGACGCGCGCGCTGGACAAGCCGCCTATGCGCGCGCTCTCGTCCTACGGCCTGATGATATTATCATCACAAGTAACTATGCCCTCTCACTTGCCGAACTGGATTTCGAAACCCATGGCGAGCGCGCACGCGCTATGCTGGTCAGTGTATTAGCCGCCGCGCCCAAAGACGCGGTAGAGCGCGAAGTGCAGAGCCGTATGCGGGAGATTTTGACCCTTTGGGGGGACGAGAGCGCGCGAGCGAAACGCATCGAGCGCTTCCTTGACGGCGGCGGCTAGGCCGCTCGCGCGCATCTCTGCAAAACACGAAATTGAGGCTTGTCGGCCTTAGGCAATTCCCCTATAGGACTGCCACATTGATAGGGTGGGGTAGCTCAGCTGGTTAGAGCGCAGGACTCATAATCCTGAGGTCGAGAGTTCAAGTCTCTCTCTCACTACCAATCACAAAAACCGGTGACGCGCGTCATCGGTTTTTTTGTGGTTTAGACAATTTTAGATTCTATTGGGGCCATCAGCCATCAGACAATGTCACTTTTTACGGGCTATCTCAACAATGACTGTTAATCTATGATTTTAGCCGCTGGCTTTTCGCTGCTAACCGTTTTCTCATCGCGTAGAGGAATATAAAACCCAAACACCCACCATAGAATTAATAGAGTCAATCCAACGAATGATAGAATTTTAATAAGAGCTTGAACTGGGCTTAATATTATTATGGCTGAACTATCCGCAAACCGCACATCCTTAAGTGCGAGACTAGCCAAGGAGCCTTTAATTCCCGCATTGTTAAGATTATAAATAGGGAGGGTCTCAAAGAATTTGTAGGTTGCCATCTCGGCAAAATCCTTGATAGCGTCATGATTTCTTTCCAGAATATTATCTAGCGATTGTTTGGCGTCTTCCGAAAGCATGTCCTGTCTTTGACGTTTTAAAAAATCCGACGCCACATTCTTAACATCTTGCACTTTGCTTTCAGTGACAGAGTTTGTGGACACTTCAATTTTCACAGGAACAATATTATTTAGGTAAATTTCTGGTTCTTTATAGCGAATGCCAGATGAAAACACTCCCTGCATTTTTCCCGCATAACCGAACCCATCGGCTATGAAATCTACTTTTATTTCTGCGGTATCATTTGCTTTAAAATCAATTACGGCTGAGTTTAGGATCAGTTCAATCCCACGAGATCGTATTGGTCCAGCGTCAATCTTTGCATCAATAGCTGTCTGAACAGAGCTTTCCGTTAAAACGACGTCGATGTCATTCGCAAAAAGAAAAACCCCTAAAACGGTAAGTCCAAAAAAGATAAGCGATGTTATCAATAGTTTTTTCAACATCGTTGATACTAATACAGAACTTCTCTGGCGTCTTTAAAATAAAGAATTAGGAGCCCACCAGCAATAGACATAGCTAACCGCGTAGAAGAACACAGTGACAGCGGCATGGATGAAATGAACTTAATTCTCTAGCCAACCGTTATGTTTCATATAATCGACTATCATTTCGGCGGCCTCTTCGGCGGACATTTCGACTGTGTTGACCGTTATCTCGGCTTTCTTTGGTTCCTGATATTCACTGTCGATGCCCGTAAAGTTTTTAATCTCGCCAGCGCGCGCTTTGGCGTAAAGTCCCTTTACATCGCGGGATTCGGCGACGTCGAGCGGGGTGTTGACAAAAATCTCGATGAACTCGCCGTCCTCAAGAAGATCACGCGCCATCTGGCGCTCGGCGCGGTAGGGCGAGATAAAGGAGGCCATGGTAATCAGGCCTGCATCGACCATAAGCCGCGCCACCTCGCCGATGCGGCGAATGTTCTCAACGCGGTCTTCCTTGGTGAAACCAAGGTCGCGGTTTAGCCCGTGACGCACATTATCGCCATCCAGCGTATAGGTGTGACGACCCAAATCAAGCAGGCGTTTTTCCACAAGGTTAGCAATCGTAGACTTGCCTGACCCCGATAGGCCTGTGAACCAAAGCAGTCCCGGCTTTTGCATTTTTTGCGCGGCGCGGGCTTTCTTGCTCACGTCCATATCCTGCCAGACAACATTACTGGCGCGGCGAAGCGCAAAGTCGAGCATGCCGACGCCAACCGTCTCATTCGTTTGGCGGTCAATCAGAATAAAGCTGCCTGTATTGCGGTTATCGTCATAAGCATCAAAAGCAATCGGTGCAGAAAGAGAGAGCGTTACCGCCCCAATTTCATTAAGCGACAGCGTCTTAAAGGCTACCTCGGAAAAGTCATTAATATCGATACCGTGCTTTAGATTTGTGACGCTGGCCGGAACCGTCTTATTGGTTGTCTTGAGCAGGTATTGACGCCCTGGGAACATCTCTTGCTCGCTCATCCAAAGCACTTTGGCTTGGAATTGATCAGACTGCTCGGCGGGGCTGTCGGCGCGGCAAATAAGGTCACCGCGCGAAATATCAATCTCGGTTTTGAGCGTTAGCGTCACTGCCATATCCTCGACAGCGGTTTTAAGATTGCCGCCGTGTGTGACAATTTCTTTGACCTTAGAGCGCTTGCCTGATGGGATAACAATTACGTCGTCGCCTACATTAATCTTGCCAGACGCCACCGTGCCAGAGAATCCGCGAAAATCTAAATTGGGGCGGTTCACCCATTGTACAGGCAGGCGAAACGGCGCATCTTTGGCTGCGGCTTCAACGTCAACATCTTCGAGGTATTCAAGAAGCGCAGGGCCCTTATACCATTCCGATTTTTCGGACTTGGTGGTCACATTATCCCCGTCCAGTGCCGACATAGGAATACAGGTAATATCGTCAAAGTTTAGATCTTTGGCAAAGTCCCTAAAATCTACTTCAATGGCGTTATAAATGCCTTGGTCGAAGCCGTTAATATCCATCTTATTAATGGCCACCACGACATGTTTCACGCCTAATAGCGAAACAATATAGGCGTGACGGCGCGTTTGCTCTTGGACGCCGTAGCGCGCATCAATCAGCAGAACGGCAACATCAGCGGTTGACGCGCCCGTCGCCATGTTGCGCGTGTATTGTACATGACCCGGCGTATCTGCGACGATGAATTTGCGTTTATCGGTGGAGAAAAAACGGTAGGCGACATCAATGGTAATGCCCTGCTCGCGCTCTGCCGCAAGGCCGTCAACAAGAAGCGCGAGGTCAATTTTATCGCCTTGCGTGCCTGATTTTTTGCTGTCTTTTTCTATCGATGCAAGTTGGTCTTCGTAGATAAGTTTTGAATCGTAAAGCAGCCGCCCTATTAGGGTCGACTTACCATCATCCACAGAGCCGCAAGTAATGAAGCGGAGGAAAGATTTGTTCTCTTGAGCCTCTAAATAGCCCAGAATATCAGTCGCAATTAAATCATCATGATGGGCCATTATACATTCCCTGCTTTGCTACGCCCTAACGGGCTTCTCAAAGACACGCCTCTTGACACATTCCCTGCTTTGCTACGCCCTAACCGGTTTCTCAAAGACACGCCTCTTGTTTTCGTGTTCACTAGAAATACCCCTCTTCTTTTTTCTGCTCCATGGACGCGCCGACGTCGCTATCGATGACGCGGCCTTGGCGCTCGGATGTGGTGGTCAGAAGCATTTCTTGGATAA
>CAKZTE010000111.1 GCA_937923115.1 uncultured Caulobacterales bacterium | reverse complement strand
TAATTAATGCGGCAGGTGATTTGATTGGGACCTATTACACCGCAAGCTCAGGTCTTGGCGTTTACCAAAATAACGTCGCGGCACTCAACTTGTCGCGTGTCGTCCGCCAAGTTGATTTACAGGATGCCTTTGATTGGGATTCTCGCGATTTTAGTTATAATTTGGACGGGGTCATCAATGAACGCGTCACAAGCTATGAGGACGGGCGTCTTGTCACAATCTCCTATGACGTGAACAACATCACGCCTTATTCACGTATTGAGACTGTTGCGGACAATGGCGACTTATATGCTTGGGACAGTCAAGAGAGCTATTATGACAATGACGGCGCGCTCTTTCAGCGCTTCTTCTATGTGAGTGCAGAAAATGCGACGAGTGTAATAGGAAATACTGATAATGACCGTCTCGTTATAGCGTCGGAAAGTTTTGTTGAGATCGACTATGCCGCGCAGGGTTTTGAGACTGGCCGCACCTATAACGAAGCAGGTGATTTACTGGGGTTATATTATATTAACAGCACGGGTTACGGGGTGGAAACGCAATATGATTTAGCAGGCGCTGAAGACTGGAGCCGTAAAACGACCCTCATCGATCTCCCTACGGCAACTGATTGGACAGAGTGCGATTATTTCTATGATGCTGCCAATCAACTTTTACAAACCGTCACCCTTTATGATGATGGTCGTAAATACACGGTCACCTATGACAGCGACTCATCACAAGACTGGGTAAATGAAACTCTCAATGAGGACTTGGCCGATAATTTTGATTGGACAAGTATTTTCCAGCGTACGGACGATAGCGGCGCGCTGTCATACCGTCTCCAAGATAATGACACGGGCTTTACCGAAATCACAGAATGGGATCTCGACGGGACAGAGGCTTGGGCGCGTCGTGAAACTTGGGTTGATGTAGACAACACTGAAAGTTGGACAACAGCCGAGTTTTTCTATGACGATAACGGCGATCTCTACGGTACGATTTACTCATGACGTTAGAAGCTGTCTCGAATTCTGACGAGCTTGTGTTACAATAATGAATTCGTTCGCAGGTCAGCTTCTAGTTTTCCATCCAGAAAAGCCAACATACTCCGATATTTTCGCAAATATTATACATGAAGACGCAATGTCTTATATGGTTTGTTCGCAAGATTATAAATCTACAAATTATAAACTCGCTAATCCAATGTGTTCTTTATTATACTTGCTGAACCCGTTCGAGTGCGCATGTTCTTTGCTAGAACAGAGGCCGCACGCTGGAAAGATTTTGAAAGTAGAACAAAAAGATTTGTTTCTTGTGTGGCTTTAATTGAAAAAACTAAGAGTTTTAGGATGCCCGAAATAATTGATGATGCTCGCTAGCTAATTTCACAACTCCCTCTCTGGGCAAGTTGGCCCATGCTTTGCAACACTCCATCCATAATCTGAAGATAAACGGCAATTGTGCCATTTCAGAACATTAAGGATAGAGACATGCGGATTGTTCTCCTCAGCACTGCTGCTATCGCCCTGTCAGGTTGTTCATGGCTTGGCCTTGGCGGTCATCACGGCGGCTCATACGGTCACCACAATACGGGCCACGGCACATATAAGGCGCAGCCTATGAAGCACCAACATGCTGGCAACACGCTTGCACGCTGGAACTTTGAAGGCGGCTACGGTCAGGAGTTCATGACTGGCGGAAATGCCATTCAGACTGCCGACAATAGCTTAAATCTTACAACGCCCACTAAAACAACGATGAAAAGCGCTTATGAAGTTGGTGAGCGTATCGATCTTGGCGTCTCTTACGCGCTCAACCCTAACCGCAAGCTTATACTGAACGGCTACAAAAGCCAGTTCGACGGCGAGCGCCAAAACTTTGGCACGCAAGGCGCAACAACGCTCTCAGGTCAATTCTCTGACTACGAAAGCTACGGCATCGAAGCTGGCGTGCGTCAATACGCTCTGCCCGTTCGCGCGCCGATTGTGAACTCTGTGCGTCCATACCTTGAAGCGCGTGCTGGTGTGGCGAAGGTTGATGATATCAACATCTCAGCTGTGACCCGTACATCGCTAGGCGGCGTTGTCACAAACCGCCCGGGTTACCGCGTTTATGATGGCGGCTGGGTTCCAACGGCGGCAGGTCTGGTTGGTGTTGAAACACCACTCTTTAACCGCATGACTATCGGCGTTGAAACGGGCCTGCGTTACAGCGGCAAGCTTGATGCGGTTGACGGCGGATTTGCTGGTGCCGACGGCGCGTCTAAATGGTCTGTACCGGTAAGCCTTCGCGGCCGCTATCGCTTCTAGGCTCGTAAATAATACTGGCTCTATCTGGACTTGCTTCAGATAAAGTCCGAGGGGTCACCCCGTCTTGATCCGTCAAGGCGGGGTTCTTCTTTGGCGGTTTAGGGCGCGGCAGCGGGTGCGCTTAATTGCTCTGCAATCCAGCGGTCGATATTGGCCTCTAAAATACCAAGCGGCACGCCGCCGTCGAGTAAGACCGCGTCATGAAATTCGCGAATGGAGAAGCGCTCTCCTAGTGCCGCTTCGGCACGTTGGCGAAGCTCAACAATCTTAAGCTCGCCGATTTTATAAGCCAGCGCTTGACCTGGCCAGCTGATATAGCGTTCCACTTCGGTCTTAATATTATGCGCGGCTAAAGCAGAGTTTTCAAAGAAACAAGCCTCAGCCTGCTCGCGCGTCCAGCCCTTATAGTGCATGCCCGTGTCAACAACGAGGCGGCAAGCGCGCCACATTTCATACGTCAGCCGCCCAAATTTTTCATATGGCGTCGTGTAAATGCCCATTTCTTCGCCAAGTTTTTCGGCATAAAGACCCCAGCCTTCACCAAAGGCATTCGGGTAGAGGCTTTGGCGGAACTTTGGAACATCTTTGAGCTCTTGCCCAAGGCTAATTTGGTGATGGTGGCCCGGAACCCCCTCATGCAGCGTCAAAGCGGGCAGGTTATAAAGCGGGCGCATGGGCAAATTGTGAGTATTTACGACATAGTTCCCCGCGCGGCCTTGTTTGGGATTGCCGCCCCAATACCGCCCCGTCGTGTAATTTGCTGCAATTTCGTCAGGGACTTTGATAACGCCGTATGAAAGACGGGGCAGGGTTTTGAAATATTGCGGCATAAGCCCGTCAACCTTCTTGGCGATATAGGCAGCTTCTTTCAAAAGTTGCTTCGGGTCGGTGACATAAAACTGCGGATCTGTGCGTAGAAAATCAAGGAAGTCAGCAAAGCTGCCTTCAAAACCCGTCGTCTTTATGATGGTGTCCATCTCGCCGCGTATACGCGCGACTTCATTGAGGCCTATCTGGTGAACCTCATCTGGTGTGACATCAAGAGTGGTGAAATATTTGGTAAGCGCTTCGTAATAAGCGCGGCCCTCAGGCGTAGTTCCAATCCCGACACTGGCGCGGGCTTTGGGCATGTATGTTTTTTTCAAAAATTTCGCGAGGTCTTTATAGGCTGGAAATACCGCGATTTTCATAGCGGCCTCACCCAGCGCTTTTAGGCGCTTTTGTTCCTCGGGATTTATATCGTCAGGATAGGTTTTAAAGGGCTCAAAGAAAGGGTGGTCTTCCGTCGGTCCTGTCCCGAGTGTTTCGACCATTTCCAAAATGCCTGGCAGAATTTCAGCCGACGCCGTCATACCGGTCTTAATGCCGCGGTTCATATTGGCGCGGTGCTGACGGAAATAACGCGGAAGCTCGGTTAAGCGCGCAGCATAGGCTTCGTAATCATCTGCGGTTTCAAAATTTGTCTGCCGCGAAATATAGGCCAGCTCGTTGAAAAACCCACTGTCATTTGTAAAGGGAATGCGGGCCTCGTCATAATCTGCGAGCAAAAGCCGTTGGTCGATAACAAAACCGAGCAAGTCAAAATTTAACTGATCGGCACGGCTACGGCTCAGCGGGGCTAAGGCGGTATGGCGCGCTTTGAATGTCCGCATTTTTGCTGTGCCTGCCGCGATATTGGCCGGGCTGACGTCGGGTAATTTGCGCAGCGCTTCGCGGTCGCCCTCACTGCCTGCGGAAATTGGATTACCCACTGTGTCCGCTGTCTCGATGTCCGATATAAGTTTATCGAGCGAGTCTGCAATCTGGCATTCGCGCATGCCGTCGACAATGATAACGGCGCCTTCTGGACAAAACGGCATGGGCTGCGGCGGCGCGGTCTGAGCGCTCGCGGCACCAACCGCAGTAAGAAGGGTCGTCATTAAGGCGAGTCGAAGGGGCGTCATAAAATAATCCATAGTTCATACGCCTTATTGGGGCGCATGGTCAGTTTCAATCTCTGCTTAGGCGTATTTCAGAGCAGCGGCAAGGGACGGCGTTTGTAAATGCAGCGCGACCAATTTTAACTAACACGTTGACTCAGGCAGGCCCGCCGCTAGTTTGCGAGCAAATCAAAGGCGGGCGAGGCCCGCATCAGCCTTGAGGTTATTTATGTCGGGACAGTGGAATGATAAGCGGCCAATGTCGCCGCATTTGCAAATTTGGCGGTGGCACCCTGCCATGCTCAGTTCAATATTGCACCGCGCGACATCCATAATTTCCTATGCAGGACTAATCAAAGTCGCGATTGCGCTCTTAATTGTTGCGATTACAGGTAAATTACCGCTTGAAGGCATTATTTTTAGCCCGCTTGGTGCGATTGGTTTATTCGTCTTTGTTTTCTCTTTTATCTTCATGGCGCTGGCACAGCTTCGCCACGCTGTTTGGGGGCAAGGCGCTATGATGAAGCCAGAGCTCAATAACATGTTGTCATACGCAATGATTGGCGCCGCGCTTCTTTTGGCGATTGTCTCAACTCTCGCAGCGATAGGAGCGGCATAATGGCTCACGGCAGCGGTACGAAACATCATAAAATTCACGGCATCGTTGGATGGGGTCTAATCATTGGTCTCCCATTCGCGATCGGCAGCGCGGTTAAAGCGGTTGGCGGCGGCTCGCAAGGTTTCGTTGATTGGCTTTCAAACCCAGTTGGCGGGTTAGGCTTTCTCGCATTTTTCACAGCGGCGCTTTGGTATTGCAAACTTGAAATGGATGAAGTCATCATAGATTACTTCGGCGGTGGGGCGCGTTCATTTGGCTTATTGGCGAACCGTTTAGTGGCGCTTATCGTATGGGCTATGATGACTTATGTGGTCATTAAACTCGCATTTTTAGGATAAATTATGACCGAATGGATTGATCATACATATGACGTTGTTGTTGTTGGCGCAGGGGGCTCCGGCCTCCGGGCGACGCTCGGCGCGGCGCAAGCGGGCCTGAAGACAGCCTGCGTCACCAAAGTATTCCCCACGCGCTCTCACACAGTCGCGGCGCAAGGCGGCATTGCTGCCTCGCTTGGTAATATGGGCGAGGATGATTGGCGCTGGCACATGTACGACACGGTCAAAGGCTCTGACTGGCTGGGAGACCAAGACAGTATTGAATATCTTTGCCGCCACGCGCCCGACGCCGTTTATGAGTTGGAGCATTGGGGCATGCCTTTCTCTCGGACTGATGAAGGCAAAATTTATCAGCGCCCCTTTGGCGGCATGATGCAAAATATGGGGCAAGGGCCAGAAGCGCAGCGCACCTGCGCGGCAGCGGACCGGACGGGCCACGCCATGCTTCACACGCTCTACGGTCAATCGCTCCGCCGCGACGCCGAGTTCTTTATTGAATATTTCGCGCTAGACCTCATCATGGAAGAGGGCGTTTGCCGCGGTATTACGGCGTGGAAGCTTGATGACGGCACGCTGCACCGTTTTATGGCGCAGACGGTCATCCTCGCCACAGGCGGCTACGGTCGTGTGTTCTTCAGCGCAACCTCGGCCCATACATGTACAGGCGATGGTAACGCCATGGTGCTGCGCGCAGGTCTACCTGTCCAAGATATGGAATTTATCCAATTTCACCCAACCGGTATTTACGGCGCGGGTTGCCTGATTACTGAAGGCTCACGCGGGGAGGGAGGCTATCTCACTAACTCTGAGGGTGAGCGGTTCATGGAGCGCTACGCCCCATCTGCCAAAGACCTTGCTTCGCGCGATGTTGTTTCCCGCGCAATGACGATTGAAATTCGCGAAGGGCGTGGTGTTGGGCCTGAGAAAGATCATATCTTCCTCCATCTCGATCACCTTGACCCCGCTGTGCTTGCAGAGCGCCTGCCTGGAATCTCAGAAACAGCGCGTATTTTCGCAGGTGTTGACGTGACAAAAGAGCCTATCCCTGTGCTGCCGACCTGCCACTATAATATGGGCGGCATTCAAACCAATTATCACGGCGAAGTCGTGACGCTTAAAGACGGCGAACC
>CAKZTE010000110.1 GCA_937923115.1 uncultured Caulobacterales bacterium | reverse complement strand
GATGACGGCGGGACGGCAAATGGCGGTGTTAATACTGATGCAACGCCCAATACCGTTACCGTCGACGTCACGCCTGTTAACGACGCACCAATTGCGACAGATGACGGCAACCCTGATGCAAATGCTCCGGGCGGTATTCGTATCTCGGAAGGCTCTTCTGCAACATTTGACGTGATTTTGGGCACCGCCGACGGCGTGACGCCTGACAGCGATCCAGATGGTGATGCCGTGACAGTTGTGTCTGCTGCTGACATTAATGACCTCACATTGGCAGCAGGGTCCGATATGGCAATCGCGCCAATGGGAGCCGTTACGCTGACCACTGATCTTGGTGCTCAAGTCACTGTGCAATCAAACGGTTCAGTCGCCTACAATCTCACCTCTGGTGATGAGACGCTTGCCTTCCAATCGCTTGCTGAGGGTGATACCCAGACGGATAGCTTCACCTATACGATTGAAGATCCAGACGGCGCGAGCAGTACAGCGACAGTCTTTGTGACAATTGTTGGCGCAAATGATCAGGTCGATGCCCAAGATGACGCGATTATTGGCACTGAAAATGGCGCGGGCTTGACGGGCAATATAACTGCCAATGATGAGGATGTTGACGTAGGAGACGTGTTTGAAGTGGTCAATGTAACGGCGGGTCCTAATACGACTGTTGTATCAGACGGCATGGGCGGATTTGTCGTGACCCTCACAGGCGGCACGGATCCAATAACGGTACAAATCAATTCAGACGGTACATATAGTGTAAACGCGCCAGACTCCCTCAATATGGGGGAAACCATCAGCGGAGGGTTTACATATGCTGTCGAAGATGCAGGCGGCGCACCATCCTTTGCGAATGTTACCTTGGAGATTACCGGCGTGAATGACGCACCGACAGTCTCTGGTCCAATCGATTTAGGCAGCTCTGCCGAAGAGGTTATTTTTATGATCTCTGAAGCAGACCTTATCGCTAATGCCTCTGACCTTGATAGCAATGCAGCGCTGTCCGTAGAAAACCTATCAGCCTCATCGGGCTTGTTGTTGGATAATATGAACGGAACGTGGAGCTTTACGCCTGATCAAGACGACACAACATCTGTTACATTTAACTATCTTGTTTCCGACGGGATGATGACTGTTGAGACTAGCGCTTCACTTAATTTGACCAATATTAACGACGCTCCAGTAGGACAGCCTGTCATAGACGGCTTAATCCAAGAGGATGAAAACTTAACAGTTGATATGTCTGGAGTCACCGATGCGGACGGCCTAGCAAATGCCGTGTTTAGCTATCAGTGGACACGTGACGGTATAGATATCGGGAATGCCACTTCCGACAACTACACACTTGTTCAAGATGATGTTGGCGCATCAATTGCCGTTTCGGTTTCCTATGAGGATGACGAAGGGACAACCGAAACTGTTGTCTCTGCAGCTACTGATGTCGTTGCCAATGTCAATGATGTCGCCGCTGGTCAGCCGATAATCGTAGGTACGATTGAAGAAAATGAAAGCCTTACAATCGACATGTCTGGCGTTACAGATGGCGACGGTCTTTCTGGTGCAAACTTCATGTATCAGTGGACCAGAGATGGAGTGGCGATTTCGGGCGCGACGAGCGATAATTATACCCTTGGCGACGACGACGTCGGTACGTCTATTGCAATTGAGGTCAGCTATACAGATGACCTAGGCGCTTCAGAAACTGTGACATCTGCATCGACTGTTCTGGTAGCCAATGTTGATGACGCGCCAGTAGTTTCTGGAAACTTCTCTGGTGAGGTGACAGAAGGCAATGTCGGTGACGCCCCTGTGCAGGCTTTGGGCACAATTGATATCACAGATGTCGATGCGGGTCAGAGTCCAACATTCCCAGATGTCGCGTCGACTGTAGGTGATAGTGGCTTTGGCTCTTTCGAGCTTTCAGGCGGTGATTGGGTCTACACGTTAAACCAGTCTGCGGTGCAAAACCTTATAGGCGGCCAAACGGCAGCAGATACGATAACCTTTACGGCTGACGACGGCACTGAGCAGGAGATCACTGTCGTAATTAACGGCACTGATGACGCGAGCGTTGTAACGGGCGTGACGGGTGCCACGCGGGCCGAAGGCGAGTTGGATGATGGAAACATCACAGCCTCAGGAACGATTAGCATCTCAAATCTTGATGACGGCGTAAATCCAACCTTCGCAGATGTAGCTCCGACAACGGGAACAGGTGGGTTTGGTCAGTTCTCGTTGACTGCAGGCGTCTGGAGTTATGTGGCAACTCAAGCTGCAGTAAACGATTTGAATGACGATGACGTTGTGGCGGATACGATTACCTTCACCGCCAGCGACGGCACGGAACAAATTGTTGCTGTGACCATCACAGGCTCTAACAACAATCTCATGGGCACAGCTGCAGCGGATACGTTAGTCGGAAGTGCGGGCATTGATACTATCCTCGCATTGGGCGGCGATGATACGCTTGAAGGCGGCGCGGATGACGATGTTCTCGATGGCGGAGAGGGTGAAAACGATGTTGTAGTTCTCTCTGGAGACTACGCCGATTACACACTTACCTTTAATTCAGGTGTCATTACCCTCGTGGATAATGTCGGCACGGACGGCACGGACCAGATTACAAACACTGAGTTCTTGCAGTTCGCAGACCAGCTCATCGAAGTGGCAACACTTGCCCTGG
>CAKZTE010000109.1 GCA_937923115.1 uncultured Caulobacterales bacterium | reverse complement strand
TGAGCCCGACATCTTTATCGATGTTTCTGGCCCTATCGAGCCCGGCCTTGATTTTTGCAAGAGACTACTCTCGCGTGGCGTTCACGTGGTGTCTGCCAACAAGCAAGCCATTGCCGCAGGCGGGCAAGACCTTATTGACTTTGCCAAGACCGAGGGTGCCGAATTGATGTTCTCCTCCTCCGCAGGAGGCGGGATGCCTGTGCTTGAAATGTGTCTGCGCGAGAAGGGCCGTATTGTGCGAGTTGAGGCGCTTTTAAACGGCACAACCAATTATATGCTTGGCGAGATTTCCAAAGGTGTACCTTATGCCGAAGCGCTTAAAGCAGCGCAGGACAAAGGTTTTGCCGAAGCGGACCCATCGGGCGATGTGAATGGATCTGATGCCGCAGCGAAAATCCGCCTCGTTGCCTTGCTTGGGTTTGGCGAGACCATTGACGTTGCGGACATACCCAAAGAAACCATTCATAAGTTTGCCCCAAACGAGCCTAGCAAGGGGGCATTTAAACGCGTTGCCACATGCTGGCGTGACAAAAATGGATTTAGCGCAAACCTCGAGGTGAAGAACCTATCGAAGAACAATTTCCTTGCACAGGCTGACGGCGAAGAAGCCCATGCCATTTTCACATTTGAGGATGGTGACGTTTATAAAATTCGAGGCAAAGGCGCGGGCCGCTGGCCAACAACCGAGTCTGTCATGGCGGACCTGTTTGATATTTCCAGCAAACACATCGCCTAAATTTGAAACGAACAACAGGCTTGGCGCGTAGACTAATCATAATAGGAGACGCGCGTGGCCGAGACAAAATCAAGCAAAGATAAACCAATCATCGTTTGGTTTCGCAGGGACTTGCGGCTTAACGATAACCCTGCCTTGCACCGTGCGGTCAAAAGCGGCAAACCCGTCATTGCGCTTTATATTTACGAGACCGATTTGTCGCGAAAAGCCGGCGGGGCAACCGATTGGTGGCTGTATCACAGCCTCGCATCGTTGGCCGGGAACCTTAAAAACGTAGGCCTGACGCTGCATCTACGCAAAGGTATAGCTGCCCACGAATTGGACGCGCTTGTGTCCGCAACCCGCGCAGATCACATTGTTTGGAACCGCCGCTACAAGAAAGGTGAACGTGACCGCGACGCGAAGATTAAATCGTCGCTCCAAGACAGCGGTGTGGCCGTCGAGACATTTCGCGCGAACCTATTATCAGAGCCTTGGGAAATCGAAACCAAATCTGGCAGCGGCTATTACAAGGTTTTCACTCCCTATTGGCGCGCCGCGAAATCACAGTTTGAAATCGCTGACCCTATCCCAGCCCCAAAAAGCGTTACGGCATTCAAAAGGCTAAGCGGCGGCATGAGCCTTGACAGTTTAGAGCTCCTGCCCAGCAAGCCTGATTGGGGCGCGAAAATGCAGCCCTTTTGGCAGCCAGGCGAAGCCGGTGCAGCCACATCCCTTGATGAGTTTTTAGACGGCCCTGTCGCGGATTACCCAGATGCAAGAGACCGTCCAGACCAAGACGGCACCAGCCGCCTTTCTCCGCATCTCGCCTTTGGCGAAATCAGTCCACGCCAAATTTGGGACGCCTGCAGAGACAATGAAGCCGTGGCCAATAAATTCCTTGCCGAGATTGGCTGGCGCGAGTTCTCATACGTTCTTCTCTTTCACAACCCCGGCCTTGAATCGAAAAACTTCAAAGCAGATTTCGACAAATTTGAATGGGCAGATGATGAGAGCAGTCTGCGGGCGTGGCAAAAGGGCCTGACGGGTTATCCCTTTGTTGATGCCGGCATGCGCCAACTCTGGCAAACAGGCTGGCAACATAACCGGGTGCGCATGGTGACCGCGAGCTTCCTAATTAAGCATCTTTTGATTGATTGGCGCAAAGGCGAGACATGGTTTCATGATACGCTTGTTGACGCAGACCCCGCGAGTAATGCCGCAAGCTGGCAATGGGTTGCGGGTAGCGGCGCGGATGCGTCTCCCTATTTCCGGATTTTCAATCCGTTCACCCAAGGCGAAAAGTTTGACCCCAATGGTGACTATGTTCGCAAATATGTTCCAGAGCTTTCAAAACTCCCTAAGAAATATATTCACCGTCCTTGGGAAGCCCCGCCGCATATCCTAGCGCAAGCCAATGTAAAACTAGGCGAGACCTATCCTAAACCAATCGTCGACCACAAGCAGGCCCGCGAGCGCGCGCTTTCGGCTTATAAGAAAAGCCGCAGCTAATCGCAAAAGCGTGACTTGTAGGTGAAGTGAGAATGAAAGAGATTAAGACCATGAAACATTACACACTTATTCTACTCGCCGCAGCGCTTACAGCCTGCTCTTCCGCCAGCACCGAAGCTCAAACACCAAAGTCCTCAAACACCGTCATGGCGTCCACCTCCCTGCCCGCGGGCGCTGATACAGCAATTTTTGCTGGCGGTTGTTTTTGGTGCGTTGAGTCTGATTTCGAAAAACTACCCGGCGTCTATGAAGTCATCTCGGGATATACGGGCGATGACATGCCCAACCCGACATACCGAAATCACGGCAAACATGTCGAGGGCGCGAAAGTGATCTTTGACCCAAAGCGTGTGAGCTATGACCAGCTGCTGGACCATTACTGGCGCACGGTTGACCCGACGGATGATGGCGGCCAATTTTGTGACCGCGGCCACGCTTACATTCCGGTGATTTATGCGCGCCCAGACCAGATGGACGTGGCAGAAAAATCCAAGGCAGAAATCGAAAAAACCAAACCCTTTTCTGACCCAATCAAAGTGCCAATATTAATGGCAAAGACGTTTTGGGATGCTGAGGATTATCATCAAGATTATTACAAGAAAAACCCCATTCGCTATAAAATATACCGCAATGGCTGTGGACGCGATAACCGCATCGAGCAGCTCTGGGGCAAGTAATCTCTGAAGCTACCGCGTTTGGGTTGGCGTATACTCATAGCCTGCCCAAAGGTTTAGCTGCCGCCGCTTCCCGCCGCCAAGGTCAATATCAACAGGCGGCAACGATTCTAGGCGCGCAAAGTCTTCGCGTATGTATTTGAGATGATTGTCATCATATTGCACGAGTAAAACGGGGCCTTTGGTTTTGGCCAAAGGCGATTCAAGCTCCGCATGGTTCTGAGGTGCCGCGAGCAGCATCCACATTTTAAGGGGGAGCGTTTCCTCAAGACCGTAATATCGCAAATCGTAGAATATAATTCGTTTATCTGTGGCTACAGTTTCAAACGCGGTTCCGTCATGCCCCTGCGCAATGACCGCCTTGAGGTGGCTGACCGTTGCCGGCCATTCGCGCAGACGCTTCACGCTATTGGCTAGGCCTAAATTATTCACGAGAGCGGGAGAGGTTAGCGCACCCAGAAGAATGACGGCGATGAATGATTGCAAGATAATCGCCGCTCCAACAGCCTTGCGCGCGCGCGGCCAATAAGTCACGCAAGCATGGGCGGTTAATAGCGAGCCCGCAATATAGCTTGTCACAGCCCAATTTGCATTCGCGCGGGACAGAAGGCCTTGGACCGTAATAATCAGCAACGGACTCGCCCCAAACAAGGCCAGCCATTTCGCCGTCTCGCCCAGTCTGCCCGATAATCCCGCTATTAACGCCGCTATATATACCGCAAAACTTATGGGCCCAAAAACGCCAAGCTGGTCGCGCAGAAAAGACAGCATTTCCAAAGGATGAAAGGGGATGGATTTGCCCAAATTAGCATTGTCAGCCGTATGGCTAAGCGTCGCAAAATCATGATTTATATTCCACAGCACATTTGGAGTAACAAGCCCTATTGCAATAAGAGCTGCCGCGGCGCCCTTTATATTCACTAGCCCTTTTCGGCTTGGACGGTCGAAAACAAGGCAAAGCGCTAATGCGGGCAGGAAAAACAGCATCGCATATTTGGACAGTAAGCCGAGCCCAATCGCGGAGCCTAATTGCAAAGCTCGTAGCCAGCTCGGGCCATCTTGCCGCAAATGTACCCATGCATTTAACGCAATCACAAAAAACAAAAGCAAAGTGACATCTGTGCTAACAATTTGGGACGAGAGCCATACGGCTGGCATAAGCCCATAAATCATGGCCGCCCAAAATCCGGTGCGCGCATCAAACACAGTACGCCCTGTACGGAAAACAAGATAGCTCGTGAGCGCGTGAATTGGGGCGGATGAAAGCCGCACAGCCCATTCCGCATCACCAAAGATCGACGTTGTCACTGCAATCACCCAAGCAATCATTGGAGGCTTAGTAAAATACCCCCAATCAAGCGCTTTGGACCACGCCCAATATTGCGCTTCATCACCATGAAGGCCAAGCGGAGATAATAATAATGCGCAAACCCGCAAGAGCATGACGCCTAGAATAATTACGGCCGTAAGGCGGTGATAATCTCGCGCGGTATAGAGACGGTTTAACATGCCTCTCTCTGTCTGATTTCCGCCTATTTGGCCAGAGGGTTTTGGATTCAGGCGCAGCGACAAACACGCGTCTTGACCCCCGAAAAAGCGGCTTTATGGTATCATAAAATTGGGAGAAAATTCATGGGATTGCTACAAACGATCAAGCGCGAAAAGAAATATCTTGGCGGCATGCTTCGCATGTTAAAATCAATTAAAGATGTTGATGCGGAGAGCAACCGCCTCATCCCCGACGACCTCGAAAAACTGTGTGACAAATACGGCTCGAATATCGCCTTCCTCGAAGACGACAAGACCATGACCTATGACGAGATGGAAATCTATGCCAATCGCGTCGCCAATTGGGCCCTCGCGGAGGGCTGCGTTAAAGGCGACACGGTCTGCGTTTTCTTGCGCAACCGCATGGAATATGTTGCTATCTGGTTTGGCCTTTCCAAGGTTGGCGTTGTCCCCGCGCTCTTGAACTTTCAGCTCACAGGCCCCGCCTTAAGCCATTGCGTCAATATATCTGATGCCAAAATGGTTATTGTCGATTCTGAAATGCTGGGCCAATGGGAGACAGCCAAGGACGAGATAAAAGCAGCGCCAAAGGTCTTTACGGCCTTTGGAGAACATGATGGCTACGCGCATTTTGACAATGCGCTCTCTACCATTGAGCCGCACCGTCCTCCAAAATCAGCCCGCGCCGACATCAAGGCTGGCGATCAGCTCATGAAGATGTTCACCTCTGGCACGACGGGCCTGCCTAAGGCCGCGAAAGTCACACATGTGCGCGCGCAGAACTACATGCGCGGCTTTGCTGCGGGCGCGAAAACAACACCCAAAGACCGCATGCTAATGGTGCTGCCTATGTATCATGCAACAGGCGGGCTATGCGGGGTGGGCGCAGCGATTTCAAATGGCGGCGGCGTTATTGTACGGCCCAAATTCTCAGCGTCTAAGTTTTGGGATGAAGCCGTGGAATATGAAGCCACCCTTTTTATGTATGTCGGCGAGCTTTGCCGCTTCCTAAACTCAACGCCCCCACACCCGCTCGAGACCAAGCATAAAATTCGCTGGGCAATGGGCAATGGCCTTCGGCCCGAAGTTTGGCCGGGATTTGTCGGGCGGTTTAATATACCACATGTCATTGAATTTTACGGCGCGACCGAAGGCAATGTCAGCTTAATCAATCTGGACGGCCCCATTGGCGCTGTGGGACGCGCGCCCAACTATCTCAAATCCAAGTTTAACTGCGATATCATTAAATATGACGTTGAGACGGGTAGTAATGTGCGCGGCGCAGACGGGTTTTGCATCGTTACAGATAACGGCGAAGTCGGAGAGCTTATCGGAGAAATCCGCAATGACGATGCTCGTTTTCGTTTTGAGGGCTATGAAAACAAAGAAGCCACGAAGAAAAAAATCTTACGGGATGTTTTTAAAAAGGACGACGCTTGGTTTCGGACGGGCGATCTGATGAGCCGTGATGCTCAGGGGTATTATTACTTCGTTGACCGCGTTGGCGATACCTACCGCTGGAAAGCGGAGAATGTGGCAACAGGTGAAGTCGCAGCGGTTCTGTCAAATTTTAGCGGCATTACGCAAGCCAATGTCTACGGCGTTCAAGTTCCCGGCTATGATGGACGTGCGGGCATGGCGTCTCTGGTCGCGGAAAGCTTGCCTGACATGGAAGCCCTTAAGACACATATCGATAATAGCTTGCCGCATTACGCGCGACCCGTATTTCTGCGCGTCTCTCGCGAGACAGACACGACAAGCACGTTTAAATTCAAGAAAACAAACCTTGTTAAAGCCGGTTTTGACCCCGCTAATATATCAGAGCCTCTATTTTATGCTGATGGCGCGTCGGGCAGCTACAAGAAAATAACGCCAGACGTATTTAAGAAAATTCAGGACGGCACATTACGCCTGTAATGAAAACGGCGGATGACATTCTGACTTTTTGGTTTGAAACTGCGGGCGCAGAAATGTGGTATAAGAAATCAGACGCCTTTGATGCTTTAATCAGGGCTGAGTTTGAAAATACCGCTTTGGAGCTCGCGGGGGTGCTGTCCCGCAGTGCGCCTCACTCATGGGAAGACCGGGCTGACGGCGCATTAGCGCTTATCATTGCGCTCGATCAATTTCCGCGAAATATGTACCGCGGCACAAGGGCGGCCTTTGCGTGGGATGCCCTGGCCCTTAATGCGGCAAAGCGGTTGGTCGAGAAAAATCACGACCTGAAAATTGCGCAAGACCGTCGGGCTTTTATATATATGCCTTATATGCATTCGGAAGCCCTAGCCGACCAAGACGCTTGCGTAGCGCTTGTCGACCAACGCCTTGAGAGTGAAAACACGCTTCATCACGCGCGAGAGCACCGAAAGGTTATCGCCCGATTTGGGCGCTTTCCGCACCGTAACGAAATTTTAGGTCGACCCTCGACAGCCGAAGAGAAAAAGTTCCTTGAGAATGGTGGATACGCCCCATGAAAACAATTGGTATCTTCATCTTCAATGACGCTGAAGAGCTCGACTTCGTCGGGCCTTATGAAGTCTTCACCATGATAAACCTGGTAAGGCAACACCGCGGCGAGGCAGACGCCGTTAAGGTCATTCTGATATCCGAGACGGGCGACGATATCACAGGCAAAAAGGGTATGCGTGTGGGCGCGCATATGGCGATGCCGGATGTGACGACGCTTGACGTGATATGCGTGCCGGGCGGACAAGGCGCGCGAGCGCAGATTAAAAACGACACCGTTATTAAATGGGTTCAGGCTATCGCACCAACGTGTGAATGGGTAACGAGCGTTTGCACAGGCTCCATGATTTTATCCAAGGCAGGCCTAACTAAAGGCAAACGCATTTCAACGTTTTGGGCGGCGTTTGATGAATTTAAAGCGCTCGGTCTTGAAGGTGATTTACAGCCGGATGTGCGCTATGTGCGTGACGGAAATCTTGTGACTTCCGCAGGGGTGTCTGCGGGCATAGACATGGCGCTCTGGTTGACGGGGCAAATGTTCTCGCCCGCTTTTGCGCGAGATGTTGCGCGCGGGATGCAATATAATCCTGCCCCGCCCTATCTTGCTGATGTGGAGTAAATTATGAAATCACCTAAAGACTTTGCCAATGAATTTGGGGCAGCCATGCGCGGTTACGTTGACCGCCTGAAGCATCCAGACACGGTGTATACGGTTCACAATAATATTCGCCGCATGAGCAATCAGTTCGACGCGCCGGGTCCAGAGATGCGCGCCGTAGAAGACTTCAATGTTCCGAATGGAGACTTTCCGGTGCCCGTTCGGCTTTATATCCCGTTTCAGGCCAGCCAAGAGCCTGGACCAACATTAATCTACCTACACGGCGGCGGTTTTGTCACCTGTAGTGTCGAGTCCCATGAGGGTCTTTGCAAGCGCATCGCGAGCGGCTCTGGTCACCGCGTGCTCTCCGTGGACTACCGTCTTGCGCCGCAATTTCCTTACCCCGCAGGCCCTGAGGATTGCGAGACGGCTTTGCTATGGGCGCTCGAGGGTTACGGCCAAGATGAGTATGGTATAGACCGCCAAAAAGTGACTCTGGGCGGAGATAGCGCGGGCGGCAATATGACGGCCTTCCTTGCGCAGAAACATAGAGATTTGATAAAAGCGCAAGTTCTCCTTTATCCACTCATGCAGCTTATCAATTTTAAGCCGCCCAAGCCAGGGCCGCAAGACTGGCTACAACTTGGATTTATGGCGTTGAACTTTATCAACGAGCATTATGTCGGCAGCAGTGACGCGAAAAATGATACGCGCCTCTCTCCGCTATTTGAGAAGAATCTCAAGAAGCTACCCCCCGCTTACGTTTTGACCTGCGGTCTCGATCCGTTACGAGACGAAGGTAAGCTTTACGCGGACAATATGATGGCACATGGCGTCAAGGTTATTTACGCGCATGAAAAGGCTATGCCGCATGGGTTTCTAAATTTCGCGAGGGCCTTTCCGAAGGCAAGGAAAATTCCCCTCGATGTGGCAGATTTTCTACGGGCCGCTGTTGAAGAAGACGAGCGTTAACTTGAGCGACTATAGACCTGACCCTGCCATATTAGACCTTGGAGAGAATTTCTATGACGCTGTAGAGTCTGCTGATTTTCCCAAAACGATTTTAAGATACCGCAATGATAGAGCGGCAAAATCTGTTGGCCTTTCAAATCTTTCTGACGCTGACTGGATTTCGCATTTTGGCCGTTTCAAATCACTGCGCGATAATCTGCAAAGCCCGCTCGCCCTGCGTTATCACGGGCATCAGTTTCAAAACTACAATCCAAATATTGGCGATGGGCGCGGGTTTCTATTTGCGCAAATGCGAGACGCCAACAACCGCCTACTTGACCTCGGCACGAAGGGCTCTGGCCAGACGCCTTATTCTCGGCGCGGAGATGGCCGCCTCACGCTACTCGGGGGCGTGCGCGAAGTTTTGGCGACGACCTATTTGGAAAGTCTTGGGGTGCCAACGTCACAAAGCTTTAGCCTCATTGAAACAGGCGAAGCCCTCACACGCGGAGACGAGCCCTCGCCAACGCGTTCAGCCGTTATGACCCGGCTCCAGCACTCCCATATTCGCTTTGGCACGTTTCAGCGCCTTGCCTATTTTGAAGATAAGGCAAATATGGAGAAACTGGTGAGCTATTGCCAGACTCACTTCTATCCCGAGGCCGTCTCGGCGGCGGCGCTGCTCCAAGCCTGCGCCGTCGCATCGGCCAAGACTGTCGCAAGCTGGATGGCCGCCGGTTTTGTACACGGCGTTATGAACACGGATAATATGAACATTACGGGGGAAACCTTTGACTACGGCCCCTATCGTTTCCTGCCCATATTGCAGTCCAGTTTTACCGCCGCCTATTTTGATCATAACCGCCTTTATGCTTTCGCGCGGCAGCCTGAAATTATGTATTGGAACCTTGGGCAGCTTGCGCAAAGCCTCTCCCTGATAGCCGATGACAAAGGCCTTCTAAAAGCGCTAGAAGCCTACGCTCCAGCATACCGAGACGCCTTAAGGCATCAGGTTTTTAGGCGGCTAGGCATCGAGCCCACACAGATGGACGCTGACATCGCCTTTGTTATGCAGACTTTTGAATGGCTAGAAACCGCCGAAGTTCCGTGGCCGCAGTTTTGGCACGACTGGTCGGGCGGCGCGTCGCGCGAGGAGACGGCACGCCTTTCTTCAAATGCCGCCTTCTACTCGGGAGAGAGTTTTGAAACTTGGTTTAAAACCCTCTCGCGTTACACCCCAATGCGCGCAGGGCCCGTAGATATGATCGCGCCGTCTCTGCTTTATGACGAGATTGGCACGCTGTGGGATTCAATTGACAAAGACGATAACTGGGACGATTTTCACGCCAAACTCAATAGCTTTACGCCGCTTGAAAACTAGTGGATAATAGAATGAATTCTTAAGGAGAATAACATGTTTAAAACGCTCACAACCGCCGCCCTCGCCCTTACATTGCTTGCAGGATGTTCAGGACAAGTCGAATCGGCAGCAGATAAAGCGGCGGCAAAGGCTGGAGACGTCGCAGAAAAAACTGCCGCAGCAGCGGGCAAAATGACAGAAGCTGTTGCGGGGCCAGACATTACGACATTGCCGGCAGGTCTTTACGAGTCCGATTCTGGACATGCTTACATCGCCTTTTCTTACAACCACGCGGGTTACTCAAAACCGATTTTGCGCTGGGGTAGTTTTGGCTCAACGGTTATGCTCAACACTGAAGATCCTGAAAAATCAGGCGTCGGCGTGACAATCGATACGGCCTCAGTCGACAGTGGCGTTAAAGTTTGGGACGAAAAACTTGTCGGCGAAGATTGGTTTGATGCCAAGAACTTCCCCGTCATTTCTTTCCAAAGTACAGATGTCAATCAGAGCCTATTGGGTAACGGAACGCTAACAGGCAACCTAACGATTAAAGGCGTTGAGAAGCCGATTACTCTGGATGTTAAGCTCAATAAGGTCGGAGAGCACTTTCGCAGCAAAAAGCCTATGTTTGGTATTTCAGCCACAGGCAAGCTCAAGCGCTCTGATTTTGGAATTGATAAGTACGCCCCAATGGCGGATGAAGTCGACTTGATGGTTGAGTTGGAATTCATCAAAGCCGACGGTCAACCTGCACCATAGACTAAGATTAATTGAGTTAAAGAAGCCTGCTGCAACTGTGTTGGAGCGGGTTTTTTCATGACTAAGCCATTTTGGCGTCCCCGAATGGACTCGAACCACCTACCTAAGATTATGAGTCCGTTGCTCTATCCAGCTGAGCTAAGGAAACTTAAGCTACAAATACCCCCTTTGATATAATCCTCTTGCAACAACAAGGATAAAGCCGGCGTTCACACTTATCATCGCTGAATTGGACTCTGGCTGTTTTTTCAGTCACATTAGGTGCATGAAGTTCATGACTAAACGCGCGCAAAATTTGACCCGCCAAATAGCGGGCCTCGCAAGCGCGGCGCTGCTATCAGCTGTCTCGCTGGGGGCGGCCAAATCAGCGGCGTTAAAGCCAGGAGAGAGCGGCGTTGTTGCATCCATATTGGACGGCGACACGCTTTATCTTGAAGATGGATTAAAGGTACGGCTATCGGCCATGCAAGCACCTAAACTGCCTTTAGGCCGCAAAGGGTTTAAAGCCTGGCCTATGGGCGAGGAAGCAAAAGCCGCCCTGACGGCGCTGACCCAAAAACGGCGTGTACAGCTTTTTTACGGCGGTGAAACCCGCGATAGATATGGCCGAGCACTGGCTCAAGTCTACACGCTGAATGCTGCGGGCGAGCGGGATTTGTGGATTCAAGAAGAAATGATCCGTCTTGGCCTCGCGCGGGTCTACACTTGGCCCGATACCTGGCAAAATTCCAGCGCGCTATACGCCGCCGAGCGCAAAGCGCGCGAGAGCAAACGCGGCATTTGGGGCCTGCCCTATTACGCGGTTCGCACTCCAGAGCCCAATATGCTCGCGCAAGATGTCGATAGCTTTCAGCTTGTCGAAGGTATCATCACGTCAACAGCCGATGTAAGAGGCACAATCTATCTTAATTTCGGGGCCGACTATAAAACCGATTTCACAATTGTTGTTGCAAAGAAGAACCGCCGAAACCTTGAACGCGCTGGGTTTGATGTGCTCTCGCTTGAGGGAGCAAAGGTAAGAATTAGGGGCTGGATTGAACTCCAAAACGGTCCAATGATTTGGCTTGATGACCCCAATCGTCTCGAAATATTAGACGATGATATTTTATAAAAAAACCCGCCTTAAAAAGCGGGTCTTAACATTACGAAATTCTCGCTAACACAATAGGCACAGCCTATTAGTCAGCCATAGTGATATTCTCAACGGCAGTTTTACCCGAACGCTCATTTACAGCCGTGTCAAAAGAGACCTTGTCGCCGTCATTCAAACCTTGAAGGCCTGCACGGTGAAGCGCTGAGATGTGGACAAACACGTCGCCTGATCCATCGTCTGGTTGAATAAAGCCGAAGCCTTTGGTGGAATTGAAGAACTTTACTGTTCCTGCTTTCATTTCTGACATGTGTATTCCTTTCACGTCATATAAAACTAAACCCAACGCGGGCCTAGCGGAAGTCGATCAAAGAATAGTCACTCAGTATGGCAGCAAAGCTGCAAGCCGGGTTGTCTGGCCGTAATCGATGGAATTCTATATCATTTTATAGAAGATATGTATATAGCTTGAAATTAAGAGGATAATACCTTGCTGCGGGGCATCAAGAACGTGTTGTGGTTTTACGATACGAAACAGAGGCCACCATGACCGACCTGCTCTATGCTCTTCAATCGCAAACCTCCCCCGTAGTGCAGCTTTGGATGTCTTGGATGATATTTATCTTCCTGGCGGGCGTACTGTTTGCGCGCCAACACCCCCAAGCGCGGCGGGCCCTCCTCGCGCTTACCGCAACAGCCTTTTTGGGATATATCTTCTGGACGATGACGGGTAATGTCCATCTTCTTGGTCTGTCACACATCTTGATTTGGCTTCCGCTTGCTATCTACCTTTGGAAAACAACCCTTAGCAAACAAGCACGAAAACATGACGGCGAATCCGACACGGCAAAGTATAAAACATTGACGTATAGAGCATTTTTCCTCTGGGTCTGCCTGCTGTTCGTGACGATTGTAGTCTCTTTGGTTTTCGATCTACGCGATATTGCCTTAGTTATGGCTGGCGGCAAATAAACGCTATAGATTTGCGCCGTCTACATTTACATGAACTCATGACTACAATTGATTTTATCGGTTATTGCGCGGCTTTTCTAACCTCCGCGAGTTTCTTGCCTCAGGCACTGCTGGTGATACGAACACGGCAAACCGAAGGACTCTCGCTTCTTATGTATACGCTGTTCACGCTGGGCGTGGCATTGTGGCTCATCTACGGACTAGCAACCCGCGACGCTCCAATCGTAATTGCCAACGGCCTTACCCTCACATTCGCAATCATAATACTGTTAATTACAGCGCAAGAACGGCTCAAACAACGCCGCGTGTCAACAAAGTCATAGAGCCGCCCGCGCTGCACTCATGCGGCAGCGACCGCACGAAGCCTTCTGCAGGCCCGCTACGGCTAATGACGCGCTAACGCTTATCAAACCTTGGATCAACCGCGTCTTCACAGCTCTCGGTAAAACAGGCACGCAGAGATGGCACCTGAGATTGCTTAGCATCAACCGCGAAAACCTTGCTTGGACACGGACCCGCACTTAGCATCATGGGCTGGCCTGGACGTGCTTTTACAAAAGCGATAACCTCTTTGTCATTTGCGGGCGGACTACCGCACCATGACCCAGCGCAGCTGACTTCAACGTCGACAGGAAAGCGCGAGACAGTTTTATCATTAGCGGCAGCGCTCGAGAGGATGCGGCCATCAAACCACGCTTCAACCATTTGGGGCGGCGCCGTTTCAAATCGGTTGCGTGAGTCGACAACAGCGGTCTTTGTCTTCTTAGGCAAAGGTGTCGACTGGAAGGTGCCAACCAAGACATAATATAAATCGTCACTGGTCTTGGCTTGCTCCATCGCCTGCGAAACATTTGTTCGCGCGCATGACAAAGCAAAGGCACTATCATTTAGAAATAGGGTCGCCGCGAGGGCTCCAAAAAGAGTTCGTAATGTCATTTTATTTGCCTCAATTACGTTTGATTAAAGCAAACTACAAATAGTGACGTGAATGACAGCTGAATTTCATAGAGTGGAGGTGATGCGAACCGCATCCTATTCTTGCTAACCACGGCGCAGCCCACTACCATTAAATTCTCATTTTACGCCTTTAGATTCACGGAAAGCTGGACACATCTATGCTGCAAAAAATGGTCAATCAGGCTGTCAGAGCGTCCAAATATAGCTATGACGGCTGCCACTATCTCTTGCGTAGTGAGTTTGCGGCGCGGCTTGAAGTTTATGCCTATTTCTGGATGATGGTCATCCTTGTATTGCTGAGAACCTCTTGGGTTAATCTTGGCATCATGACCATATTGTTTTTGCTGATGATTGCCTTTGAGGCCCTGAACACCGCCATTGAAGTTATAATTGACCGCGTCAGTCCTGAAATCTCTCCGGCGGGCAAGCGGGCCAAAGACCTTGGAAGCTTTGCCGTCTTTTGCATGATCGTTGTCAACGGCATATTCTTCTTTGGCGTCATCCTCACGAGCGCGCCTGTGGCGAGCTTCATAGGATATATCACAAGCGGTCTGGGTTAACCTCGTTATCCCTCAAAGCGTTCAAACAACGTCGCAGACATTTTAGACGCCGCATTGCGCACTTTCGCCGCCGCCATGTAATCCTTTTGCGCAAAGAAGTGCTCAAAATGCTCTTTGTCACGAAACTCGAGAAGAACGTTTTTATCTGCCGCCATATCAGGCGTAAGCGCGTGCGGTGCGTCATCCGAGCCATGTACCTTCACTTTTTCGCGCATAAATATCGGAGTCGCGAGCGAGACATAGCGCTCATAGCCGTCACGGTCATGGATGGCGAATTTAGCAAAAACGAAGAGAGACATAGCGGGTCCTTTAAAGCTTAAGCCCGCTTAGCATGTTTTAGTTATGGAGCAAGTCCGGCTTAAGATAAGCCTCCACCATCATCCGCAGACGCAGTGAGATATTGTCCGGCATAGCGCGAGACAGAGTTTCCGGCGTCAAATGACGCACTGTGTCGGTAAACTCTATGGGCGTTTCAAGATTGAGCCAGACGGAATAGTTCGCAAACTCTCTCGCTTTAATCTCTCGGTCCGTATGCAAGATGATATTCTCGACTAAGCTATCAGAGGCTACGGCATGATAGTAACGCCGCACGATCTCTGTTGGGCCTTCAGTCATTGCCAGCGCTTGTTTGTTATTGGCAAAGACGCGCCCCGTTAAGCCCAGCGACTTACAGATGTCGACGCTTTTCGAGGACGTCAGATATGCCATCTTCGGCGTCATCGACGCCGTGCAGGTTGAGGTGTATATGAGCTGTGATAACGACATTTTTCCCCCATAACGGGGAATTATTGCCGAAGTGGTTAGGTTCAGGGTTAAGGAGAAAATAACTCCTCAATTACCTCCTGTATTCACAAAAAACGCGCCGACCTTTCGTTAGAAAAGCGGCGCGTTTGGAACACATTATGCGCTGACATTGTCAGCGCAAAAAAGCGTAAATGGCTTAGGCCATTTCGATAGCGTCAACGGCAGACTTGCCTGAACGCTGATCAATAGATGTGTTGAACGACACTTTGTCGCCTTCGTTAAGTCCGTCAAGACCGGCGCGCTGTAGCGCTGAAATGTGTACAAACACATCGTCGCCAGACTCGGGCTGAATAAAGCCGAAGCCTTTTGAGGAATTAAAGAACTTAACAGTACCTGTTTTCATATCTGACATGGGTATTTCCTTTCACGTCATTAGTGTGCCGTCACTCCATCGTGGAGCTGTGGCGTTAGTCGATGTCGGGAAGAGTATATACAGTGTCACCGCGCTTCTCTCCCTTTTGGAGGGGGAACGTCCCGCGGATAGAAAGCCAGATAGGTCGGCCGTAGATCGATATACGCCATATGGTCGTTATTGCGCCGCAATACAAGCCCTGATTATCGCGGGTTCTATTGATTTCGCGCGCGCCGCCTGTCATTCTCACGCAATGACACTTCCCTTCTCCATTCTTGACCTTGCCCGCGTGACAGAGGGCAGCGATATCGCCCAAAGCTTCAAAGATTGCGTGAGCACCGCGCAGGCCGCCGAAACGCTGGGATACAACCGCGTCTGGTATGCCGAGCATCACAATATGGTGTCCGTCGCCAGTTCGGCCACATCTGTGCTGATTGCTCAAATCGCGGCCCACACGAAGACCATTCGGCTCGGCGCAGGCGGCATCATGCTGCCTAACCACAGTCCGCTTGTTATCGCCGAGCAGTTTGGCACGCTGGCCACCCTCCACCCGGGCCGCATTGATTTGGGACTAGGCCGCGCGCCCGGCGGCGATAGAAACGTCATCCGCGCCCTTCGCAAAGACTCGGAAGCATCCGCCCAGCGCTTCCCCGCTGATGTTGCGGAGCTGATTGCGCTGATGGCCCCTTATGACGACGCCGCGCCCCTTGCCGTGCGGGCAATCCCCGGCGAAGGCACGCAGGTTCCCGTCTGGATACTCGGCTCGTCCCTTTTTGGCGCGCAGCTTGCCGCGCATATGGGACTGCCTTATGCCTTTGCCTCTCACTTTGCCCCGCAGCAGCTTTTTGAGGCGGCGGCAATTTACCGCCGCGATTTCAAGCCGTCAAAACACCTTAAAGCGCCCTATTTCATGATGGCTTGTAATGTCTTTGCTGCCGAGACGCAGGCCGAGGCGCAGTATCATTTCTCGACCCTCATCCAAGCCTTTATGGGGATGGTGACGGGGCAGCGCGGCCTCGCCAAACCGCCCGTCGAAGGCCTGACCGTCCCGCCGCAAATCGCCGCGGCCATAGAGCCTATGCTCGCAGGGAGCGCGGTCGGCACGCCCGAACAAATTACCGCGCGCCTGTCCAGTTTCGCACAGCAGCTCCAGCCTGATGAATTCATCATGTCCATGCCGTTTTATCACCACGCCGCGCGGGTGCGGAGTATGGAGCTGACCATGGGGATACGGGAGCGCGTTAAGGGAATTGCGGAGGCCGCATAGTCTTATCACCTTACAAGCTTAGGCTTATCATCTTATAAGAGTGTGTTTTGATATCCGCTCATGCGTCATTGGCGGCGGCCCATCGCGTGGCCGCAAATAGCGATAGAACTGCCCGCGTGGCCGATCTCGCGACGGAGACCGAAGGGGAAGTTGGGAGTGTTTTACGCGGGATCAACCACGCGGCGATGCGTTGCAAAGCGGCCAAATTCAAAGACCTCTGACACAGACAAAACGCCTGTATCAATCGGGATAGCTCTCACTTCGCGGCGCTTGGCACAGATCGTTAGCCCATGCCTCACACCACACCGTCCCAACCGAAGTAAGTAACGTCTTACCTGTTCCATCGATTGGAAACAGCGTAAGAATGGCATAGTTTTTATAAGCGGGGATTAAATGGTTTTTGCCAGCGTTTTTGCATCGCAAAAGCGCAAGCAAAACCATGAACGATAACCAGTCCATTCCGCAGGAATGACTTGCAGGGTTTCGTGGGAAATATAAAATACCAATCTCAATGTCCCGCTCACCCCATTTCCACACACCCCGCTCACCCCGTGGAAACACGGGGTCCATCACCCACACGGTGCATCAAGAACAAAGAGTAGGAGATGGTTCCCGACTCTAGCGTTTGCGTGCAAACGCATGGTCGGGATGAGCGGTATTTGGGGGAAACTCCAACCCCTTCACCAAGGCCACCTGTTTATATGCATACTAGAATATTGTAGGGCGAGAGTTTTAGCCTGAAAATATTCTGAACTAATTCAACCTTTAATGCTTGAAATGCCCTTTATACACCCCACCTAACCATAATGGTTGATATCTCAAATAGGAGGTCAGAATGAAGTTAGGGATTTGTTTGGAAAAAGGCGGTTTCCATTATGCTGTCGTTAGTGGTGAAAAACTAAACCCTCACATCATTGACAGAGGAAAGCGCGGTAACCCCGAGCCAGAATCTTACCCTAACTCTGCGAAATGGTTCAAAAATGCTTTTGGGCAAATATTAAGGGATAACAAAATTGATAAAGTAGTTATTAAGCTACATTACAAGCTGCTAAATATGGATGCAATGTTAATTCACGGACTTCCAATAGGTTTAATATCTTTGTGCTGCTCAGAAAAAAACATTCCTCTTGCGACAATATCAAAAGCAAAATTAAAAGGTTATTCAGTTTACGGCTTACCCAAAGGCACAAAAGCACTAGAGTGGGTGGATACCCTAAAGGATGACCAACCATATTGGACAGAGAGCTGTAAGACTGCGATTCTAGCTGGAATAACAGCATTGTGAGTAAGTTCAAAAAAAACGTCATTGTTTCGAAACACAAGATTATCAAACACTTAGGTAATGGAGCATTTGGAGATGTCTACTTAGCAAAAAACATTATCTCAGGTCATCTTCAGGCGCTAAAAGTGGTTGAGACAAATTCAAAAGATAATATTCATTCTCAAGTTCAAGAAATCAGAAATCTTGTAAAATGCAATAGTGATTACGTCGTGAAATTAAACGAAGCTGACATAGTAACTCATGAAGGTCACGAATACATTGCTTTCGCTTTAGAGTATCTAGAGCAGGGTTCTTTAGAAAAAAAGGTCAAGTCTTCTGATATTAATTTTCGT
>CAKZTE010000108.1 GCA_937923115.1 uncultured Caulobacterales bacterium | reverse complement strand
GCGGGCTTGATAATCGACCGCGCAGCGCGGGCCGCGCGGGCAAGAAATACCATTCGCCCCGCCTGTCCCGCAGCGGCAGGGGTTCATGGCCGCAATCAGCTGAAAGCGCGCGGGGTATTTTACATGGGCATTAACGCGGGCAACAGAAATTTCGCCTTCCTCCAGCGGTTGGCGCAGACTATCGAGCACTTGGGGGGTAAACTCGGGTAGCTCGTCCAAAAACAAAACCCCGCGATGCGCGATAGAGGCTTCGCCTGGTTTGGCTTTAACGCCGCCGCCGACCATCGCGGCCATAGAAGCGCTGTGATGTGGGGACCTGAAAGGCCGCGCGCGCGATAAAGCGCCTTTATCCAAAAGACCCGCAACTGAATGCACCATCGATACATCCAGAAGCTCTTTGGCCGTGAGAGGCGGAAGCAGTCCGGGCAAGCGCGCCGCGAGCATAGATTTACCTGAACCCGGCGGCCCGACCATTAAGAGGTTATGTCCGCCGGCCGCGGCAACTTCGAGCGCGCGCTTGGCCGTTTCTTGCCCGCGCACATCGCGCATATCAAGCGGCGAAACATCCGTTAGCATTTCCCCCGCCGCTGGGCGGGGCAATATTTGGCTCCCTTTAAAATGGTTTATCAACTGCACAAGATTATGCGGCGCGAGCAAAGGTAGATCCCCTGCCCACGCCGCCTCTGCCCCATTGGGCTCGGGGCAAATGAGTCCAAGACCTAAAGCATTCGCGCAAACCGCGGCGGGCAATGCTCCCGGGACAGGCGCAATCGTGCCATCTAGCGATAGCTCTCCGATGGCGACAAAGTCATGCAACGCATCAGGAGGCAAAGCGCCCATCGCCGCCATAATCCCAAGCGCAATCGGCAAATCATAATGCGCGCCCTCTTTGGGCAAGTCCGCAGGCGCGAGGTTAACGACCATGCGCTTGTAAGGCATTTGCAGTCCAATAGCAGCAAATGCGGAGCGAACACGTTCACGCGATTCGGCAACGGCTTTATCCGCAAGGCCAACAATAGAAAGGATATGTTTGCTCCCGCCAAGGATTTGCACTTGCACTTCGACGCGGCGCGCCTCTGCCCCTTCAAATGCAACGGTGTAAATACTAGCAGCCATGAGCCTCTCCTCATGAATAAGAAATCACAAGAAAAAGAACAAATCAAGAACTATTTAACGTCTGCGCGCAATTTCAGCGGGAACGACAATCTTCCCAATCGGGGCCAAAGCTTGTTTCATGAGGCGAAAATGCGCAGTGCCAAAAGGGATGCCAATAACCGTAAGGCACCATCCAATACCCACACATAAATGCAGGAGAGCAAGATACCATCCGCCAAGGATAAACCAAATAATATTGCCCAAGAGCCCAAGGGGACTGGTTCCAATGTCTGAACGTCCTGTAAGCCGCTCACGCGGTACAAGACGAGAGCCAAAAGGCCAAAGCGAAAAGCGCGCAATACTAAGGCAGGCGCGAGTCCACGGCAGACCGATAATTGTGATGGCCATAAGCAGCGCAGCAAATAGCCATCCAAGGGCTGAAAGCCAGCCGCCCAAGAGACCCCATAGGACATTGGCTATGAGGCGCATTTTGAAACGTTAAGCGCGCCCCCGCGGGCTTTCCTTTCCGCCAAAATATGGCGGCCCACCCAAGCAATCATGGCAAGTAAAAGCAGCGCGCTACCGGGAATATGAAGCAAGGAAAACAGCGTGCTGACGGGTATCATAATAACAAAGGCGCGATAAAAGCCGCGATCAAGACGGGCCGTGCCATAAAATGTTACGAGGATAATCGCCATCCAGCCTAAAATTACGGTATCGTAGATCATAAGATAAGGCGTAGCGACAAAACTGACCGCGAGAAAAAGCGCATATTGCAGAAATTTATCAGTTGTCTGCCGCACGCCCCAAATCATAAAACCAATAGCGGCGAGCGCGACGGTGACATGCGCAATCCCCATCGCCTGCGGGCCTAGACCGGCGATACCCGCGTTTACGGCCACACTCGGCATCCAGCCGCGCGTCATGGGATGTATATATAGTAAAAGCTCCATCTGTTCACCTACCCGCGTTTGCAAAAATGTCTCCCACACGGACACACCGTAGATCGCAATAGAGGAGCCAATAAAGAGAACGGAGAACAGGCTTGCAAAGGCAAAGACCTTATAACGCCCTGTCGCAAGCAGGAAGATAGGAAAGATGAAGCCGATTTGCGGTTTAACCGTCATCAGCGCAATCAAAAGGCCTGCTATCCACGGGCGGCTGTCCAGGGTGCGAAAAATCACAATAAAGGCGGCCGCGAGAAGAACAGAGAGCTGACCTGCGACAAGGGTGAGCGCCACAGTCGGCATCACCCATAAGGCTAAGCGCGAGACAGTTGACTTTAAAATATCACGCGTCGCCAGATGATAGCAAAGCGCGCTTATCATGCAAAAAACCGCCAGAGCTGTTTTATACCCCATCATCCCAAAGGGCGCGGCCAATAGCATAACATGAGGCGGGTAGGATAAATATTGCGTGGGATAGTCTGCGACATGGGTTTGAAGATGCGCGTTATAACGATCATTATCATACCAAAGGCTTGGCACGTCCGCGAGCGCGGCTTTGCCAAAGTGCCACATATTCATAAAGTCACTGCCAAAGACAACGCCGCGGCGGTGAATTGGAAAGCCGTTTTCAACACTCACTTTGGAGAAGATAAGTCCCAGAATGATAACGACAATCGCGGCTTGCCATAGCAGAACGCTTTTTAGAAATTCTGGCGTTTGCGGCAGAGGCGATTTATTCAAGAGAGGGTTGGCCACCTAGGTCTCGCTCATGCCGATACAGCGCACCGCTTTGAAGGCCTCTGCGCCGCGCGGAAACAGAAGCGGACTTCGGCTAGGCTGAAGCGGGTCGCGCATGTAATAGCCGCGCGGATCGCGTTTGACGATCATGGCCCAATGCGTCCGTCCATTGGGCAAAATAAACCGCGCCATAGGATAAAAGCCGTCGCGCAAGCAGCCATTAATAATGCCCTCATTCACCTCACTGTAAAAACGTGCTTTGGCTTTACCGCCCGTGACTTTGGAAATGCCGCTCCAAATAAGCCAGCCGCGCGGGGTGAAGCTATCAGCCGCTGTGAGGCGTTTGTTCAAATCCCCAGGGTCAGTTTGAAAGCCGAGGTTCTTAAGCGCCATAGCCGAAGCCGTCACAAGGCAGCCATCAGAGGCCATCGTATCAGATGTATTGCCAAGACGATCACCGCCCCAGCGTTTGTCTTTTTGCAAAAACGCCGCTCGGTCAGGCAATTCGAGCCCGCGCGTATCATAATCAAATCCGCTCGTTTGCGGAATAGGCGTCATTTGCGCAGAAGATCCCTGCGGATAATAGCCTTTGGCGTTTGAACTCGCGCCTTTGGGCGCAGGCGAAGCGGCGCATCCCGTCAAGACACTGGCGCAAAACAGCAGGGTCGCCGCCGTAAAAATTGAGAAAGACCGTGTCATAAGAACCGCCTAACGCAAAAGTGCTAATGCAGGGTTAGCGCGCTTAAGTATGGCGCGCCATTCGCGGGCGAACGCTCCAGCCAGTGGTTGACCCCCGTTCACAAAAGCGTCAAAAGACGCCTTCTGTTTTAAGGACCATTTCATGAATGATTTAAACGCTGTAAAAGATAAATTTACCGCTCAAATTGCAGCCGCAGGTGAGCTGCGCGCGCTGGATGATATTCGCGTCGCCGCGCTTGGTAAAAAAGGCGAGATTAGCGCCATGATGCAAGGTCTTGGCAAGATGAGCCTTGAAGAGAAAAAGGTTATGGGCCCTGCGCTCAACGGCCTCAAAAATGAAATTGGCGCTTTAGTTGAAGCGCGAAAAGTAGAGCTTGAAAACATTGCGCTTGATGCGGCGCTCGCCTCCGAGACTATGGACATGTCCCTGCCCGTGGGCCGGCCTTCTGGCACGCTCCATCCTGTGCAGCAAGTTATGGAAGAAATGGCCGTAATTTTTTCAGACATGGGGTTTTCTGTTGCCGAAGGGCCCGACATTGAAGATGACTTTCATAACTTTACCGCGCTGAACTTTCCGCCCGGTCACCCTGCGCGCGATATGCACGATACGTTTTTCATGACGCCAGATTCCGAAGGTAATAAGAAAGTCCTGCGCACGCACACATCACCCGTACAAATTCGTACCATGATAAATGAAAAGCCGCCTATCCGCATTATCGCGCCGGGCCGCACATTTCGCTGCGATAGTGACCAAACGCATACGCCGATGTTTCACCAAGTCGAAGGCCTTGTTATCGATAAGGGCATTCACATGGGCCACCTCAAAGGTGTATTGATGGATTTTGTTAGCGCGTTTTTTGAAACCGATGTCGATGTGCAGTTCCGCCCGCATCACTTCCCGTTCACAGAGCCGTCCGCCGAAATGGATGTGCGCTACGCCCGCGACGGCGCGGCGATTAAAATCGGCAGCGGCGAGAGCTGGATGGAAATCCTTGGCTGCGGCATGGTGCATCCCAATGTACTGCGCAGCTGCGGCCTCGACCCCGATGAGTATCAAGGCTTTGCCTTCGGTATGGGCGTAGACCGCCTTGCTATGCTGAAATACGGCATGCCAGATCTACGTGATATGTTCGCCGCCGACACAAGATGGCTATCCCACTACGGCTTTGACCCGCTCCTGCAAGCCAATATGGCGACGGGGCTAAGCTGATAAGCGACGCAAGTTTTCCGTGACAAACGTGATAAGAAATACGATTAGAATTAGAGACTCCTATGAAATTCACCCTGACTTGGCTCAAAGAGCACCTTGAGACTGATGCGACCCTAGAGCAGGTTGTCGAGGCAATGACGCTTGCAGGGCTTGAAGTCGAAGAGGTCCACAACCCTGCCGATGAGCTGGCAGCGTTTTCTATTGCCAAAGTCAAAACGGCCATGAAACACCCTGATGCGGATAAGCTAAAGGTTTGCACAGTCGACACGCGCGACGGGGAGATGCAAATTGTCTGCGGCGCGCCCAATGCGCGCGCCGGCATGACAGTCGCTTACGCCCCGATGGGGGCCTATATTCCGGGCGCAGATTTTAGCTTGGATAAAAAGCCGCGCAAAATTCGCGGCGTCGATAGCTCTGGCATGATGTGCTCCTCGCACGAGCTGAACATGGGTGATGACCATGACGGCATTATGGATTTAGACGATAGCCTCGAAATGGGCATGCCGCTCGCGGACGCTCTGGGACTGAACGACCCTGTGATTGATTTTGAAGTTACGCCTAACCGCCCTGATTGGCTGGGCGTGAACGGGATTGCGCGTGACCTTGCCGCTGCAGGTTTGGGCAAATTAATCACGCCGCCGGTGGCCGAGATTAAAGGGACGTTCCCCTGCCCGCAGAAAATTGAAATAGACGCGCCTGAGGTCTGCCCGACATTTGCGGGGCGCGTTGTGCGCGGCGTGAAAAATGGGCCCTCGCCAAAATGGCTGCAAGATAAGCTTAACGCCATTGGACTACGTCCCATCTCGGCCCTCGTCGATATCACCAATTATATGAGCTATGAC
>CAKZTE010000107.1 GCA_937923115.1 uncultured Caulobacterales bacterium | reverse complement strand
TGGACGTGCTGAGTTCGCGTTTTACGTTCAAAAACCCAAACCAGACGGATGCTTGCGGCTGCGGCGAAAGCGTGACCATTGTGCCGTTTCAAGACTAACGCCTAAAGATTCATGCTGACGCTCCTTCGCAATCCCGTTGATAACCCGAGCTATAAGCGCGGCCTTTTTCTAACGGGCGCGATGTTGTGCCTCTATAGCGCGACATTTCTACTCGCGGCCATTGAGCCTTGGGTCCGTGAATTTGTCGCCTCTGGTAAACTCATATGCCTCGCGCTTGCGGCTTTTTTAGCCCTTCGCGCGATGTCTGAGAGGCGTGTGCTCCGAGAGCAAAAAACAAACTACCTGTCAATGCTAGACAAATCAATTTTACCACTATCGTGGCAGATTGGGAGTGTATTGGTTGGTGGCGCTTTAGCGGCTTGCGTATACGCTGTGCTCGGACAAGCCTATGTTCAAAACGCCTTGCATGCGTTTGCTGCGGGCGCGGCGCTCGTCTTGGGCATAGCCTATGTTTTCGCGGCGAAGCGTTGGCATGATAATGGTGTTAACCCTAAAGTCCGCTCCTAGATGGGCGAAAGGATATGGCCTCATATGAAACTTATCTGCCACCCCATTTCGCCATATGCACGCAAAGCTATGATATTGGCTCGGCTGCATTCAATTGAGGTCGAAGAAATCTATCCGGAAAAAGACGGCGCGCGCGGCTATTTAGCGGGTGATAATCCGCTCGGTAAAATACCCGCGCTGGAGTGGCAAACAGGCCAGTATCTTTTTGATAGTCCAGTTATATGCGACTATCTTGATAGCCTTGGCGAGACACCGATTTTGGCCAAAGATAAACACAGTCATTTTCTGCAAAAATGGCAACATGCGTTGGGCGACGGGCTTTCTGATGCGGTCTATAATTACCGCGTGGAAACAGCTCGGCCCCAAAAATTTCATTGGCCCGAAGTTATTCAGCGGCATGAGACAGCCATAGTTCAATCTTTGGACACACTAGAGTATATTTGTGACTGGCTCGGCGGGCCTTGGACTTACGGTAATATCGCCATAATTTGCGCGCTTGATTACGCAGGGTACAGGGCCGCGCATTTAGGATGGCAGAGCCGCGCTCCGAAACTGGCGGCTTGGCATGCTGGCTTTAAGGGTGATGCAGCCTATGCTTCAACCTATGGCTACCCAAACGATTAGGCTGCGAAGACCTAGAGAATTGAACCCTATTTAATTTGAGCCTTAAAAAACGCAGGTATTTCATCGCCAAAACCAGCAAAGTCTTCTTTTTGGCCCTTGTCGTGATAACGCTTGCCGCTTCGTTTGGAATTGTCCCTCTCATTTCGAGCGGCATTTTCGCGAGCTGCGTCTTTGGGTGATTTAGCGTCGCGTTTTTTGGCGTCCGACTTCGCTTTCTTAGGCTTATTACGCGGCCTGTCCTTGGGCATATTGTTTTCATCAAGATTGCGGTCTGAGGGGGCTTTGCGTGCCGCCTGCTTTTTTGCAGTGAGCTCATTGTTGTGAGGCACTTCATTTGTCTCAACAGGCTTAGGTGGCGTTTGAGTCTTTTCTTTTTGGCGGCCCGCCGGCGCTTTGCGCGTGCGCGATGACGTGTCTTGCTTTGTCTCTTTGGTTTTAATTTCAGTTTTAGGGGCTTCCGCCTTCGCCTTTTTCTCTTCAGGTTTTTTACGTCCAGCAGGAGCCTTGCGCGTACGAGAACTGTCCTTCATGGCCTTAGATAGCGTAGGAGTTGCCTCGACTTCGACGGCAAGGTTTTCACGCTTTGGCGCGGGGCGACTTTGACCTGCGCCGCTATTGTGGCTACGGTTTCTATCACGTCCACCACCGCGTGATCCAGAATTTCTATCGTTACGGCCTCGTCCTTTGCCGCCTTTATCATTGCGGCCGCCGCGTTTCATTTTACCTTCGGTGGGGAAGTCTTCAATGCCAGGGATTTCGAGCTCATCAATCCCTTCAATTTTTATCATGTCTAGAATTGCTTGGTAGTTTTTCTCGTCCAAGCGGCCAACCATCATGATTGTGTCGCCCTTGCGGCCCGCACGTCCGGTGCGGCCAATGCGGTGAACATAGTCTTCTGCGTGACTTGGCACATCATAGTTGAAGACGTGGCTGACACTGGGAACGTCTAGTCCGCGCGCCGCGACATCCGAGGCGACAAGAATTTTAATACGGCCTTCCTTGAAATCATCGAGTGTTTCCGTACGTAGACTTTGCGCAAGATCACCATGGATGGGCGCAGCAGAATGACCATGCTTCGTGAGCGATTTTGCGACAATATCAACATCACGTTTGCGGTTGCAAAAGACAATACCGTTATCGACATTCTCGTTTTCGATAATCCATCGAAGAGCCGTGCGCTTAAGTTTTGCGTCCGACTTAGGAAGGCGCACAATACGCTGAGTTACGGTTTTGGCCGTCATATTTTTACGGGCCACTTGTACTGTTTCTGGCTGATGCAAAAACTGCTGCACAAGACGCTTAATCTCATTGGGCATAGTTGCAGAGAAGAATAACACCTGGCGTGTGAACGGCGTAATTTCGAAAATGCGCTCGATGTCAGGAATAAAGCCCATGTCGAGCATGCGGTCTGCTTCGTCTACAACTAAGGTTTGCACGCCGTTCAAAAGGATTTTGCCGCGTTCAAATTGATCAAGCAGGCGGCCTGGCGTGGCTATGAGAACGTCAACGCCGCGCGTGAGTTTCTTATCTTGTTCAGCAAAAGAGACGCCGCCAATTAAAAGCGCCATTTCTAGCTTGAGATATTTACCGTAAAGTTCGACGTTTTCGGCGACCTGCGCGGCAAGCTCTCGCGTTGGGCAGACGATAAGACAGCGGGGCATACGCGCTCTCGCGCGGCCTTTGGCTAGTTTGTGTACAGTTGGTAGCGTAAAAGCGCCTGTTTTACCGGTACCTGTTTGGGCAATACCCAATACATCCTTGCCTTCAAGCGCGAACGGGATGGCTGCGGCCTGAATAGGGGTCGGGCGTTCATAGCCCATGTCGTCTAGGGCTTGGATGATTTTTGGGTCTAAGCCGAGTTCTTTAAATGTAACTGTGACGGGTGCGTCGGCTGCGATTTCGTTCAGATTTGTATCAGTGGTCAATTCGGGGTCTTTCAAGGCCAAGGATAGCGACGGCTTCGTTGGCAAATGGCGCACATGTCGCGCCGTTGTATAATGCGCAGTTATCCCGCGCCCTGCGTATATCGGCGCAACATAGGGTTATTACGGCAAAGGTCAAGCATGGGAACAGTCAATCATAATTGAGCGCGTAGCTGAGAATCTTAGCGTAATGTGACGGCGGTCACGGACAAAAGGTTAACATATATTCATTTTCGACTCGCCTTTGAAAAGAAAGTTAGTCAATATGGGAGCGTGAAAATGTCTGTTTTCATACGAGAAATTATAGCGGGCGCTTTAATTTTTATTTTGATACCGTCCATCGCTGTTCCGTCATTCGGGCAGTCCGCAAACCCTGCTGCGATTTCCGCTCAGAATAAACCGTTGACGCTGAAATTTGACGGAATTGACTTGGCGTCATTCGTAAGTACAGACGCGGCGGCACATGAGCGCGATATATATAGCCGGGTTCGCTCGGCTGTGAGGCGAGCCGGCATTGATGCCAATCCAGCGGAAATGGAACGCGCGACCAAGAAGATTATCAAGCTTCTGCGATCAGAATACATCAGGGAAGAACTTGCTAGCAACAACAAGTCCCGCGTAATTATTAATGTTGACCTCACGTTTCAGCCGCTTACCACGGCTGCAACATTCCAGTTCTAACGGTATTTGTGCGGTAATTTATCTATGTTTTTTGGATTATATCGATCCCGCAGCGCGCTTTGACGCGAACGCATTTCCTGCGATTGTCCGTCAATATAGACCGAAAGGGCACCCGTTGTAACTTGAAGCGGATCGCCGTCCCAAACAACGAAAGATGCGGCTTCTCCTTTGTTAAGGCTTCCTGATTTTGTCTTAAACCAGCGGGCGGGCGTGGCGGTAATGGCCGCGAAGGCTTTGTCCCATGACAGGCCCGCGCTGACAGCATTGCCTGCATGTTGTGACAGAACGCGGACATTGTGAGTCAAATCAGCACTTCTCGTCATTATTGCGTAATCAACGCCAGCTTTGTCGAGCAAGACAACATTATCAAGGCGTGCGCCTACCATATCAAAGCTCGCAGGTAAGTTTTCTTGAGGATCAACCATTACTTTTATCCCGGCGGCTTTTAGGTCATCGGCGACCATCCAGCCCTCGGCCGCGCCGACAACAATAACGTCAAGCCCGTAGTCTTTTTTTAATTTGATAATATTGAGCAAATCCACCGCGCGGTCAGCGCCGATAAATATTGGGATTTGCCCCCGTGCAGCGCTAAAGAGCGCCGCTGCGTCACGCCGAGATAGCGCGTCCCCGTCCTCAGGACCTTTAAACCGAGATGGATAAGCGCCGGCATCATCAAGTGCACCGCGTAATTGATTTAGCGCGGCGGCCCTTGAGCCGCCTGCCGTGCCTGCGCCTCTCTCCCCAAGCGAGACAAATACAAAGCTCTCTGGGTTTTTAATCGACTCAAAACTACCAGATGTATTTGCAATCAATCCGATACCGCCAAAGATATTCTTGCCCGTTCCGGGAACGGACACGACATGGGTGATACCTTCAATTCGGGTATTCCCAATCACAGGTGATTTCGGGTTGAAACTATCCGCCGCGCGGTTACTGACGGAGGTGTTTGCTTCACTCGCGCTGACATCATTGGTGGATGCCTCAGCGCTGATTTCGACAAGCCCAACGCGCGAAAAGGGCACGAAAAGACCGGGTGTGACCCATTTTCCTGTGCCGTCCATGACATTAACCCCTGACGGAGCCGAAACATTTTCGCCAATCTCCAAAATTTTACCGTCGCGGACAAGAATGTCACCATTTTCAATAATGCCAGCGGCGGTATTTGTTACAACTTTCGCGTCTTTTATTAGCATGTCCTGCGCAACAGCGGGCAGGACGGCGGTAAGCATGAATAGGGCCGCAAGAGGGAGTGATTTTAAATGTGTCATCTTAATTTCCTCCCGCCGAACTTCTATCGACTTGACCTTCATAAACCTGTCCTAAACGGAAGTCAGATGTGGGTTTGAATCCGCTCGCTTTGTCAAAAGCTAGAGCGCCGTCAATCATAACCTTCTCTGGCCGCGCATAAGTTGAAAAGGGCTCCTCTGACCACAGTACAATATCAGCCCGTTTTCCGACTTCTAGGGAACCTGTTTCTTCTAAAATACCAAGCGCTTTCGCGGGGTTATATGTTAGCCATTTCCAAGCCTCGGCTCTTGAAATGTTTAATCCTGCACGGTTTCCATCTGCCCAAGTTTTAGCGACTTCTTGGTTAAGTCTTTGTATGCCCAGATCATCATCAGAGTGGATCATGGCGCATGCGCCAGCGGCGTGAACGAAGGGTACGTTCTCTCTGATGGTATCATAGGCTTCCATTTTGAAACCGTACCAATCGGCCCACATTGCGGCACATGTACCGGATTGGGCCAATAAATCGCCAATTTTATAGGCTTCAATTGCGTGATGAAAAGTCGTGACTTTGTAATCAAACTCTTTTGCGATATCCAAAATCTGAGCCATCTCGTCTGCGCGGTAGCAATGCATTTGAACGAGAATTTCGCCGTCAAGAACATCCGCAAGCGTTTCAAGCTGCAAATTGCGCTTAAAATCGTCTCCGCCTTTGTCGCGCTTGGCTTTGTATTCTGCCGCTTTAATCCAATTCTCACGGTATCCTGCGACGTTACCCATACGAGAGCCGGGGCCGCCTTTGTTGCCATATACCCGCTTTGGATTTTCACCACAGGCCATTTTCAGCGTGTATGGTGCGCCAGGAAATTTCATGGCTTGAACCGTGCGCGCCGCAACATTACGCAAGGTAACGCCTCGACCGCCGAAGAGATTGGCTGAGCCCGGCAGGATGTGCAGCGTCGTAATGCCGCCCTCTAGAGCTTCGTCAAACCCGGGATCTTGCGGCCAAACGCCATGCTCAGCAAAAACTTCAGAAGTAACGGGACTTGTAATTTCATTGCCGTCGCCATGAGCGCGAATGCTGGGCGAGGGGTAGTTGCCTAAATGAGAGTGAATATCAATAATGCCAGGGGTCACGTATTTCCCGCCAGCATCGATTGTAACAGCGTCGTCGCTGCCTGATATGTTTGAGCCTATGGCGGTTATGCGGCCATTAGTTATCAAGATTGAACCGTTTTCTATCTCTCCGCCCGCACCGTCAATGATAAAGGCGTTCGTTATAAACGTGGTTTCCGAAGGCATGGGTTGGTAAGTTGACGCGAAAGCTGCGGCTTTGTCCGAGGCTTCTGTTTTGTTGTCTTTATTATTTTCTGCGCTGCCGCAGCTCGCAAGAGCTATGGCAGCCGCGCTCAAAAGCGCCAATTTCTGTAATGTCATACACTTATAAAACACGCGGTTCTGACAAGGGCAAGCCCCTAGCCATCCGTAAGTGGTGATTTAGTACAAAATCGTAGAGACTTCAAAGAGTGTGGAGGACGCTAAAAGAGACCTTGGCCATAGGACTTTCAAAACGCTATGGGCTTAGCGAAATTTAATCTTTTCACATTATGAACAGTTAAAATTCGGTGAGACTTAGTTTCATCGCCGTCCTGCATTGGAAGATATATTATGGTAGATATCACCGCGCGTCAGCGTCTCAAATTACTGGCAGGTGCCGCGGCATTGATGAGCTCCGCTTGCGGAGGGTCGAGCACCAGCGCCCCGCCAACTCCAATTGGTGTTATCCCGCCAACTACGCCGCCGCCCACTTCGCCGACTGGTTTTACACTGAGCGAAGGCCTGTTGCGTGATAGCTTTCGAAACAACTTTTCGGTTGGCACAGCGATAACGGCTAACCAAATTAATGCTGGCGACCTTTCTGCGACTTTGGCGCAATCACAGTTCAATGTCATTACGCCTGAATATGAGCTCAAGCCCGATCAGATTGCGCCAACTGAGGGCGAATATAATTTTGGTCCTGCTGACCGTATTGTCGACTGGGCGCTGTCAAACAATATGACCGTTAGAGGGCACGCCCTTGTTTGGCATGAAGCCACGCCGGCCTATTTCTACGAGGGAACGAACGCTCAAATCCGAACACGTTTGGAAAACTACATTACCGCCGTTATGGAACATTTTGCGGGCCGCATTACCGTTTGGGATGTTGTCAACGAGGTAACCTCCGTAGATATTTATCGCGGCAATGATGGCGTCGGCCCAGACAGGGATACGGAATGGTTCAATGCCGTAGGCAATGCCGATTACATTGATTGGGCTTTCAATGCGGCGCGGGCCGCAGCTCCAGGCGCCCAGCTTTTCCTGAGTGATTATGAGACAGAAAATCCCTTCAAGATGAATTGGACGATGGAGATCGTTCGTAGGCTTTTGGAACGAGGCGTGCCTATAGACGGCGTGGGTCATCAATTTCACCTGCAGTTGAATACGCCAGCTTCTGGAGCATTAGCTGCAATTGACGCGGTCAGTAATGAGTTTGCAGGCCTTATCAACCATGTCACTGAACTGGACGTGAGTTTTTATCAAGACCCCGGAACATGTTGGCAGAGCGGCACTAATTGTTCGCCTGACCTAGGCCCTATGGCACCGCCAGAAATGCTAGCCACTCAAGCCTCTTTATTGCGGGAATTGTTTTTGGGCCTCGTGACGCGTCCTTCAGTTGAATCTGTAAACGTATGGGGCGTAAGAGATAATGACAGCTGGCTGAACTTCGCGCCAACCCAACGTACTAATTTCCCACTTCTCTTTGATAGAGCAGGGGATGCAAAGCCCGCTTTGCGGGCTATCACGGATCAAAATTACGTGATTTAACGGTGGCGGGCCTAATCTTTATCTAGGCCAGAAAATGTGCGCTGTAATGAAAGCATGTCTTCTGGCATTTCGCTTTCAAAAACCATTTCTTCTTTTGTACCGGGGTGTATGAATCCTAGCCGCGCGGCATGAAGAGCTTGGCGTTTGAAACCTGATAATGCGTCGCGTACGGCGAGTTCATTGGGGTTTTTGGTTGTCAGAAAAGCGCGCTGCTTCCCGTAAAGCTGGTCTCCAAGAAGCGGGCAGCCAATGTGGGCGAGATGCACGCGAATTTGGTGCGTGCGCCCTGTTTCTAATCGGCATTCAATGCGGCTGACTTGTGGGGTTCCAAGCGCGGCATGGGGCTGCTGTCCGTAGCCTTGAATTTGCTGATAATGCGTAATGGCGTGACGACCGTGTTCAGAGGCTTCGAGGTTCCCGACGGTTCCGCGCACGACGGCAATTTTTTTTCGGTCATGTTGGCTACGGGCGAGGCGCGATTCTATTGTCCCGCTGCGAGGTTTTGGACCGCCACGCGCAAAGCAAACATAAACGCGTTCAATCGTGTGCTTAGCAAATTGTTTGGAAAGATAGCGATGGGCATGGTCATTTTTGGCCACAACCATGACGCCACTTGTGTCTTTATCGATTCGGTGGACGATGCCGGGTCGCATGACGCCGCCGATTCCAGAAAGTGTGTCTTTACAATGGTACAGCATCGCATGCACAAGTGTACCTGTACGCGATCCTGGAGCGGGATGGACCGTCATTCCAGACGGTTTGTTCACAACAATAAGCCACTCATCCTCGAATAAAATATCAAGTGGGATGTTCTCTGGCTTGGGAATATCGTCGCGCGGCGGTGGCACAAAGACAGCATACTCCATACCAGGTTGAATTTTGATTGAGGGCTTCGTGACGATGTTTCCTTCTGCGCGCACATCGCCATTAGTTATGAGTTCCAAAATGCGGCCGCGAGACAAGCCTGTCCAGCCTGCAATCCATTTATCGAGCCGCTCTCCCATGTCCGGCTCATTCGCAACCTGTGAAAGCCACTTGCCATCAGGCATGGCAGCGGGGAGCTGTTCTTCAGGCTTCGCTTTGTAAGGTGTTTGGCCAGGCGTGTTCATGAGCGAAGCTTTAATAGGCTTGGCTTGCAATGTCACCCTGTGAATAGACGCTACCGTTAATCCAAATCGTGGCTGTCAGTTGCCTTTTTGTCACATAAAAAGAGGAATAGCACCGCAGAGTGCAGAATCTCTTGCGCCACACAAAATTGCAGGTTAGCCATGCAACAATATGCATAACCAAGACGTTTGATCTCGGAGTGCTCAACACCAAACCTTTGAAAAGGACCGGGGAAAACATGTTCAAAAAATCTTTCTTACTGACAACATCAATGCTTGCTGCTGGCGCAATCGCAATGCCCGCAACGGCTCAAGTTGAAGACGAGATTATCGTTACAGCGACAAAGCGGGCCACAACGCTGCAGGCCACACCTGTTGCCGTTACGGTCACGACAGCTGACGTTATCGAAAAAGCTCAAATTCTTGACATTAAAGACCTTCAGTCAGTGGTGCCAACATTTCGTGTCTCGCAGCTCCAGAACTCTGCTAACACAAGCCTGTCCATTCGCGGATTTGGTAATGGCGGCAACAATATCGGTATCGAACCGGCAGTTGGCGTTTTCATTGATGGTGTATACCGCTCGCGTGCAGCGGCTGTAATTGGTGACTTGCCCAAGCTTGAGCGCGTTGAAGTGCTTTCTGGTCCACAATCGACATTGTTTGGTAAGAATGCCTCTGCGGGTGTTGTCAGTGTTGTAACAGCGAAGCCTGACTTCGATACCAGTGGGTATGTTGAGGCGGGGATTGGCCGTTTCAATCAAGTTTACGGCAAAGCTTATATGACCGGGGCCTTGACCGACACGATTGCTATTAGTGTTGGCGGAGGTATTCAACAGCGCGACGGTTATTTCGAAAACCTTGCTGAGGCAGACGACTTTAATGAAATAGACCGTTTCAATCTTCGCGCTCAACTGCTTTGGGAAGCTTCGGACAATGCCGAATTCAGACTAATTGTGGATCACAGTCAAATCGATGAAAATTGCTGTGGTACGGGAGTTGTGCGCGACGGACCATTTGCTCCCGGTCAGCCTAATGTTGGCGACATCATCCGTTCGCTTGGCGGCGACCAGCCCTCCGCTGATAATCAGTTCGCTTATGAAACATATGCCAACAGCAATTCTCAAAATGAAATTGAAGACCGTGGTATTTCGCTAGAAGGCAAGTTTGCGTTCGGCGATATTAATCTCACATCGATTACATCGTTCCGTAAAAACGATTCCGATTACGGTTCCGATTCTGACTATAATTCTTTGGTATTCCTAGAGAATGTCTTCCAAGAAGTGGGTATTGAAACATTCACACAAGAACTGCGTATGGACACATCATTTGGTGACAAAGTCGACCTCCTGTTGGGTGGTTACTACTTCGATGAGTCAATCACGCAGAACTCTGGCATCGAATATGGCCGCGATACTCGCCGCTATATCGACCTTCTCGCGGGCGGCGCATCTACACTCAATGGTGTTGAAGATGCATTGGGCTTTAGCAGGGGGACTTTCTTCTCTGACGATACGCTTATCAACGAGAAGTTTAATCAAGACGATAAAGCCTATTCGCTCTTTGGTCAGGTTGACTTCAATGCGACTGATCGCCTCACAGCGACGGTTGGTTTGAACTACACTAATGACAGAAAGAAAGTCTCTGGCCGCAGCGACAATAATGACGTTTTTGGTAACTTGTCCCTCAATGGCGCCGATGGCCGTCAGGTCTTAGTGGCCGGCGGGTTGGCGTCCAACTTTGGTGCTTTCTCACAAAGCTGTATTGATCCATCAACGGGCGCACCCTTTGCGGCGCCACTGGCATTCCCAACGGGCGTGCCGCAGGTGTTCGGAACGCAGTGTTTCGTACCTGCACTTGGCGCTTTCGTTCCAGGTTCTGCCGCGTTTGGGGGTTTCCAATCAGCCGTAACGGATAGCGTCAATGCTATACCTGACTCAGTTCTTAATGACCCAGAACAGAATCCGTTGGGCGGACTGTTCGGACTTCAGTTCCAACCGCAATTTTTGGCATTCCCTAATGCCGTTGAAGATGGCCGTACGAGTGATGACCAACTGACCTACACAGGTCGTTTGGCTTACGAAGTTAATGACAATATTAATGTCTACGGTAGCTATGCGACTGGCTTTAAATCATCGTCTTGGAACCTGACACGTGATGCGCGCCCATTTGCAGCTGATGCTGCTGCGCTCCAGGCTGCAGGCCTTCTGCCTAATAATTACGTACCGTCAACGGGACGCAATTTTGGTACACGCTTTGCGGCACCAGAAAAGGCAAAAGTCATGGAGCTTGGTTTAAAAGCTCGTTTCGATTGGGGCGCGTTTAACATTGCAGCGTTTGACCAGACGATTGAAAATTTCCAGTCAACGATCTTCCAAGGGACAGGTTTTGTTCTTTCGAATGCGGGTTCGCAATCAACGAAAGGTATTGAGTTTGACTCGACCTTTAATCCTGTCGACGCGCTTCGTTTAACCTTCGCCGGTGTTCTCCTTGATCCTGTTTATGATAGCTTTGAAGGCGCACCTGGTCCAAACGGCACAGTCATTGACTTATCAGGCGAGAAGCCAGCGGGCATTTCCGAAGTGTCTCTGTCAACGTCTGCAACATATACGCACGACTTAGGCAATGGCATGGAAGGCTTCATTCGCGGCGACTATCAGTATGAAAGCGAAGTGCAAATCGTTGACAATATTGACGGCGTGAATCGTTCGACCAATATTCTTAACGGCAGCCTTGGTATTAGCTTTGATAATGGTGTCTCAGCGCAAATCTGGGGCCGTAATCTTAATAATGACCAGTCTTACACAAGTGCCTTCCCTGGTGTTGTTCAGGGTGCGACGATTAATGGTTATCCAAGCCAGCCGCGCACATATGGTGCGTCGCTGCGTTACAACTTTTAAGTCGTAATAGATTTGAATCACGAGCCGTCCCATATGGGGCGGCTTTTTTTTGCTTTATATTATGGGCTTGATAAGTAAAACTTCAACTAAATCTCCAACCGTTAAAGCGCCATTATTTGGAGGGAGTTTTATCAAGCCATTTGCCGTTAGAAACGGCGTAATTAGACCGCTATCTTGTAAGGGTAATGGGGCGACCGTTAGTGTAATACCAGATAGGATCGCCACCGCTCTTTGGTAGCTTTCTCTGGAGCCATTCGCTTTGAGGCCTTCGGTCAGCTGCGCCGTAACGAATTGCGCTCGTTCGCCTGTGAAAAGCGGCTTTGCGAAAAGCTGCGCGCAGACCAGTGCCGAGGCTGGATTGCCGGGTAGGCCCAATACGGGCCGTCCCTGTAGATGTCCAAACCATGTTGGTTTGCCAGGGCGCACAGCAATTTTTTCGAAAACCATCTCAAGCCCTGCAGCTTGAAACGCGGCCCGCATATAATCATGGTCCCCCACAGATGCGCCTCCAACGGCGATGATTACGTCAGCCTCTGCTGCGCTTTCAATACTCATGGCAAGGCTATCCAGCGTATCTTTAGCTGTTGGCAGTATCACCGCTTGATGTCCCCAGCTTTCTATTAGGGCTGCGAGGGCAAAGGGATTGGAATTGACAATCTGCCCTGACTTAGGCGTGTCTCCCGGGGAGACAAGTTCATCGCCGCCCGATAAAATCGCCGCGTGGAGCTTTCGGTTCACGCTGAGCTGCGCATGGCCAGAGGCTGCTGCAACGGTAATCTGCGCAGGGCCCATTAGCGTGCCAGCCTTTATGAGTTTATCACCCTTTCTAAAATCAATGCCTGCGCGCCGAATATGACGGGCAGCGTCTTGAGGGTCTATCACTCGAAGATTGGGCCCGTCCGCGTGCACGTTCTCTTGAATGATGACCGTATCTGCGCCGGACGGAATTGCGCCGCCGGTAAAAACACGGACAGCTTGGCCCTTGCTAATCGAGCCTGAAAACGGTGTACCTGCGGGAGCTTCGCCAATTATGTCTAACTGTGCTCCAGCGGCCCCAATTTCCGAGAGGCGCACAGCATAGCCGTCCATGGCCGAAGCATCCAATGGCGGCTGGGTGAGCCGCGCCGATATATCAACAGCAAGCCTTCGCCCCAAGGCTTCTCGCAGTGTGAGGGTCTCAACAATGGGTTTGGGCCGGTGAAACGCGATTAAGGATAAGGCTTCTGCTACAGATATCATTACGCTTACCTCATTTTCCATAATCTCTTCTAGGTCTTTCAGCGCAGCAGGACTAGTGTCTTTGGGTGGCTCCAGACAATTACACATTAATAATTCCAGCAAGTGGTTTTTCTCGGCGTTTCGGCGCGGCCGATAAGCTCATGGCTGATTTCAAAGGGCGGCCCCTTGCAGATTACGCAGCGCAGACAGCCTCAACTGTCGGGTTCTCGCAAATGATTGCAGTTGTACCAAAAGCGAATGATCAGCGCGCCCAAGTTTTTGCCAATCATGGTTTCGAGATTGTTGAGAATTCTGATCCATCACTTGGACAGGCCCATTCCATTCAGCTTGGCGCGAGGCGCCTGTCAGGGACGCCGAAAGCCCTGTGCGTGATGCTTGGCGATATGCCTTTCGTCACGGCCAGTCATATTCATGCTCTGATAAAGCGCGCGCCAAATAACGGTGTGATTAAAACGCAATATAGCGGCCACGCTCAGCCGCCAGCAGTGTTTACGGGTCAGTCCATTATGGCTTGGAAGACCGAAGCTCCCTTGGGTAGGCCGCCCAATGTCATGGGGGACGTTGAAATTTTGCCACTTTCTACGCCCCTGGGCGAGGACGTTGATACGGTTGATGACTTACACCGGCTGAGCGATTTAACGCTATAAAAGACCAATCAGAGCGTGCTAAACGGTCTCATGATAAAGATTTTGTTTTTTGGACGCTTATCCGATTTCGCAGGGCCGATTGCCTGTACCTTGCCCAAAGATGTTGCGACGACACAGCAATTGATAAAATGGCTTGGAAGAGAGGATGTTCCGCTTGAGAAGGCTTTGACTGCTAAGGGGAACCGCATTGCTGTGAATAAGGAATTGGTGATGCGTAATGCGCCTATCAAAGACGGTGATGAAATCGCTTTCATGTCGCCGCTAAGCGGAGGCTGAAATGGAGTCTGTCATCATCACGGATAAAGCGTTCGAGCCCTTGACCGCCGCGTCGCAATTTCAAAAATATGCTGGCGGAGCAGGGGCAATAGCAAGTTTCACAGGCTATGTCAGGGGCGAAGGCGGTAGCGTTAGTCGTCTGCGTCTCACACATTACCCAGGCATGACGGAGGCCAAAATTAAGGTGCTCACGGCCAAAGCACATGTGAGGTGGAATTTACTGGCGTGCCACGTGACCCACCGTGTTGGCGATATGGGTGCTGGCGAGGCGATTGTCTTTGTTGCCGCCGCAAGTCCCCATCGCCGCGCGGCTTTTGAAGCCGTTGATTTTCTTATGGATTATCTTAAATCCGAAGCTCCTTTTTGGAAGCAAGAGATTGGGCCCGGCGGTGAAGCCACGTGGATTGAGCCCAAAGAAAATGACAGGCGCGACATTGCGCGGTGGAGCGAAGGATGATGGGGATTGATGAAAACCGCGAATTTAAGCCCGTCCGTATAGGGGTTCTAACTGTGTCTGACACGCGCACGCGCGAAAATGATACATCGGGTGATTTACTCGCAGCACGTATCAAGGACGCAGGGCATAGCGTGGCTGCGCGAGAAATTGTCCGCGATGATATTCCTCAACTGAGGCACCAATTGCAAATCTGGATTGATGACAATTCTATCGATGCTGTTATTACAACAGGCGGCACAGGACTAACGGGACGTGATATCACCGTTGAGGCCGTTATGCCGCTATTTGACAAAGTCATCGACGGCTTTTCTGTTATTTTTCACAAAGTCTCTTATGACACGATCGGGCTTTCGACCTTGCAGTCGCGTGCGTGCGCAGGGCTAGCGGGCGAAACATTTATCTTCTGCCTGCCTGGGAGCAACGGCGCGGTGAAGGACGGCTGGGATAAGGTCATTCGCGACCAACTCGATAGCCGCAACCGCCCGTGCAACATGGTCGAACTCATGCCGCGTTTAGGTGAGCGCTAATGGCTGATAAGCTCACGCATTTTGACAAAGACGGCCGCGCCGCCATGGTTGATGTGGGCGGTAAAGCCGTGACACAGCGCCGTGCAGTGGCCGTCGGCTCTGTGACAATGCGTCCCGATACGCTAGCGATGGTTGCCGATAAGTCCGCAAAGAAGGGCGACGTCATATCAGTGGCGGAACTTGCAGGCATTATGGGCGCAAAGCATACTGCGGCGCTCATCCCGCTCTGCCATCCGTTGCCGCTCTCCAAAGTTAGTGTTAAAATTACCCTTGCGGAAAACGGTCTCGACATTTGGGCTGAGACAAAAACGACGGGCCAAACAGGGGTTGA
>CAKZTE010000106.1 GCA_937923115.1 uncultured Caulobacterales bacterium | reverse complement strand
TACGGCCTCGTCGCGCGCGAAGTGGAACGCGTGGATAGCGGTTACCGCTCTATGATGTCGGTCCAAAGCTCTCTCGTCATGTATCCGATTGAAGCCTTTGGCTCAGAAGCGCAGAAAAAGAAATACCTCCCTAAACTTGCGACAGGGGAGCATATAGGTTGCTTCGGCTTGACCGAAACAGACGGCGGCTCTGATCCGGGCGCAATGCGTACGAACGCGGTGGCGACAAGCGGCGGCTATATCCTCAATGGCGCGAAGATGTGGATTACCAACTCTCCAGTCGCAGACGTGGCGGTGGTGTGGGCGAAGCTCGACGGCGCTATTCGCGGATTTATTGTTGAGCGAGGCATGAAGGGGTTTAGCGCGCCAGAGATTAAAGGTAAAATGAGCCTTCGCGCCTCTATCACGGGTGAGCTCGCTTTTGATGATTGCTTTGTGCCTGAGGAAAATATTCTGCCGAATGTCAAGGGTCTGCGGGGACCGTTTAGCTGCCTTAATAAAGCGCGCTACGGCATTAGCTGGGGCGCGATGGGCGCGGCGGAGTTCTGCTGGCATGCTGCGCGAGATTATGCGCTGGAGCGTATTGTCTTTGGTAAGCCGATTGCCGCGACGCAGCTCGTGCAGAAAAAGCTCGCCGATATGCAGACCGAAATCACGCTTGGGCTACACGGCTCACTTGCGCTAGGCCGCGCGCTTGATAAGGGCGCTTACAGTCCTGAGAGCATCTCTCTGATGAAGCGCAATAATTGCGGCAAAGCTCTCGCCATTGCCCGCGAGGCGCGCGACATTCACGGCGGAAATGGCATAAGCGAAGAATATCACATTCTGCGTCACGCGATGAACCTCGAAACAGTGAACACCTATGAAGGTACGCACGATATCCATGCGCTCATTTTGGGCCGCGCACAGACGGGTATTCAAGCTTTCTTTTAAACCTTATTGCGCGTTTTGTGCACCATTCAGAAATTATTAAAACGCAAGAAAAAGGGGGCCTCAGCCCCCTTTTTTAATTCAACGTCTTACCTGCGATAACCGTTGATTTGTTTCCCGTCTTAGCACTTATTGGCGGTGTCTTTGTCTTATCCTTCTTCGGCTTTTTCACCTCTTTATTGCTGCGTCCGTTACTGCCTCTGGCCATGTTTTCATCCTTTCAGGATTTGCCCTGATTGGGCATGATCATGGTCTAGTGTTTCGGTGCAATAGCAAGCAAAGAGTGCAGGTGCAGCACGCGCGATGCGCTTCCAGTTTTTGTCCACGCCACAAGCGCATACAAAAGCGATGCGTTATCGTTTCGGATTTAGCTTAACGCAAAAAGCCTACTCTGCTTCAAGGTCACGCACGACGCCGTCCATAAAGCGAACGCCCCAGCCAGCATGGCCTTTGGGAGTTGTGGGAGTGGAACCGTCCAGCCAGTCAACGCCTGCAATGTCAAGATGTACCCACGGGCGGTCATCATCGATAAATGTTCCGACAACAGCGCCGCCGATACTTGCGCCAGGGCTGCCCGCTGTACTTTTAATGTCTGCAATGTCGGACTTAATCGCTTTAAAGTGATTTTCATTAAGCGGGAGCGGCCAGACGTCTTCGCCAACCTCTTTGCCGATACGCATCATATGCTCGGTCAGGTCCCAGTCGCGCGTAATAATCGCGCCGTAGTCATCGCCAAGCGCCCGCGCCGCAGAGCCCGTGAGCGTGGCAATGTTAATCAATAGACTTGGGTCAAACTCCTGCTGTACATAGGTTACAGCATCTGACAGCACGAGGCGGCCTTCAGCATCTGTCGACATCACCTCAATTGTTTTACCTGACATTGTTTCAAGCACATCGCCTGGGCGGATAGCATCCTCGGCTGGCATGTTTTCCGCCATCGCCATTACGCCAACAAGATTGACTCGCGCGCCGCGCTGGGCTGCTGCATAGACAGTTCCCGCCACAGCGGCAGCCCCTGATAAGTCTGATTTCATCAACCACTGACCTGTGTTCGGCTTAAGGCTAATTCCGCCCGTGTCGAATGTGATGCCTTTGCCGACAAATGCGACTGGGTCGTCGCCGCGATTTCCGCCCATATAGGTTACGACAATGAGGCGTGGATCATGAATTGAGCCTTGGCCGACGCCCATGAGAGCGCCCATGTTACGGCGCTTCATTTCAGATAGCCCCATGACTTGCACTCGTACGCCCGGCACGCCCTTAAATAAATCACGAACGCCTTGGGCAAAGCTTTCGGGATAGATAGATTTACCCGGCTCTGTACCCATATCGCGTGCAAAATTTACGCCTTTCGCCACATAAACAAGGTCGTCCTGATAGAGGGTTTCAGACGCGCTAGTGTCATCAGAGTGGAACGCCACTGTGCGCTTTGGGTCTTTGGCGTCTTGCTTGTATTTCGTGAATGCATAAGAGCCGAGCTTGTAGCCCATCGCGATTTGGGCGGCTGTTTCGTCGACATCGGTATTTAGGCCATCTATCATGACGCTGAGGCTCTTGTCATTGTCAGAGGCTTGCGCCGCATGGCCGCCAAGGTCGCGAATTTGGCGCAGGGTTAGGGGCTCGTCACCAGTACCAATTACAGTGATGCGCGTGAGAGGCGTCATGCCGTAAAGATGGAGTGTCTCGCCAAATTTACCGTCAAATTCTGCGTCTTTTAAGGCGCTAGAGAGGCGGCCTTCGGTTTTGGTATCTAAATCTGCTGCCGCGCCCGACAGAGCCGCGCTTTCACCAACAAAGATAGTCGCATGGTCCTGCGTTTGCGCGGACAATGATCCGAAAGCGAAACTTGTCTGCGCCGCCGCGGTGGCAGCAGCCCCAAGTGAAAGCGTGAGCGCGAGCGCTGTTGTTGAAAGGCCCTGAGAGAATTTACGCATGATCAATCCTTATTGTTATGGTCGGCACTATTATGTACGGCCTTTGGCTGGCCTCGAAATGATGGGCGAGCCGCCGATCTGGCAACAGCCTAATCTAATTATTCAAAGAATAGGAATGAAAATAACCATTTGTCCAATACGCCTTTTATATGAGTTATATAGGAAAAGGCTATCACGCCAGCGCATAGTGGGTGGTTTTATTTATGTTGCGTACAAAAAAGGCGCGCCAGTGAAGGGCGCGCCTTTGTCTTAATTATAAACGCTGTTAGAGGAACTTCTTCGCCATTCCTGCGAGACCGCCTACGCCGCCAATGGAATCGAGCAGTGAACCGCCGCTGCTGGATTTATCAACGAGCTGCGGAAGTGCTTCTTTCAGCGTGTCCAAAAGTGAGGCTTCATCCGTGCCAAGCTTTTCTGCGGCTGCAGCAACTTCACTTTCGCCCAAAGCGCCCTTGAGCTCTTCTGCGGAAATTTCTTTATTAGCGCCGTCGCCAAGCCAAGACTCTGCAACATCACCGAGGCCTTTTGCCTTGAGGGTTTCAAGAAGCCCGCCGACGTCCGCTTTATCGCCGCCGCCAATCAAGCTGTCCATTACGCCGCCTATTGCGTCCGAATTACCGCCTAATTTCTGCGCAAGCATGCCTTTAGCTAGGTTCATAAAATCCATAGTGTGTCTCCAGTGAGTATGAGAAAAGTCTCAATTGTCGTTAACTGACTTTGCCATAATTGTTTAGTGTCTTACGCAGTTCCTAAGTGGGTTTTTGCAGTGAGAGTCGCGCCGTGACGCGCCATTCAGGCGGCAAGGGCTAAATTTTTCAAGCAAACTTTGTGGCCGTAATAGTCATTGTAAAACTCCCATGCCGTAATGCAGCTTTCTGCATCTGCGCGTTTAAGCCGTAACAGGGTGTTTATACTGCGCTGCTCCGCGTCGTTAGGTTTGGAATGCCCCATCGCAAATAATATTTCAATGAGTAACTTTTGAGTGTCTTTAAAAGAAGCTTCAGATGTTTTGAAGTTTTGGCTACTTAACCAAGCAGAAATTGTATCCGTTATAAATGTAGATTCAAAGTCTGTGTTTGGCATTCTTTTCTCCAGATTTACCGATTGGTTTGCGATACGGTAAGCTATGAATGCGCAAGTGAATCATAAATGAACAGATTTAGGCTCTTGAGAAAAATGTTTGGTCATATTCCTCCTGCCAAGTTGCCTGAGGTTTGATTCGCGTGATTGTAACTGGATTATCTGCCTCCGCTATTGCCCCTAGACTTTTACGCCCAATCCTCTATGTCGGCCGCAGATGTGCTGCGCCTTTTGTGCGGCCTTAATTTTATGTCCGTGTGACACCGAGAATTCGATATGACTGATAGTATTAAAACGCTCCGTAACGTGGCGATTGTCGCCCACGTTGACCATGGTAAAACAACACTTGTTGATAAGCTGCTCCACCAATCTGGTACGATGGGCGATCGTCCAAGCGGTGGTGAGCGCGTTATGGACAGTAACGATATTGAAAAAGAACGCGGCATTACGATTCTCGCCAAGAACACCGCTATTCGCTGGCAGGAAAAAGATGGTCCAAACTGGCGCATCAATATTGTCGATACACCGGGTCACGCGGACTTTGGCGGCGAGGTGGAGCGCGTTCTGTCTATGGTCGACTCGGTTGTGCTGCTGATTGACGCCGCAGAAGGGCCCATGCCGCAAACAACATTCGTCACCAAAAAAGCGCTGGCGCAAGGCCTAAAGCCGATTGTAGTTGTGAACAAAGTTGATCGCACAGGCGCGCGCCCTGAGTGGGCTGTTGACCAAACATTTGATTTATTCGTGCGCCTTGGCGCAACCGATGAACAGCTTGATTTCCCCGTGGTCTTTGCCTCTGCGCTTAATGGCTGGGCATCCGACACAAGCGGAAATGTCGGAGAGGACATGACGCCTCTATTTAGATCAATTGTTGAAAATGCGCCCGTTCCAGATGTGGATCCAGATGGTCCGCTGCAGCTTCAAGTCTCAGCGCTTGATTACAATAGTTATACTGGCGTGATTGGTATTGGCCGCGTTGTTCGCGGTAAGCTGAAGAAGAATATGAACGTGGTTGTTGCTGATGCTGAAGGTAATCAGCGCAAAGCGCGCGTGCTTCAGCCGTTTGGTTTTATGGGCCTAGAGCGCGTTGAGATGGACGAGGTTGCGGCAGGCGATATCTGCTGCTTTACGGGTATTGATAAGCTCGGCATTTCGGACATGATTTGCGATCCTGATAATGTTGATATGCTGCCGCCTCTCTCAGTCGATGAGCCGACCATCAGCATGACGTTCCAAGTCAACGACAGTCCATTTGCGGGCCGCGAAGGGAAGTATGTCACCTCGCGTAATATTAAAGACCGCCTCGACAAAGAGCTGATCCATAACGTGGCGCTTCGAGTTGAGCAGCTTGATGACGCCGATAAATTTCGCGTCTCCGGTCGCGGCGAGCTTCACCTGTCTATCCTCATTGAAAACATGCGCCGCGAAGGCTTTGAACTAGCGATTTCTCGCCCGCAAGTTATCAACAAAGAAATTGATGGCGTAACAATGGAGCCGTGGGAAACGCTTACAATTGATGTTGAAGAAGATCACCAAGGTAAGGTGATGGAAAAACTGGGTGAGCGTAAAGGTAACTTGAAAAATATGGAGCCTGACGGACAGGGCCGTGTGCGTTTGGATTATGAAATCCCGACACGCGGTCTCATCGGTTTCCGCTCTGAATTCCTTACAACGACATCAGGCTCAGGCCTGCTCTACCATAACTTTGATAGCTATAAGCCGCGCGTAAAGGCTGGTATTGGCCGCCGCCAAAAAGGCGTTCTGATTTCGAACGGCACGGGCAAGGCTGCCGCATTTGCTTTGTTTAACCTACAAGAGCGCTCTAAAATGTTCATTGGCCACGCCGCTGAAGTTTATGAGGGTATGGTTGTTGCCATTAATGCGCGTGACAACGACTTAGTTGTCAACGTCCTTAAAGGTAAGCAGCTCACCAACGTACGCGCCTCTGGGACTGACGAGGCGGTCACGCTAACGACGCCTATTAATGTCACGCTGGAATATGCGCTTGAATTCATTAATGATGACGAACTTGTAGAGGTTACCCCTGAAACCATTCGTATCCGCAAACGTTACCTTCTTGAACACGAGCGCAAGAAAGAATCGCGCCGCATGGAAGCCCTAGAAGCGGATGACGCATAATTTGGGTTGAAGGTTTCATTATTGCCCCTATTCGTTGACTCTGAGCTATGCTCGACTTAGAATTTACGTGAGCGGGGCATTTGGAGCTTATTTTGAAACATTTTTTGACTATAGCGGTCTCTGCTCTCGCCCTATCGGCTTGCGCGACGAAGCCTTATATCCCGACCCTTTATGATGCGTCTTCGGCGCAGGTTAGAAGCATTGCTATTGTCGATGATTCAATTCCGGACGAGCTCGGCGCGAATGAGTTAGCGTCTGCATCAGGCACAGGACAGGCTGTGGCTGGTATTGTTGGCTACCTTGTTGTAGGGGCAATGGAAGGCATAGAAACCAATAGCCGGGTCAACGCGCTCAAAACCCTCATGCAAAGCAGCGGATTTGACGCTGAAGCTGAATTTGAAAAAATGTTGTCGGCAAAACTCGCTGCGGCGGGATTTCAGAATATGGCCGTCGTGGGAGGCCCCCGCAACAAGCGTAAACCCATCAAGGACTATCCCGCCAGTCCTGCTGATGCGTTGCTTGACGTGCAGATGACAAATTTTGGTATGCAAAAAGCTGTGACAGGTCAGGAATGGCGACCTGCATCTGCTATGATAGTGAAGCTTGTGTCGACAAAAGACGACAGCATATTGGTCGAAAATACAATCTCCTATAATTCTGGTCTTACTTCAGGTGCGATGGAGGGAATGATTTATATGTCGCCCTCGGACACGTCGGTTGGGTTCATGAAGATCAAAGATATGACAGCCCCCGAAGTGGCCGCCCAGATGCGAATTATGCTCGATGAAGTGAGCTCCACAATCGTCGCCCTGCTGCGCTAGAGGATTGGTGTGAAAGCTAAAAATATAAGTATAGCGGTTACGGCTCTTGCCTTCGTCGTGGGTCTTTCTGCATGCGCAACGCCCAAGCCGCCGCTGCCTCCAAAAGTAAATTTTAACGCCGCAGCGGGTTGCAGCTCCGTCATTGATTTGGCATCAGCCGTGTCGCTTGACGATGAACCTAAAAAAAACCGTATGATGAAAAATCGCTCAATCGTCTTGACGAAGATACTTGATGACAACGCGCTATGTTTTCGGAATTATCAAGGCGCGGACAGTCCCTATGCTGTTTTTGAAATCCCAAATAATCTATCTGGGCGCGTTGTTTACGCGGGAGCAAAAATTTACGAAAACAGGCTCGTTGCAGCAGGCATCTCAGTGCTTGATAGCGCTGGCCGCGTGATTAAAACTTTTTCGGCGAATGATTTTCGTAAATTAGGAACGCAATATGGCGTGCAATTTAACCCCAGTGCTGATGCCGCATTTGTGATGATTAAAGCCAATAACGCTGCCATTGGCACTCAAAAAGGCTCCACTGAAACCGTTGTAAGTAAGGCCTATCGTGTCGGCGTTCAGGGCTTTGGTTCGGGCGGTTTTGATACGGTTGCGGACACCCAAACCTTTGCCAGAACGTTCGCCTATGAAGGCGAGGTCGGAATCCGCGTTGTGTTCCCAAAACAGGCCGGGCCTCAACCCTAGATAAACGCAGACGTCAGTCTCTGTGAAGGGGCTTATCTCTTAGAAAGGACGCTTTGATGATTGCCCGAAGGCGTTTTAGTCACGTACAATTTTGATTGGCGGACGCTGATAGCCCCAAATTGACGCCGCAGATTTAATAAGGTCCGACTCTTCCTCGCGAAACTCATCATCGCAAACAGAAATTTGGACCATGGCATCATAGACGTTTTCCATAATCATATTGTCTTTGAATTTCGTTAGAACCCGTAGAACCAATGTGTTCTTGCGCGGACCAGAAAGTTTTTCTGCGATATCATCTCGGCGTGCGGCAAACCATTTTTGTAGGTCTGCCACGCTCATCTCTTCAAGATCAACAAGCTCAATAAGGCCTTGAGCTTGGCGGCAAAACTCTGCGATTTCCGTGTCGCGCACTTTGGTGTCGATTATTACAGTAACGGCCAATGGCATTAAAATGTCGTCATGCTTAATCATAAATAGCTCACTCCCACCGTTAATCTAGCACATTGTTGACTGTTATAAAGCTGTAATTGTCATTTGCCGAGCTGGTGGCTTAGGACTAGCATAATTCCAAATAAAAGGCTGTCTTATGAAACGTATTTTACTCCCGCTCTTCACAGCAATTGCTCTTACGGCCTGCGCCTCTGGCCCGTCCGCTTTTGGGCCCGCTAAAAGCTATGACTCGATGGGTTTTAGGAATACGCAAATTCAAAATGACCGTTTTCGCGTGAGCTATACGGCCGGTAATGCCGCCGAGGCACAGGATTTTGCTCTGCTGCGCGCTGCGCAAATCACGCTGGATGAGGGGTATAGCCATTTTAAAATCATTGACGGGAACTTATCGGGCGGCCCGCGCCGTAGCGGCATCAGCTCATCGGTAGGCGTAGGATTTGGCGGAGGCGGCTATCGGCGCGGCGGTACATCTGTCGGACTTGGCGTTGGGCTGAATGACGTTGTCAGCGCTCTGGAGGGTGAGCGCGTCACAAACTCCATAGAGATTCTCCTCCTGAGCAGCGGCGGAACGGGTAACGATATTTATGACGCCAAAAGCGTGGTAAGCAGCATTAGGCCGCAAGTCTTTACGAATTAGGGAGTGCGCGCCTAGCGCTTCTTTTGAATTTTTAGCTTGTCAAGCTTTGCTCTTTTTTTGGTTGATTCCTCAGAGCGCGTCAACGCTTTAGCGATCGCCTTAAGCCCCATCCCTTTTTCGGCAAGCGCCTTTAGCTTAAGTATTTCATCAGCCGTCCAGGCTTGGCGGTGGCGTTCAAATCGTTCAGCCATAAAATGTCGCTTTCTTGCTTTATGCACCAAACTCTAAGCTATCTATACTCTAGACTATATGGGCTACGATAAAGTCTTGCGGAGCTGGGTTCTATCGGTGACCTATACTGGGTTCACGCTCTTAGCAAATTTGTGCCTGAATGACATAATGCATCCACATTAAGTTCGAGCTTTGCTTTTTATGCTTCCCACCGCGCCGCGACTCCCGCTAGTATCAAACCTAAAGGTGGGTCCCATGTTGACATTATTTGAAATTGGCGCAGCGCTGCTTGTGCTGTCTGGCGCGTTTTCGTGGTTTAACCATGCCTATTTAAAACTGCCCCATACGATTGGACTATTGTTAATGGCGCTGCTGGCGTCATTTGCGCTCATGGCGCTGCAAGCGGTGTTTCCGGCGCTTGGTCTGACGGAGACTGTATCCAACGCGATTGGGCAGATTGATTTTAATGTGACCGTGATGAACGGCATGCTGGCGTTCCTGTTATTCGCGGGTGCGCTGCATGTGGATATGAGTTTTCTGAAGTCAGAGCGATGGGCCATTGGTTCAATGGCGACGATTGGCGTGTTGCTCTCAACTTTTATTGTCGGCACAGGGTTTTACTGGCTAGTCAACGCATTTGGAGTCGAGCTGCCATATACTTGGGCGATCGTCTTTGGCGCGCTCATTAGTCCAACCGACCCTGTCGCGGTGCTGTCAATTTTAAAGACCGTGAACATGCCGCATAGCCTTGAGGCTAAAATTGCGGGCGAAAGCCTATTTAACGACGGGGTTGGTGTTGTTGTGTTCTCAATTGCCGTCGCCGTTGCGGTCGGCTCTACAGCTGCCGGTCATGGCGTTGACCATGCTGCGGCGGGCGCAATCGAAACCGTTAAAGCGGTGAGCGCCGCGGCAGAGGGCCACGGCGGCGGTCACGGCGAAGTCACCGCAGGCTCTATTGCGAAGCTCTTCTTTGTGGAGGCGGGCGGCGGGGCTTTGCTTGGCGCGTTTACGGGCTGGCTTGCCTACCGCATGATGGCCACAATAGACGAGCACGCGATTGAAATCCTTATTTCACTCGGCATTGTGGCGGGCACTTATGCGCTCGCGCAGCGCCTGCATTTATCTGGCCCTATTGCCGTTGTGATAACGGGGCTTTTGGTCGGAAATAAAGGCGCGTCATTTGCCATGAGCGAACGCACGCGCACCTCGCTCTTTGGTTTTTGGGAAATGATTGATGAGATTTTAAACTCGGTCTTATTCTTACTTATCGGGCTTGAGATTTTGGTGCTTGGTATTTCGCCAAAGTTTGGATTGATAATGCTGCTCTGTATTCCGCTCGTTTTGATGGCAAGGTTTGCAGCTGTATCAGTGCCGATGCGCTTTTTAGGCTTGTTCAAGAGCTTTACCAAAGGCGCAATTCCCGTGCTCACATGGGGCGGGCTGCGCGGCGGTATTTCTGTTGCGCTCGCGCTATCGCTTCCGCCAGTCGAGTATAAGCCTGTCATTTTAGCGGCGACTTATGGGGTGGTTGTGTTCTCGATTATCGTGCAAGGCCTAACGGTGAAAAGCGTTGTCAAGTCCCGCGTCGATCCAAATCTGCTTTAAGCTAGTCTAGAATATCGACCTTAAGCGTATTGGTTGTGCCAGCAATGCCGAACGGAATACCTGCTGAAATCAGGATTTTGTCGCCGCTACCAGCGCCCGCTTTTTCCTTCGCCACCTCGCGCGCAATCTCAACCATTGTGTCAAAATTTGAGGGATCGCGAGTCACAACGGGCATTACGCCCCAGCAGAGCGCCATTTGGCTCGCGGTTTTGCGTAGCGGCGTGAGGCCAACGATACGGCAGGGGGGGCGCTCGCGCGAGATTCGCTGCACAGTTGAACCGGTCAGCGTATAACCTAGAACCGCTTTGCAGGCCATTATCTGTGCGATAGAGCGAACGGAGATCGAAATAGCGTCTTCGCCCGTTGCATCATGAGGCAAGGGGCGAGAACGGAAATAGTTCCAGAACTCGGGGTCGTTTTCTGCCGCTGTAATAATGCGGTCCATGATTGCGACGGCCGTTGCGGGGTGGCGGCCAACGGCAGTTTCGGCAGATAACATGACGGCGTCTGCACCTTGGTATATCGCCGTGGCGACATCAGAGGCTTCGGCGCGCGTCGGGGTTGGGGCGTCAATCATCGATTCCAGCATATGAGTGGCAACGATAACAGGCTTGCCGAGCGCGCGGGCCGCGCGAATAATTTGGCGTTGCACGACGGGGACGGCTTCAAGGGGGAGTTCAACGCCCAAATCTCCACGCGCGACCATTACGGCGTCAGTGTGCTGCAATATTTCGTCAAGGTCCTCAACGGCTGACGGCTTTTCGACTTTGACGATAATTTTGGCCTTGTCGCCAATAATTTCGCGCGCATCAATAACGTCTTGCGCGGTTTGTACAAAAGACAGGGCTATCCAATCAACCTCTTGGGACAATGCAAAAACCATATCTTTGCGGTCTTTGGTCGTCATGGCCGACATCGGCAGAGTGGCGCCAAGCACATTCACGCCCTTTTTGTTTTTCAAGACGCCTGGCACATCGACGCGAGCGGTCATAGTCTCTCCGCCGTTAGACAAAATTGTGACCATAAGCTTGCCGTCATCAAATTTGAGCTGGTTCCCTGGTTCCATTACGGCGAACATTTCGGGATGATTCATAGGGATGCGACCCGCCTTGCCGCCATCCTTGCCAAGGAAAAGCGTAACTTCCTCGCCATAAGTCAAAATGATTTGACCGCCTTCAAACTCGCCAACGCGCAACTTGGGGCCTTGCATATCCGCGACGATGGCGATGGAGTTACCTGTGTCTTTTTCAACGGCCCGAATAGCGGCGACAGAGCGTGCGTGGTCATCATGGCTACCATGGCTGAAGTTCAGGCGAAAGGCATCAACGCCGACATCATGCAGTAGACGCAGGTTCTCAGGCGCGGCGCTCGCGGGGCCTACAGTAGCTAATATTTTGGCAAAACGACGACGCATGGGACCCTCATTATTTCTATACGAAGTAAGTAGTTCGTATCTGTAACAATCTGAGTATAGCGCTCAAGCTTTTAAATTGCACCCATTAAAGGAGGGTGATGTACGTTAAATGAGGCGCTAGCCTTAGCATTTGGACGCGGGTAGGCGAATTGTGTCGCCAAGACGGATGTTGAACGTGCCGTCCAAGCTATTAATAGCCCTAATCTCTTCGACAGAGCTGCACAGACTGCGCGCAAAGGAATAAACCGTATCGCCGGTGACGACCTCGCGCTGACTCCCTAGGGCGATGCTTTGTTCATTCCGGGGCATCATATCAGGTGATAATGCTTGGCGCACAGACGGAGCCGGAAGGGGAGACGCGAAGGGCTGCGTCATCGGAACAGATACGCCGACTGCTGCAGGCGCGTTCGCTTGCGCGCTTGCGGGCCAAGCCGCCTCTGCGTTTTTCACTGCCTCATATCCCGGCGTGCCGTAGCTCTCGGGCATGGCGAGTTCGGTCGGGGAGGGAGCAATAGCGGTTGTTGTATTGCTTGTAACGTAAAGCGTTTGCGCGCCGCCTGAATAAGGGGCGGCAATTGATGCGGTTTGAGCCGTTATTGGCAGCGGGGTTGCGGGGCACGCGACCGTATTTTGTGTGCCTTGCTGAACGCAGACGGCATCAACGCGGCTATAGCTGGGCGCATTATAGCGTGTCGCGCCATAACCGGCGGCGGCGTAATTTTGAGATGGCTGCTGCGGCGCGCTTATAATGTTTCGCGCGGGCGCAGTGTTGCCAAAGTCAGTTGAAAGGCTTCCGGGGACGTCGCCAAGCGGTTGATTGGGGTCTTCATGAACATATCGGGCGAGCACTGTGCCGGCTGGTGCGTTGGCCGAAGAGCGAACGACTGTGTTTGAGGTATATGAGGTGCTCGGGACGCTAGCAGAGACTGGCGTGCTTCCATTATATTTCGTGCTGTGCTGATAGTGCGGATTTTCCTGTGCGGTGGCGCAAGCCGTCAAAATAATTGCGGTTGTCACAAGGGCAAGGCGAGTTTGAGGCAACATAGGGCTCTCCAATATGTGTGTCTTGAGCGGACTTTAACATCCATCTTGCTAAAACATGGCTAATAAAGCCTTAACTTTAACTAAGAACGCAGCGGTACGCCTCGTGTGCATTGACCCTAATAGGGAGCGTTCCTATATGCAGGCCAGATTATTAGGGAGATACCTCATGAGAATTATTACTAAGCCTGTGGAATATAAAGACGGCGCGCAAACCTGCGTTGGCTTTTTGGCATGGGATGAAAGCTACGCCGACCCAAAACCGTGCGTATTAATCAATCATGCTTGGGGCGGTCTTGACGGTTTTGCGCAAGATCAAGCTATCCAAATGGCGGCTATGGGCTATGTCGGCTTTGCGCTCGATAATTACGGCGACGGCGCTTTGCCTGAAACGACTGACGACAAAATGGCCTTGATGGGCCCGCTTAAAGACGATCGCGCTGCACTGCTCAAACGTCTCAAGGCAGGCTATAAAGCGGCTGCTGCTCTGGAGCAGGTTGACAAGACACATATGGCGGCGGTTGGTTTTTGCTTTGGCGGGCTCTGTGCATTGGATATGGCGCGCGCTGGAATGGACCTGAAAGCGGCTGTATCTTTCCACGGTCTTTTGGACGCGCCAGAGGGCGCAAAACCCAAAAAGATAAAGGCTAAAGTTCTCGTTGCCCATGGGTGGGATGACCCTATGGTGCCGCCCGCACAGGTCACAGCACTCGGGCAAGAGCTCGCCGCGTCTAAATGTGATTGGCAGCTACACGCTTATGGTCAAACGAGCCATGCCTTTATGGTGCCCGATGCGAATGATGCCAAAAATGGTCTCAAATTTAATGAAGACAGTGCGCGCCGCGCAACCTTGGCGACGCAAGACCTTCTGCAAGAAGTTTTCGGTATGCATAATGCGGTTGTTCACACCTAAATTGCTTAAGCCTCGGCCTATCCACAATAAGTTTAAGTGCAAAAAAGCGCGCCCGAAGGCGCGCTTTTCTTTTGAGGGCTTGATGTGGGTTCATTAAGCCCCCGCTTGTCTCCGAGAAGAGTATGATCAGTCTTTAGAACTACGGCGCTGAGTGAGGTGAGTGAGAGGCGCAGCAGTTGTAAAAATTGCAAGGTGAGTTTTCTAAATGAAGGCTACTGAAACTTGCCAGTGATATTTCAAACCATCTACGGCTCCTTGTGGGAGCAAGAGCGCAGCGGGATGATAACAAGAGGCGGCAAATCTAAACAGAAGATATCCTAGAGAAAACCACTCTTCCCGGAAGTTGGGTGGGTTGGGATATGAGTAAAATTACCGAGCTGTGTAAGCGCTTTCGCTGATGTAAACAGGCATAGCCTTAGAAGCGTCTGTTTTCTGCGCGTTCATTTTGTTAAAGCGCTTTTGGTTCAGCGTCCCGATATCGGATGTATATGAAAGGCTCTCGGAAGGCTTAGCTGGGATTGGCTCTACAACGCGCTTAACGCGCTTGCTTTTCGTAACAGTCTCAACGCTGCGGCTGTAAGTCTTGGTAAAACCAGAGAGCTGATGACCATGTGTGTTAGTTGAAGTTTGGTTTGCAGGGAACTTATTGAACGCATTTCCTGCATGAGCTGTTGCCGTGAAAGCAACTGAGGAGAAAAATATGCAAGTGATAACTGTTGTTTTAGAAGCGATAGTCATGTGAGGGCTCCTTTCAAAGATGCCGATGTGAGATGGCCGAAACCATCATGATAAAGTAAGTATGGAGGTTTGGCGCGACACGACGGTCAGCGCGGAAATTTTAGCTGTGCGCTTTCACTGCGTCCGAGGACGCTCATGTGTAAGCTTATCTGGCTCACTGATTGAGTATCAGTGTTTGATGATCGTCTTTTGGACAATCAACCGTCTAAAATTTCTGGCATTCTGTGAACGAAGTCTTTGACTAAAAGTCTGAGACAATCACTAAAGGGAGAATGCAGCTATTAGCGTCAGGGCAGAATGAGTGAATATTCTAGGGTATTCAACATAACGATCTGAGACATAAGCTATCCCTGAGAAACGTATTAAACATCTGGCGTTAAAGTGAGTTCAACAGATATAGTAAAAATTCAGTAAAGTAGTTATTAACACCAATTAATAGTATTTTTTGGCCATTTTTGTCCACAATTCCGTTATTTTCATCGTGCTGAAAAATAAGCACACTGTATTGGTGTTCACACCATCTTTAGTATCTTGTGCCAAATTAGGAAAAACCTTAAGGTTACATTCAGAGTGTGGCAATATTTTCGATATTGTGAAGCCAAATTGTAGAAAGAGATAATACATGAGGCGAATTTTACTGGTTGATGATGACAAGCACGAATTTATGTATGTGAATTTTCTCTTGAAGGATCGCTATAAAGACGGATTTAGCTTGGACTATGCCGCAAATATAGCGGACGCGCACAGCTTGCTCTCAACAAAAGGCGTTGATGTTATCCTTCTCGATGACAAATTATCGCGCGGCATGACATCAGCGGATACAATCCCTCTATTGCAAAAAAAGGCCTTTAATGTGCCTATCATTATTATTTCGAAGGATATTAGCGGCCGGCACCTCAAAGACCGCGTCCGCCTTGGGATGAACAAGGTCGTCGATAAGTTTGAACTCAAGAAAGAACTCGCCAACGGCCTGCTTGATTAGGCTGCCTTCTCTTTTTCATTGTAACGGCGCGGGTTTGTTTTCTTGATGGGGCGCAAGAAATTTCGCGTGCCCGAATGCGCGTTAAGCTCGCTTGAATATCTGTCCCAATCGCCCTATGCCGTGCGCAAGTTTAACCGAGCACTTTTATGGCCATTTCAGAACATACACGCCGTCGCGTCTTTGCGATTATCTCTCACCCTGACGCAGGTAAGACGACGCTAACTGAGAATATGCTCTATGCGGCAGGCGCGATTCATCAAGCGGGGGTTGTTGCGGCGCGCGGTAAAGTGCGGCG
>CAKZTE010000105.1 GCA_937923115.1 uncultured Caulobacterales bacterium | reverse complement strand
TCTGTTATGCCTGTCATTACAGACCCGGTCATACGCGCGATTTCGGGTGCGCCAGCATAGCCTGCAAACCAAGCTGCATCCGTAACTTTTAGCGAACGAAGGGTAAGGCGCTGCGTTTGTAATGTCTGTTTCATGTCAATCTCCTGCCCAGCCCAAGATAGGGGGCTGTAAGTCATATGGTGCAGGGATTACAATTTGGACTCACTTAAACTTAAGTCACAAAAAAGGGAAACCGGAGACCCGATTTCCCTGCTATTATCTCGGGTCGCCTCGATTGAGGGGCAACCCTATGTATTCAGGTTGCTATTCAGCAGCTTTGGCCATTGGAACGACTGACACATACATGCGGTCATTGCGTTTCTTGGCAAACTCAACACGGCCTTCCGTCAGAGCAAATAGCGTATGGTCTTTGCCCATGCCGACATTCGTGCTCGGATAATATTTCGTACCGCGTTGGCGGATAATAATGTTTCCAGGAATCACAGCTTGTCCGCCTGATTTCTTGACGCCAAGACGACGGCCAGCACTGTCGCGACCGTTATTGGATGAACCACCTGCTTTTTTATGTGCCATCTTAAACTCCTCTAATTAAGGCGAGCGCAGAGCTCTAGCCTTTAATTCCTGTGATTTTAACAACCGTTTCGACCTGACGATGGCCTTTCTTACGGCGATAGTTCTGGCGGCGCTTCTTTTTGAAGACGAGAACTTTATTGCCTTTGCGCTGCTCTAGGACTTCGCCCGTAACGCTTGCGCCTTTAAGGAGGGGCGCGCCGACTTTTACATCGCCGTCTGTGCCGCTCATAAGAACGTCGTCGAATTTAACTTTGGCACCAGCGTCGCCGTCTAAGCGCTCAACGATAATGATATCGTTCTCTGCGACTTTATATTGCTTTCCGCCTGTCTGGATAACTGCAAACATTGCTTTGTCCTTACGTCCAGTGCTTTGCAGAGCAAAAACACGAGATAAAATAGATTAAGGCCGCACGCGGTGCAGCCAAGTTGAGCGGTTTATAGAGGACGCGCCCGCGAAGTCAACGGCAGTTTTATAGCTAAATACTGTCAAAACAGGAATATTAGTGTAGTTATTTGAACGTGATTTTTACGCAAACGTCTCAAAAATTGCGAATTATTTGTAGCACAAATAAACATATAAAGATTTTTTTATATACTTTTTCTTTTTATCTGATATAGATTAACCATGGAAAAGACAGCACAAATTCTCAAAACGCTCGGACATGTCGAAAGATTGCGCATTTTATCGCTTCTTTCGCATGGTGAACTCACGGTCAGCGAGCTTGTGCAAATCCTTGGCCTCTCGCAGCCGCGTATTACGCAGTATATCAACTCTCTCGAAGCTGTGGGAATCATTGAGCGCCTGAAAGAAGGCAGCTGGGTATTCTCGCGGCTTCGGCGCGGCAACGCTGCTGTATCTGCAATTGTCGCGACAGCCTTGAGCGCTCTGCCAAAAGATGATGTGATTCTAAAGTCTGATCTTCGCCGCTTGGACGATGTGCGCCGTGAACGGGCCGTTGCTGCAGATGCTTTTTTTGCGAATGTTGCCAATGATCAAGGCCAGCTTGGTGATGAATATCTCCCCCAAAACGATATTGAAAGCCGCATGCGCGACCTTGCGGGTGAGGGCCCGTTTGAAATGATGGTGGACCTTGGCACAGGAACGGGGCGCGTTTTAGCGGTCTTTGCGGACCGGGTGGCACGCGGTTCTGGGATTGATAACAATGTTGATATGCTAAAGGTTGCCCGTCATAATCTGGCGGGAAGCGGCCACGACCATCTTACGGTTCGACAAGGGGACCTTAATGTTACGCCTCTTGAACCTGCGGTAGCTGACTTGGTGACGTTGCATCAAGTTCTGCATTATCTTGAGGACCCTTATGAGGCGATATTAGAAGCCAGCCGCCTGTTAATGCCAGGCGGTACTCTGCTGATTGTAGATTTTGAGACCCACACCCAAGACAGTTTTCGTGAAGAGTATAATCATCGCCGTCTTGGGTTTGCAGACGATGACATTCAGGCATGGGGCGAGAGCGCAGGGCTGTCGCTTAGCCAAGTGGATAGTGTGATTGCCGATGATAAATCGCGCCCTAATGTAAAAATCTGGCAGCTGGAGAAGTTGAAGCACTCTAATAGCCTTGAATCGAGCGCATGATGACGACGTCCAGCCCAACAATCAGTTATGAATTTTTCCCGCCCAAGTCGGCAAAAATGGAAAAATCTCTTTGGCGCTGCGTAGACCAACTTGCGCCGCTCTCCCCCAAATTTGTGTCGGTGACATATGGCGCAGGCGGCTCTACGCGCGAACGCACATTTAGTGTGGTAAAAGATATGGTGGCAAAGCGCGGTATGAAGGCGGCGGCGCATCTCACTTGCGTCGGCTCTACCCGCGAAGAAATTGACGAAATAGCGGATGAATATTGGGATGCTGGCGTGCGCCATATTGTGGCTCTGCGCGGCGATCCGCCGGATGGCATGGACGGTGATTACGCGCCAACGCAGGGCGGTTATGCTTATGGTTCAGATTTAGTGGCAGGGCTAAAAGCGCGTCATGATTTTGAAATCAGCGTGTCGGCTTATCCCGAACTCCATCCCGAAAGCGGAACATGGGACACGGAGATGGATAACCTAAAGCGCAAGGTTGATGCGGGCGCAACGCGCGCTATCACGCAGTTCTTCCTTTCACAAGATGTATATTTCCGCTTCCTTGATCGCATTGAAAAAGCTGGCGTTGATATCCAGATTACGCCCGGCATCATGATGCAGCCTAGTTTTAGCGCCGTCGAGCGTATGGCGAAAATGTGTAAGGTCAGCGTACCCAACCGTTACAGCGCTATGTTTGACGGGCTAGACGATGACGCAGAAACCCGCAAAATGCTCACCGCTTCATACGTCGCAGAGATGACAGGGCAACTCCGCGCGCAGGGCGTGAACAGTTTCCACCTCTACACCCTCAACAAGCCAGAGATTGCCTTTGTTGTGAGTAGAGTTTTGGGTCTGACGCAGGCGAGAGGACTCAAGCTTTCGGCTTAAGGCATACCAAGTAGGCAATTTATTTGCGTACGTGTATTTCGCGTTTTCTTAGAATATCAAAAACCAGTTTCAATCTAGATTGTTGCGGGGACAGTGTTGTATATTCACGAATTAAAAAGCCAAGTGTCTCTAGCCTATCAAGATATCCTGGGTAGATGTTATCGGGTATGGGTTCGTTGTGAATACATCGGCTAGCAAATACGGTGGGTATGTGCGCAGCTAGGTCTTGAAGTTTGGGAATCATGGCATCAGGAATTGAGAAAGCGCCTGGACAAGATAATACGCACCCGTCAGCATCTTTAAGCATCTGTGGGTTTAACTTTGACCCAATTGACAGAGCGATAATGGGAATATTGATATCATCAAGAGCAGACGCATTGGATAGCAGAGTTTCAAGGGCCTGCTCACCTTGACAGCCTTGAGGGTCAGCGGGTGTATGAACGTCATCCCGATAAATCGGCGCGAATGAGTCTAATCGAACAGAGCTTTTCTTGGCCACATTTATAGCCGATACAACATGTCCCGAGATGGCAACAAAAACCCCGCGATTTTGGTTTATATGTGACAGGCATGTCGACGTCGCGAAATTAAAGTTTAAATTTCCATCGAAGTCTTTGGAATAAGGCGGACGCATAGCCCCTGTAACGATTATGTTTAAACGGCGACCAAAGGCTTCATGAAGGAAATAGGATACTTCTTCTAAAGTATCCGTGCCTGTGGAGATGATGAAACCGCTATATTCATCGCTCTTTGAATTTATATAAACGCATAAGCGCGCCAAATCGCCTAGTGTGATATCAACGCTGTCTTTATTCAGAAATTGATGAGTTGACCATTTGATATCAGCTTGATGTGAAGCAACTCTATTTACGAGTTGATCAGCCCCGTCCGTAGGCACAGCTTTCCCATCTTTTATAGCGAGGGCAATTGTTCCGCCTAACGAAATTGCTAAAATACATGAGGTCATTGACATTTATCACTCACGGCCCGTCAACTTCGCCACCAGAAACAAGACTGTTATTTGAAAAGCAATGGCGACAATCATCATCAGAGGATTTGGATAAATACCCGCCAATAAAAACACACAAAAAGCCACACAGCCATTCAATAAGGCGTAAGGAAGCTGCGTTCTAAAATGTTCAAATTGATCACATCCCGCGCC
>CAKZTE010000104.1 GCA_937923115.1 uncultured Caulobacterales bacterium | reverse complement strand
AAGGTGAGTGAGCCACCCGTGCCGGGCGGCAGTTTTTAGAACTTGTCTTAATGCACAAATATCTTTGTGCATTGTGCTACGGGATGGCGGGGTGTGAACATGCTCCCCCACTTTATTGTGACGAGGGACGGAATAGCCTTGTCGATGAATGCGGTATTCTTGAACTAATCCCGGTGTAATTTCTGATAGCCCTTTCTCGCCAAAGAAAGGAATCAAATAATTGTCCAACCGCCTCATAATAGAATCGACGTAACCTTGGTTACGATCACCATCGGTAATGATGATATATTCTTTTTTAAATTGAGCTGCGGCACGCGCGAAAGTGTTTTCAGTTCGAAGCTCTTTTCGTCGGGCTCCGAGTCTGAGATCGAGATACCAGCCTTCTGCGAAGTCTTTGGCCTTGCGAATATCGGACTCTTTTGTAGACCTTCGCCAGTTGCGACCTTCGAGGTAAGTCGCGCATTGCCAATAGTCTGAACCGGGGCGCTTATAGAGGTTTACATTCCCGCCCATTGTTGTGTGTTTTGCCACCATATCGCCCACCTTTCTCGCCAAAACGGCGCTGGGACGCCGAAACGAGAAAGTGTGTAAGAGGTGTGTAACACATATGGTTTCGGCACATACTTATTATGTATATGTTTTTATTATATATTTTTTGTTGAAAATGTAAAGTAGGACGATTTTGAATCCGGCGCGTCTACCAATTCCGCCACACCCGCACTTGAAGTAGGAGCTATATAGAATAATCGGTTTTAAAAAACTACAGTTGATTTCAGCTAATTTAGTCCTTTGCAGCTATCCTAGCGGCAGCCTGTTTGCGCGCGGCTTGCGGGGGCAGGGAGGCGAAGTCTTCTTTTGTCGGTACGCGGCCAAAGGCAATTTTGCCGCCAACATAACCGCCTGGTATTACGGGCTGCGGCCCGATATTCAGATAGGACGCGCCGTAAAGGCTATTGACCTTGTCCATGACATCGCAAAGCGTCTCGCGTTTTTGCTTTTTATTATGGCTTTCATCGGTGGTGAATAAATCATCCATCACATCCCCTTGCTCACACAGGCCATGCAACATGACATAGATTGAGCGAATTTTTCGGTGACTATTCTTCGTCATGAGCTCTTGATAGGCGCAGGTCATTTCGCGCTGAAAGTTAAAATCATCGCGCGTGGGCGGAAACTGGCGCTCTATGTGGTATTTGCGCTTATATTCGTCCTTCAGGCTGACGGTGAGTTTTTGCGACCAAAACCCGTCTGCCCGCACGCGCCGCGCGGCTTTGGTGGTCAGCAGCCGCAAACACTCAAGCGCTTTTTCGGGGCGCTGCCACTCGCCGCTAAGGTTGCGGCTATGGCCAAACATACTGCGCTGCGTTTCGGGCCGCTCAATGCTATAGCCCTGCAATTGCGCCCAAAGGCGCTCGCCCTCGACGCTGCCCCAAATGGCGCGGGCATGTTTAGCCGATATCGCCAAAAGATCTGCCATATTATTTATCCCTGCGCGGCGTAGGCGTACGATATTGCCCGCTGCAATACCCGGCACATCGCCTAATGGCACATTGAGCAGCTTGCCCGGAAAGTCGCGCGGGTGCAGCACAACAAAGCTTTGCGGCTTTTCCATTTCTGCGCCTATTTTGGCCTGCAACTGGTTCGCCCCAAGGCCAATAGACGGGCTGATTTCCGTACCAATGTCGCGTGCGAGGTCTGCACGTATTTTTCGCGCAACCTCAATTGCTGCCTCTTCGTTAAATCCGCTCAGATCACATTCGACCTCGTCGATGGACCAGACTTTTTTGACGGGTAATGTCCTCTCTACGCAGGCGATTATACGGTGATGCATGTCAACATAGACATCATGACGGGCCGGAACCAGCGTAATCTCTGGGCAAGCCTTGCGGGCCTCCTTGACGCGCATTTGCCGCGCGCAACCCATAGCTTTGGCGATATAACACTGTGCAATGAGGGCCGAATATTCCGACTCCATTGCAATCACGCCCACAGGTTTTCCGCGCAAGGCTGGATTTACCTGCTTTTCTACGGTGGCGAAGAAGGCATCAAAATCAATATAGAGCGTTTGAAGTGAAATGGCGCGTTGCATAAATAGAACATAATAAGAACAAAATTCAGAGTCGAGAGCAAAATAGGAATAAATTCAGGTTAAGGGTTGAAAAGCCTGTTGATAAAACTGCCCCTCATGCACAGCGCGAAATGGTCTTGCGTAATATTGAAAATAAAACGCTATTTATGCCCTCATTTTCGAGATAATTGGAAGTACGTCGCGCAAATTAGCAACACTTTCTTTGCTTTTACCATAGATAGTGCATGTAATATTTGGACCCAAACAAAAGCTGAGGCCACCATGAAAGAACTGAATTTCTCCCAATCCGTTGACGTCATGTTTAACCGCGCGGCGAGCTTTATGGACCTCTCGCCAAAGCTGCTTGAAAAGATCCGCGTTTGTAACGCGACCTACACTGTGCGCTTTGGCGTAAAACTGCGCGGCGAGGTTCATACATTTACGGGCTACCGCGCTATCCACTCCGAGCATAAGGAACCTGTAAAAGGCGGTATTCGCTATGCTCTGTCGGTCAATCAAGATGAAGTTGAAGCCCTTGCGGCGTTGATGACGTACAAGACGGCACTTGTGGATTTACCGTTTGGTGGGTCCAAAGGTGGTTTGTGTATTGATCCATCCAAATGGAATGCCGAAGAGCTTGAACGCATCACGCGCCGCTTTACATTTGAGCTTGCTAAGCGCGACCTCATTCATCCGTCGCAAAATGTGCCTGCGCCCGACATGGGTACGGGCGAGCGCGAAATGGCATGGATGGTAGACGAATTTCGACGCCTGAACCGCACGAATATTGACGCGGCGGCTTGTGTGACGGGTAAGCCTGTTCATCTGGGCGGCATCCATGGCCGAACGGAAGCCACGGGCCGCGGCGTGCAATATATAGCACAGGAGTTTTTCCGCCATAGCGAAGATAAGAAGCGCGCAAGCCTTCGTGGCGAACTGGATGGTAAAAAAGTCGTCGTGCAGGGTCTTGGAAATGTGGGCTATCACGCCGCTAAATTCCTATCCGAAGAAGACGGCTGCAAAGTCATTACTGTGATTGAACGCGACGGTGTCATTCGCAATGCCAAAGGGATTAACATTGAAAACCTAAAGCAGCATATGATGAGCGGGGAGCCGCTTGAAGATTTTAAGGGGGGAAAGGTCAGCCAAGATAAAGATGCGCTTGCTGATAGCTGCGATATTCTTATTCCTGCCGCGATGGAGGGTGTTATCAATAAACAGAACGCTCATGACATTAAAACGAAACTCATCATTGAGGCGGCTAACGGCCCTGTCACGGCGATTGCGGATAAAATCCTGCGCGATAAGGGCGTGATTATAATTCCTGATATGCTGGCCAATGCGGGCGGTGTGGTTGTGTCCTATTTTGAGTGGGTGAAAAACGTCAACCATATCCGCTTTGGCCGTTTACAGCGCCGCCGCGAGGAGTCCAAAGCCACGCTTTTGATGGACGCGCTTAGCGAGCAGGGCGGGCTTAAGTTCACGAAGAAGTTTCGCAAAGAATATATTGACGGCGCAGAAGAGCTCGACCTCGTGCGCGCGGGATTGGATGATACCATGCGAGAAGGTTTTACGAATGTGCGCAATCTGTTGTCTGAACGCCCCGAGCTAGAAGATTACCGCACAGCGGCTTTTTACCGTGCGATTGACGACATTGCCTTGCACTACAGATCTCTGGGCCTGTAGACAGATCCTTGGGCCTTTAGCTATTTTATCTAGCTCGCGTTTTGAGCGCGAATAGGTGGTCTGTTTTTTGGGTACAAGAGGGCTGCGCCGCTTTTAAGTAAAGCGCAAAAGAACATGCGTCTGCTTGCCAACAAACTTGCCTCAAATCCGCTTCACTGATAGGGAGAGGACATGACCCAAAACGTCCTCATTTCGCCTTCTATTCTATCGGCTGATTTTGCCAATCTTGGCGCTGACGTGCGCGCGGTTGACGCGGCAGGCGCGGATATGATTCATGTCGATGTTATGGATGGCCACTATGTGCCGACCATCACCATTGGCCCCGATGTTGTCAAAGCGCTTCGGCCCCATTCCAAAAAACCCTTTGACGTTCACCTGATGATTACGCCCGCGGATCCTCTGATTAACGCGTTTGCTGATGCCGGCAGCGATATTATCACCGTCCACCCAGATGCAGGGCCGCATTTGCACCGCACGCTACAGGCGATCCGCGCGCGCGGTCTCAAGGCGGGCGTCGCGCTTAACCCTGCGACAAGTCCCCGCGTGCTCGACCACGTCATGGACTGCGTTGATATGATTTTGGTCATGAGCGTCAATCCTGGTTATGGCGGGCAGACATTCATCCCAAGCCAGCTTGATAAAATTAGTGAACTGCGCCGTATGTGTGAGCTGCAAAGTCATGACATTATCCTCGAAGTAGATGGCGGGGTGAATCCGCAAACTGCTAAAGACTGCATCCGCGCGGGCGCCACGGCGCTTGTGGCGGGCAGCGCCGTGTTCAAGGGCGCCGGAAGCTTGGCCGAGAACATCGCCGCGCTTCGCGGTCCTGTTTCGCAGATAAAAGCTGCATAGCGGCTTATGAACCGCGTTCCGTTTACTCGCGTGCTGGGCGCGGCGGCTGCAAGAGCGCAGCAGTCTATTGCCAGCACAGTGTCGACGCCGACGCGCAAAATGTCTCTCAATGTTCTGCGCCCCGCCGCGTTCTCGGACGTAAAGCCTAAACTGCAATTTGGCGACAAAGTCATTGGTGAAGCCCTGATTTCTGGACATTTTGAACAGGCAGGGCATCAGCTTAACGTCGGCTTGCAGGGCGATCCGTGGACTGTGCCGTGCCCGTCCGAGCGTTTTGCGGCTTGGCTGCATAGCTTTCATTGGTTTGAGGATTTAGCGGTGATACGCCAACCTGTCGCCGAAGTACGCGCGCGGTTTCTCGTGGATGGGTGGATAGCGGTTTACGGGGGATGGAACGATTTTGCGTGGGATTTATCAATCCTAACACCGCGGCTTTACCATTGGCTCAAAGCGTGGTCGCCCGTACTCTCGATTGATAGCGGCGGCGAAGCAGGGGGTGCGCGGCGCAGCGCGGCTTTGCGGCAGATGAAATATTTGCGCAAAAACTACGCCAAAACTGAAGCCGGATTTCCACGTCTTTTGGCGGCTATTACTTTGGCGATGGGCGGGGCGCGTCTTGCGGATAAATCCGAAAGCTATCTGGACCGCGGGCTTGACTGGCTTGACGACGAGATAGAGCTACAAATTCTGCCAGACGGCGGGCATGTGTCGCGCTCACCAGAGACGGCGCTCAAGGCGCTAGAGGCGCTCATGGTGCTAGATGATATTTTGGACGCGCGCGGTGTTGCCCGCACCAAAGCCATGGGCCGCGCGATTGACCGCTTGCAGCCAATGCTGCCGTTCTTCCTCCACACGGATGGCACGCTCGCGAACTTCAACGGCGGCGGCGAGGGCGACAAAAAGCGTATCGCTAAGGTTTTAAAGGCTGCCGCGCTAACCTCGCGTCCCTTCGGCTATTGCCCGCATACGGGTTATCAGCGCCTCGATCATGGTGGCACAGTTATTTTGATTGATACGGGCGAGACAACACCGTCGCCTTATGACGCGCAAGCGCATCTCGGGCCGCTCGCTTTTGAAATGTCGACAGAGGCGGGCCGCATGATTGTGAATTGTGGCTGGTCAGGAGAGCAGCCGGAAAGCTGGCGCGCGGCTGTACGCTCCACGGCGGCGCATTCCACTTTGACGCTTGGCGATCAATCGGCGGGTAAGATTTTGGAGGGCGGTTACCGCGAGAGGATTTTGGGCGCAGTCGTCGAGCGCGGTAGCGGCGAGGTTAAAGCCCAGCGCAAAGAACAGCTGACGGGCGTTTGGCTTGAAAGTACGCATGCGGGCTATAAAAGCACGACGGGGCTTATGCACCGCCGCCGGTTTTACATGACCCAAGACGGCCATGATATACGCGGCGAGGATGGGCTTTATTTGCCTGTTGGGGATTCGCCCATGCGGCGCGACCAAATCCCTTTTACGATAAGGTTTCATCTCCATCCCAATTGCCGCGCGACATTGGCACAAGATCAGAAGTCTGCCTTGATCATTCAGGGCGGACGCACAGGTTGGCGGATGCGTACAGACGGCGGGCCCTTGTCCATAGAGCCGAGCTATTATCTGGGTAAAGGCAAGGCCCCGCAAAAGTCGAGCCAGATTGTCATACGCGGACGTGCCTTTGCGGACGGTGACGGCGAGACGCAAAGCAACCGCGTGCGCTGGAGTCTCAGGCTTCTGGAAACGCGGCGCTAGGCTGTGATTGCGGGCGACTTCTCCCCACCAAATCACAGGCGGTGCTTTCGCCCCTTTAAGACTCATGCTAGGCGGCGCTTGTATTAAACTCTCGCTTAAGGCCCTATTATGCCCGCTCCAAATCCCGATCTGCCTGACTTTGACCCTGCGCGCCTTGCGCCTGTAAAGCGCGCGCTTTTATCTGTCTCTGATAAGTCTCGCCTTATCGCGCAGGCAACAGCGCTGCATGAGCGCGGCGTCAAGCTTGTGTCCACGGGCGGCACGCGCCGCGCGATTGAGGGCGCAGGCATTCCCGTCAAAGACGTGAGCGCGCTCACTAAGTTCCCAGAGATGATGGACGGCCGCGTGAAGACATTGCATCCTATGGTGCACGGCGGGCTTTTGGGTGATCGCGATTTGACCTCCCATAAAGACGCCATGCATGAGCACGGCATATTGTCTATCGATTTGCTTATCGTGAACCTCTACCCTTTTGAAGCGGCAGTTGCGGCGGGCGGGTCGTATGAGATGTGCGTTGAGAATATCGACATTGGCGGCCCAGCGATGATACGCGCGGCGGCCAAGAACCATGCCCATGTGGCGGTTTGTACGGACGCGGATGACGTGGACGCAGTGCTGGCGGATATGGATGCAAACGGCGGGCAAACATCGGGTACGCTGCGGCGCAAGCTCGCGGCGAAAACCTATGCGCGTTCGGCCGCTTATGATGCGGCGATTGCGAATTACTTTGCGGATGTTTTGGCCGACCCTGCCCCTGCCTTTCGCGCCCAAGGCGGCGCGCTCAAGCAGGCTCTTAGATATGGCGAGAACCCGCACCAGACAGCGGCGTTTTATTCAGACGGGTCCAGCCGTAAAGGCGTGGCCACAGCAGAGCAGCTGCAAGGCAAGGCGCTGTCTTATAACAATATCAATGACACGGACGCGGCTTACGAACTTGTCGCCGAATTTGGCAACGCTGCGGACGGCGCAAAGCCTGCGGTCGCGATTATCAAACACGCCAACCCTTGCGGCGT
>CAKZTE010000103.1 GCA_937923115.1 uncultured Caulobacterales bacterium | reverse complement strand
ACGCTGTCTGAAAAGAAGTCTACGCCTGCTAAAATTGCCGAGGCGGCAAAGACTTACTCTGCTTGGAAAAAGATGGCCCCATATCTGGAGGCTCTGACCGCCAATGGCTAAGCCGCCAAAAGACATCGCCGCCTCAGTTAGAGCGCGTCTTCTCAACCTCTCGCGAGAGCAAGAACAGGATTTCCAGAGGGTTTTTGTATCTTATGGATTAGAGCGGCTTCTCTACCGCCTGTCTGTCTCAAAACATCGCGAGCGGTATATTCTCAAGGGCGGCATGCTCGTAACGCTTTGGACGATTGACCAGGGACGCTTCACACAGGATATTGATTTCCTCGCCTTTGGTCACGATGATGAAGAGCGGCTGCAGGCTGACTTCGTAGAAATCTTAGGACAAGTCGTAGACGACGGTCTGGTTTTCGACTTGGATGCACTTACCGCCGCCCCTATTCTTTAATGCAAATGATGGGCTAATGGGCTCAATCCCAAATAGGACTTTAACTTCAGTATTAATTTTCTAATGGTCTAGTACGCTAAATTACTTCAGTTGCTTGTTTATACGTTGGCTGAAAAACTGTCCTCGCCCAATGAGTTTGGCGTAGCTTCCCCATTTTGATGGGTTGTATACAAGCAATGCACCCATACGAAACAAGTCTTTTATTACCCAGCGGTTTTGGCGTTTGCAGTCTAGAATGTTTTCGCGCGCTTGCTTGGCCCATTTCAAAACATTTGGGGACAGGTTTTCTTCTGCCATAGCCTTGCTTGGAATGAGCGCCTTTGACATTGCCACGAAACTGTCAAAATGCGCTAGGTAACCCGCAGTTTGAAACGCCTCTCTTACGGCCTGATAATCTGCGCCGGGGCGGGACAATAGATAAGTAAACTCTAACGCATCGCGGATTAAAAACTTGCGTCTGTGATAGCGCTGCGATCCAATCTGCGCATGGGCTATGAGGTGAATTAGGCGGTCATAGATACTTGCAATTAACACTGTGCCCTCGGACGTCTCGACGTTCTCTGCACGGGCGCGGATACCGTCAGGTTTTAACAGGTTTTTGATATCATCTTGTAAGAGACGGGTGTGTATTTCGATGCCGCAGGTTTTCCCTGCTTGAAGCAGGATAGGAAAATGCGGATTCAAACGGGGTAAGTAGAGGTCCTCTTCTCTTGGGTGATATCCAAGTTCTCCAATAGCACTGACCGCATTGGTTAAATGCTCAGGCTCAACCAACATATCAAAGTCCGCCATATAACGCCAAAATTGCGGAGTAAAATTGTGTTCTATCAAGATGGCCGCGCCCTTGAGATAGACGGGAGCGCAGACCTCTGACAACGCCGCATGGACGGCGCTTAATTCAAGCGGCAGAGTTTGGGCAAGCGTATGGGTTTGAGCCGTCAACGCCCCGACAAGTGGATTTCCAGATTGAAGCCTTCCTGCAGACATCAACGGCCAAATTACGCTATGTTGTTTCGCCAAATCAAAAAGTGAATTAGTCAGCGGAATTGCTGAGGAAGAGTCAGGCTCACTTTGTAGAGCTTTGCAAAGCCTGTCCAAATCGTCCTGCGTGAAGGCGCTCATAGGCTCTCTATCAGGCCTTGTTCCAGAAGCTCACCTATCAAGGCTTGGTAGTCCCCCGACGCTGCCGCCGTATCAATGTCATAGCTTTCGGTTAACTGCGCTACGCAGGCCTCAGCGCCAAGGCCTTTGTTCAGCATATCCCAGATATCGGCCCCAACGGGATTAAGCCCAAAGTAAATTCCGTGTTTCAAATGCAACAACACCGCCCCGTCATCAACAGTTGAGAGCATCACATCTGGTGCAGGTTTATAGCGCTTAGTCTGGCTCATATTAGGTGATCTCTTTCATATGCGCGGCTATGGCGGCGTGCACGGCAGGTAGATGTTCATAGCCGCGAGGGTAGCATAGACGATAGCCTTTTATACGGCTTTTAATCGCGTCCATCTGCGTGAAAAATGTCTGTCCTTGAGGCTGCGCTGTGGGGTCGAGACGAAAGCTGCCTTCAATAAGCGCCATCATCACATCGCGTTCGGATAGGCGGGTGATACTTATTTTGCTATCGGCCTCTCCCATCTTGAGTTGAAAAATCGCGTCGAGCTTGGGGGGGTCTATAGCTGCAGCCTCGTCAATGCGGACCCTGCGCTTGGTTGAATAATGCGCCATGTCAGACGTTTTCAATGCCGTAACCGTAAGGCCGTCAAGCGCGCGCGGCCAGAGGCGCAGGCTGGGATATAGTCCTGCTGCGTAAATGCCGTCAGGGGCTTGCCGAAGCGTCACCGCATCATCAGACAGAAGCTGTGCGCTGCTTTGTATGAATCCAGCCGTCATAGAGGATTTGCCGTGACCGCTCTCGCCGAGAAAGGCAATGGCGAAGTCTTTAGTCGCAATAGCCCCCGCATGTATCACTATCTCGCCTGACCACGCGAGTAGGCGCGGGAGCACTTGGTCGAGAAGCAAATGGGTGAGCGTTGCCGCGTCTGTACTGGAATACACGCGGACTTGAGCGGTCGTAGGCTGAATGGTAAAGACGGCGAGGTCAGGAAAAACAAGCGCGTGTAACTCTCCGCTTTTATGTACGGATAAGGTCGCATTGGGGTCCGTCCAAATAAAGCTGTCTTTGGAGGTGAGGGCTGCTGGCGGCGTTGATGCTTGCGCCATGCCCACAGAGATAGGAGGCTGCGTAGCCTTAATAGATAACGGGCCTTCCCATAAGGGAAGCCCGTCCAATTTCAATTTTGAGTCTAAAACTCGCCCGCCGAACTCGTAAACGAAGTCTTGCGACATAGTCTTAAGGGCGTCTAGAGCCGCCCATGCTGGCTTCGGCAGCAGTACCTGTCGCGCCTGCTGTCAATTCAGTGACCTTGCCGTAGCGCGTTAACTTTGGCGCTGCATAAGTTTTCCTTACCGTTTTGAGTTTTTTTCTAGAATCTTTATTCATTAGTCTTATCCATTACAGCATTGATCCAATTCATTACATAGTAATGATTGTGCAATCCCTCTTCTGTCGTTGTGCCCGATTCTCTAATATCAGTTGTATATTTCAAATGCAAGTTGAAGGAACGTCGTTTTATGTGTTTTTGGCTTGAGGCATAAGCACAGCAGGAAAATTTAAAACCTAGATGTTCTTTTGATAGGCGCGATATGACGGGCTCTGGTAGCGTCCCTACCATAGCGTTGCGGAGAAGTATTTTTGGTATGCCCGCCGCTGTTTTTTGAGATGTTGGAAGGCTTAGGCAGAATTTAACCAGATCGAGGTCCGTAAAAGGATCGCGCATAATGAGACCAAAGTGACCTGCCACGCGATCATACCGTTCCCGTGCGACAACATGATAGGGGTGACTGACTATCTCCGCGGCCTCGCGGTTTGCATCAAGCCAACTTTCATGTCCAACATGGCTTGCCAGTTTTGCAAGCCGCCCTGCAAGATTATGATACGACGCAAAATCAGGCTTGAGGCCGAGAGTTGTTTGCAACTGCGCGGCACGCTGCCGATGTTTCAGAGAGGCAAGAATCGACTTCAGTCTTGACGGCATATAGCTCGACGCCAACATTTTGAAATATACGGGAGGAAGTTTTCCTGTCTCGCCATGGTAATCGCGGTCCGCTTTGAGGGCTTGCCATGCGGCGGAAAGTTGTCCAGCCCGCATATTTCGGCGCACATGAGAGCCCGGCGCAAAAACTATGTCACCCCAAGCACCGTCCATCAAAACCGTCATATTCTTGCGGGCTGCAGAGCCCATAACTGACCGCATCAATGTCATATTGCTATCAAAGGGGTCCGATATTTTTCTCAAACCGCTTTGCGCATCCTCAAGCCACTGATCTGGCTTTGCTAAATCGACATAGTCAGGGGTCACGCCGAGTTGGTCAGTCACTAGGCGTATCATTCGGGTTTCAATACATTCGGGGTCAGCGGAATTTATTGCCGAAAAACTCCTAACGTTTATTCCAAATTTTTGCACAACCATCGCTGCAGCAGCGCTGGAATCCATCCCTCCGCTCACCATGACGCCAGTTGTGCTTGTGTTATCAAAACGGCGCGCGACCGCCGTTTGAAACAATGTCTGAAAAGCTTCAACGCATTCATCTTTTGTTTTCAATCGTGACGGTTCTTGCGGCTCCAATGTCCAGTAGGTTGTGATTGAAAGCTGGCCGTCTTTTAGGAGCAGGCTATGCCCGGGTGGGAGACGATTAACACCATCAAAGGCTGTGCATGTTTTATCAACGCCCTCCAATGCCCCTACACAAAAATCAAGCAGCCGTGCCTCGCTCATACGCCGCTTAATGTCTTCATGCACAAAAAGCGTTTTGGCATCTGTGGCGCAGCCAAAGACTTTGCCAGCGGTGTAGTGATAGAGAAGCTGTTTTAATCCCAGACGGTCGCGCGCGGCGAAAAGCTGATGGCTGCGCGGGTCCCAAACCACAAAGGCAAAATCACCTTCTAGATGAGACGGGCAATCCTGCCCCCATTTCAAATAGGTCTTTGCGATTATCTCGGCGAAAGACGTATTTAATCCCAAGTTAAAAATTTTCGTCAGCGTATCTTTATTATCAAGACGGGCATCAGCGGTTACGACGATTGAGGTTTCGGCATGGGTATAGAGGCTGCCCTCTGCTGGATGATTGGCCGTAAACCCAAGGCCCACGGAACCCGTGCGGTGGGCGTTATGGAACAGCTCGCCACGCCTTTGCATGACGGTTTGAGCCCTCTCTAAAACGGTGTGCTCTACAGGACGTCCATCTAAATTATGAAACCCAAAGAGGCCGCTCATTTATTTGGAGCTTCAAAGATTGCATGAGCTTGCGCGACATCGCCTCTATCATTGACAACTACTCCTTCCACCTCAACCCAGCTATGGGCTTGAAAGGCATAGCCACCTTTTCCCACGCCAAACACAATCTGAGGCGCGTATCCAGCTTTTGTGAGATGCCGTGACAGCATAACCGAACGCAGTAAACAATTGTCACTCCCAGCCATTCCGCCCACGGCAATGTTGACCAAATGTCCCTGATGTTTAGCATGTTCAATAGAATTGGCCGTTTTCTCACCTGAGCGTGATTTAATAAAAACACTCTGAAATCGTTGATATCCAAAAGACTTCAAGGCCAATTGATAGAAAGGCACGCGCAGGCCAAATGACACAAGCGCCAGTCGATCAGAGCCGCTGTATTCAAAAAAGCGTTTTATGTGCCGTGTTGTTACCATGTCAGTTTTATATAGCGCCCGCCGCAGATATAGCTATCAGGATATTATGCTAGGTCCATCATTAAAGACACTACCAACTATAGTGGAATATGCGCGCGACATCCGCCGTAGCGCGCCGCGCCTCTCAGCGGTGACGCTCATTCTACTTTTGGCCGCGAGCCTGTTTGAAGGTGTTGGATATATATTGCTTCTGCCCATTTTGGGTTATTTGGGTCTTAATTCCGCAAGTGGCAACGAAACGCCTGAGAGCATCAACCCAGTTATTGACCCCGTTCTTAATGCGCTCAACCCGCATCTCTCTCTCGGCCTCTTACTCTTATTATTTTTAGGGGTTTTAGCGTTAAGGGCGATGCTGATATATTTCGCGGCCTCATCAAGCGCCTCGCTCAAAGGGAAGTTTTTGCACCATCACCGTGCCTCACTTCATAAGGCAGTAATGACTGCTTCATGGGCATTTCTCTCTGATAAGCGGCGGTCTCATCTCACCCACGCCTTGACCACTCAATCCAATATAATCGTAAACGGCGTAGACACGCTCTATAGGGGTGCCGCCACGGTGTTGACCATGGGCGTTGCCGTCGTGATCGCCGCTATTCTGTCATGGAAAATCACCTTAGGCATTTTAACGCTCAGCCTAATCATCATATGGTCACTGAAGATTTTTAATAGCCGCGCGTTCCAATTAGGAGATCAAGCGCGAAAAGATATGATCGCCTTATTTGAACATAGCATCCGATATTTCAAAGGCTTGAAAACGATTAAAGCCGCGTCTGCCGAAGACGATGTTTTGAGTTTTTTTGAGAGTAAGTCACGCGATCAATCCGAAGTCTTCAGCGCGCTAGAACGCAATCACGCTAAAGCTTCGCTTGCCTATCAAATATTGTCGGCCATTTTTCTTGTGGGCTTTGTTTATTTGGCCCTGACATATTTCCTCGATCAGAAAACGCAAATTATTGTGCTGATTATTATCTTCGCGCGGCTCGCCCCACGTGCCAATGCATTGCAAAGTTATGTCAATAATTTGGCGGCGATTATCCCCGAATACTTGGCGGCTAAAGACTTGCGCCTTGGGGCAGAGAAGGCCTGTGAAACCGAAGACATATCGCAGCCTTCGCCCATTATTAAACAAGCATTTAGCTTGTCAAAGCTCGGTTTCAACTATGCAGGTGCAGCTGAAGGCTCCGCCGCGTTGAAAGACATTACAATAAGTCTCCCTGTTAAATCCTCATCCGCAATCGTCGGCCCCTCTGGCGCAGGCAAAACCACTCTTGCCGATATTATAGCGGGGCTTCTATCCCCAACCGTGGGTGAGGTAAAAATTGACGGGTCACTTTTAACCGATACAGAACGACATGGACTTGCACAGAGCATTCAATACGTTACGGACGAAGACTTTCTGTTTGATAGTAGCGTGCGGAAAAACTTGTTATTAGGTCATAGCGGCAAGACAGATGATGACATTTGGAGTGCGTTAAAACATGCCAACGCCCATGAGTTCGTTAGCGCCCTCCCGCAAGGGCTGGGTACCCAACTTGGTGATAGCGGGACGCGGCTCTCCCATGGACAAAGGCAAAGACTAAGCCTCGCGCGAGGCCTGCTCGGTAACCCCCAAATCCTCATTCTTGATGAGCCGACATCCGCTCTCAGTCAGCAAGATGTGAAACAAATCCTCGATACTCTCAAAACGCTTTCGCAGGAGATGATTGTAATCATTATTACCCATGATGAACCAACCTTTCAGTGGGTCGATCAGATCATTCGGATTGATGCAGGTTGTCAAACAAAATCAAATTGGGCGACATTATTTTAATGTAAACCTAATGTCGGTTTCTCTAATCGGATGTTCAAGTGTGAACGAGCTATAGCTTCCGCTGGATGTATCCCGTCTTTAGAGGCCTCCAACGAGCGCGCTAATTCAAGAGATGCCGCATCCTCAGGGGAAAGGGCTTTGAAAACTGCTTCATGTAAGTCGGCTAAATCTTGAAGTTTATTCCAATCCCACAGTCTAACTTGGCAGTTTATCTGATCGCGCTTGAACTTTGCGTTGAGACGTTCAACCTCGTCCTCCAGTGCAGTCTGAGCGTGAGCAGTGGTGGCATAAACAAACAGAACAGGTTTGTGGTGACTTGCAGCCGCCTCTGCGTCATCCTTAAGGTCTTTCACCTTTTCTTTTTTACCAAGCTCGCGGCATTTGGCTTGAATAATTATTTTTTGGTCAGAGTCGTCGTCTCGATAACCACGAAGGTCGCCCCCATACTGAGAAGTGCCTCGTTTACCAATACGGGAAAAATTAGTTGAATCAAAAATGTGATTTGCGACATCAATTAGAGCGACCTCGAACTCATACTCATCTCGAGGAGGATTGATATGTCTATTGGATATCGCTGAACGTTGCTTCATGTAACCACTATGTGGGAGTCGCAATCTAAGTCTAGTGCCGATTTTCTTCGGTATTTCAACATCAGCACTTTAGTCCACATTTTCATTAATTTATTAAATATGCACGCTCTTACTCACACCCAAAACAAGAACAAACACTCATCAATTATCGATTTGTTTTTTCAACCCTTTATGTTACAAAACATAGGTCAATAACTACATTTGACCGAGGAATTGTAAAAAAATGGAAAACTTTACAGAATTTGAACAAATCGAGACGTTCATGAAAAATTGTGACATTGCGCGGGCTAAAGACCTGCGTGAATTTGGGATTTCAGGCACGGCTATCTCGCGCGCGGTTGCTGAGGGTATTTTTATACGCCTATCGCGCGGTATATACACAAGACCTGATGCAAACATGGATGCAAGCTTTCAGCTTGCCGAAATCGCGAAGCGTTATCCTGACGGTGTGATTTGCCTTGTCTCAGCGCTGTCCTTTTACGGCGTGACAGATCAGCTGCCGTCTCAAGTTTGGCTCGCGATTGAAAACAAGGCATGGAAACCTAAATCTGACTTTCCAAAAATTCGCGCCGTGCGGTTTCGGGAACCTTACTATTCAGGGGCTGTTAGCCGCCATTCCATTTCGAATGTACACGTGCCGATTTATACGCTGGAAAAAACTCTGGCCGACGCGTTTCGCAATCCCAAACTCGTTGACCGTTCGGTCGCTATCGAAGCTCTCAAAACGACACTAGCTGAAAAGAAGTCTACGCCTGCCAAAATTTCCGAAGCGGCAAAGACCTATTCAGCTTGGAAAAAGATGGCCCCATATTTTGAGGCTCTGACTACCTAAGAAAACCTAGTTGCAGCATTTTTCATCGCATCCAATATATATGATTTGTATTCCGAGCCCATCTCATAGAGATCGATTACGTTAGCGATAAACTCTTTCTCGTTTTCATGGGCTACTCCATCAATTGCGGCAATTGTAACAAGAGACGCAACGAGGCTCTGCTCAAAAGTGTTTGCCGCAATACTGCCGCTCTTGGGAAAGTCAGAGTCAGACACCAATTTCAACAAGGTCAGCCGAATTTCACCCGCCACTTGGATGTAAGACTGTTTACTCACCTTCACTAGGTAATCACCATCAACAAAAGCCGTGTAGTTTACTCGCTTATTAAGCATTCGGTCCATGGAACCTCTAATCGCATCCGCTTCCTTGTCATCTAGCTTGCCGTCAATCATCGCCAGCTGAAAACCTAAAACAATACATTTGGACTCAATGTCTTCTTCAAAATCCAGCTCAGTGTTATCTTTCGATATTTCTCTTAAATGCTCAACACATGACTCTTGATTAAATTCTGTCAAATTGTTGTCTATAAGCTCTGCACCTTTTGCCATGTTTTTTGCGATGAGGTCGTCATACTGTGCAGCTTTGCCATGCTCATACATTTTCATTTTAATTTTTTCTTCAACTACACGTCCCACCCAAACGCCCAAATTTCTCTGGTTTTTTGTTCCGTCAAATAAATGTGCTGCGTTTATCAGGGTGTTCAAATTCTGATTTGAAACTGAGGAATTGAAGTCAATATCGAATTTCTTGAACAATCTGTCATATGTAGCATGTTCCTCATCGAATAAACCCGATTTCTTCATTGCCCAAATTCTGCGAAAACACTTCTCTTCTTCACTAGAAAAAACTCGTGTTTTTAGCACCGCGAAAACGATTACCACAACTATCAAAAGTAAAAGAATTTCCATTCCGATCCCCTTCCTGAAATGAATTAGATTAGCGCAGTGAACCCCCGGTGAACAGAACAGCATTGGCAGTAATTGATGTGCCCCTAGCTTTATAGACACCTTGCTACTTCATTTTTCTGCCATCTCAAATTCAGCAGGTGACAGCATCCCATTGTTAGCATGCCTGCGTTTTGGATTGTAAAATATTTCTATGTAATCGAACACGTCCTGCCGT
>CAKZTE010000102.1 GCA_937923115.1 uncultured Caulobacterales bacterium | reverse complement strand
ACAATGCCCGCAAATCATTAAGGGCATATTGATATAGTCAGCCATAAGTTCAAGCCCCTACGCTTGCATTAGATGTGTTAAATCGTGGCTAGCGTGCATATGCCGCAAAGTTTTCGGTTCGGAGGCGAAATGGCGCCATGTGTGACGGGCTTCCTCTCTCGGCACTCGGCATGAGTTACTGTTCACAATAAGGTTACGTCATGAAAACTGGCGTATCAATTGCAGCGTTGCGGGCATCTATATTTTGAGGAGAGCCATGAGCCGCATTATTACAGCTATATTGATTGTATCGGTCGCATTTTCTCTCTGGGGATATATTTGGTATGCGGCGATTTTTGATGATATTTGGCAAGAGCTCATTGGCCGAAGCGAAACCGATCTCCTAAACCTCGCCGTTTCGCGAGGATCACTTCAGACCATTTTTACTTTTCTCGTAAGTATCGCCCAAGTCACAGCGATATTGTTAATTTTGATGTGGACGCGAGCATGCAGCCGCCTTCAGTATGTGGGGGTAAGCGCCGTGCTCTCTACGCTATTGGTTCTCCCATCCATAGGAAACGCGACCTTGTTCGCGGGTACACCTTTATTATTACTTGCTTTAGATTACGGCTATTTTCTGACTGGATATGTAGGAATTTCTCTTTTGTTATTTACTTTAGCGCCGCCAGGAAAGGGGATGTCAAATCAGCGCGACCTGACCAGGCAGTATTAAACAACACTCAAGACAAAACGCACAACATGGCCCTTTCCTGCCAATGCTCACTCTCATCGAAAAAGCCGCCCTTCGGCGGCTTGATTACTCTTACTGATCGAGGAAGCTTCTTAGCTTCCTGCTCCGTGATGGGTGCTTGAGCTTGCGTAGCGCTTTGGCTTCAATTTGGCGAATACGCTCGCGGGTCACGCTGAACTGCTGGCCAACCTCTTCGAGCGTATGATCTGTGTTCATGCCGATACCAAAACGCATACGAAGAACACGTTCCTCGCGCGGCGTAAGCGATGCGAGAACGCGCGTTGTCGTCTCGCGCAGATTGGACTGAATAGCCGCCTCGATCGGGAGGATAGCGTTATTGTCCTCAATGAAATCTCCAAGTTGGCTATCTTCCTCATCGCCAATCGGCGTCTCAAGGCTGATAGGCTCTTTGGCGATTTTCATTACCTTGCGGACTTTCTCTAGCGGCATAGAGAGCTTAGAGGCGAGCTCTTCCGGTGTCGGCTCGCGGCCAATCTCGTGCAAAATTTGGCGACTTGTGCGGACAATTTTGTTAATTGTTTCAATCATATGCACTGGAATACGGATAGTACGCGCCTGATCCGCGATAGAGCGCGTAATCGCTTGGCGGATCCACCATGTCGCATAGGTCGAGAATTTATAACCACGGCGATATTCAAACTTATCAACCGCTTTCATGAGGCCAATATTGCCCTCTTGGATAAGGTCAAGAAATTGCAAGCCGCGGTTTGTGTATTTCTTCGCGATTGAAATCACGAGCCGCAGATTGGCTTCAACCATTTCTTTCTTCGCTTGGCGCGCTTCGCGCTCACCTTTTTGAACAGTCTGCACAATGCGGCGGAATTCATCTACAGGAACGCCCGTCTCTTGCGCCAAAATCGCAATCTCATTGCGGAGCTTCTCAATTGACACTTTCTCGCGCTTCAGGAATCGGTCCCAGGCTTCGGATGACCCGGCGAGGTCTTCCATCCAATTTGGGTTCAGTTCTGCGCCCAGATAAGCTTCTAGGAATTCTTGGCGGGGGACGCCATTACCATCGGCGAGGCGCATCAGGCGCCCTTCGAGGCTAATGAAGCGCTTGTTAATCGCATAAAGCTGATCAATCAGCGCATCAATACGCGCGTTGTTAAGTTGTAGTGATTTAATCTTCTCAATAATGTCGGATTGAATTTGATCAAATTCTTCGGCCTGTGGGCGGCGCATCTTCTTACCAGAAAGGCGAGCACGAATAAGCATTTGCTGCAAGACTTGGAAGCGCGAGAAGTTCTCGGAAATCTCATCAAGGGTTGCCATCACGCTATCGCGCAGCGCGGCTTCCATAGAAGCCATGGAGAGGTTAGTTTTATCTTCCTCTTCTTCTTCCTCATCATCAACAGGCTTCTCGCCCTCTTTATAAGTTACGACCTTTTCAGGGATGACTTCCTCAATATTGGCGTCTTCTTCTGTGGCTTCAATCTCGCCTTTTTCAATTTTCTCGCGGCGAACAGCAGCTCCAGAACGGTCTTCCTGAACATTGCCGATAGACAGATTATAGGTCGAATCCAGATCGATAATATCACGTAGAAGAATTCGGCCCTCTTCGAGCTCTTCGCGCCAAATCATAATAGCTTCAAACGTCAGAGCGCTTTCGCAAAGCCCTTTAATCATTGTATCGCGGCCCGCTTCGATGCGCTTTGCAATCGCAATTTCGCCTTCGCGCGAAAGCAACTCAACTGTGCCCATTTCGCGCAGGTACATGCGAACGGGGTCATCTGTGCGGTCTAGTTCCTCTTTGGAGTTACCGCCCTTAACCGCCGTTGTCTCAGAGCGCGCTAGCGTCTTTGAACCAATCGTCGGCTCGTCTTTTTCTTCAATGACAGAAATGCCCATTTCAGAAAGCTGCGCGAGGGTAATTTCAATCGCCTCTGGCGTAATCGCTTCCATATTGAGGTATTTATTAAGCTCTTTGGTTGTCAGCAGCCCGCTTTTCTTCGCGACAGCTATCATGCGCTTAACTTCAATGGATTCGAAATTCAGCAAGCCCGCTTCATTGGTCACCGGAACAGGGGCCTCGACAATTACATTGTCTTCTGGCTCAGATTTCTTGACAGCCTTTTTAACAGGCGCTTTATTGGCCGCTGTTTTCTTCACGGATGCCTTCTTTACGGCCGTTTTCTTAGCGGCGGGCTTTTTATCAGCCGCTTTGACGTCTTCGTCTTTTTTAGATTTAGCCGGAGATTTTTTCGCCGTTGCTTTCGCAGTCGCTTTTTGGGCAGCTTTTGCCATTGATGTCACCTCGGTAAAAACAGCAGGCAAGCCTGTCCGTTCTATAAATACGTTAAGCCTGCGCAATCGGACGCTAAAAGCGCGACTGCCAGGCCAAAAAAACTAGTGGAAACCTAACGCTCTCTGCGGGAGGCCCGCATCAAACGCCGAAGCGCTTCCGTATTATTCTCATAGATCGAGTCTACAAGACGGGACCGTGTTTCTGTCTCGACGCGCTCATCCTGTCCTTGTCCCATAAGGGCTGCGGCCTCTTTCTTGAAGATGGCCTCTCTTTGGTCCAGTGTCGCGTCAGAGCCCCCCATCGCCGCAACACACAGGAAACGGTCAGCGGAGAACTTTTTTAAGAAAGTGTCTAATCCTTGCTGCTCTATATGGGCATGAAGGGAGCGTTTATCAACAGCTTTTGTTGATTGATAATAGGATTGTATGGCGCGTTGCAGTTGACGGCAGGCATCAGAGCTGAATCGCAGCGTAAAAAACGTCTCGTCCACCGCCTCTAGCAGCAACGGCCACTCCAAAACGGCGCCCATCAATCGGCGTTCACGGGCCTCTGACATGGCGTCATCGCGCATATTTTGCTTCATTTGCGGACTCGCCTTAGTACTGGCCTTGCGCGCCCCGTAGCCGCCCCGCTTGTTTTGATTGGCTTTCCAGCCAAATTCATTGTCAAACCGCGCGAGAAGTTCTGTTTTATACTGCTCGCGTACGCCGTCATGGGTGATTTCGCGCAGCGCGGCATAGATACGGTCCTTCAGGCCCGCCTTATCTTCCGGCGTATTGAGCGGTCCCGCCTCTCGTTCACGCTCCCAAAGCATATCGACGAGCGGAATGGCGGCTTCTAGCACTTCGCGCATGGCGCTTGGACCTTTGGCTTGTATCAAGTCATCAGGGTCTTGCCCCTCTGGCAGCAGCGCAAAGCGCACAGTCTGCCCAGGTTTTAGCTTTGGCAGCGCGCGCTCAATCGAACGAAACGCCGCGCGCAAGCCCGCTTTGTCGCCGTCAAAGCAAAGGATAGGCTCCGGCCCTGCCCGCCACAATAAATCAAGCTGATCCTCGGTAAGGGCCGTCCCGAGCGGCGCGACGGCTTGTTCAAAGCCTGCGCGCGCAAGCGCAATTACGTCCATATAGCCTTCCGCTACGATCAGGCCGCGTGCGGGATTGTTTGGGGCTGCAAGCGCTTTGCGCGCCTCGGGATAACGGTACAGCACAGACCCTTTGTGGAACAGGCTCGTTTCAGGCGAATTCAGGTATTTGGCTTTGGCGTCCTTGTCCATGGCCCGCCCGCCAAACGCCACCAAACGCCCGCGCGGATCGCGAATAGGAAACATGATGCGGTTCCTGAACCGGTCCCATGGCTGGCGCGTGCGGTCTTCGGGCTCTATGAGAAGACCCGTTTCGACCAACAGCTTTACATCTGCGCCTTTTTGCAAAAGTTCGCCGCGCAGCGCGTCAAAGCTGTCGGGCGCAAAGCCAATCCCAAAACGCTCCGCCGCCGTTTGCGTTAGCCCGCGTCCTTTTAGGTATTCGCGCGCCTCACGCCCGGCCTCGCGCATGAGCGATTTAGCAAAGAAGGCCTGCGCCTCCTCCATCCAATTGACCGCAATTTTATTTTGCTTGGCCCGCGCCTCGGCTTGCGGGTCTTCTTTTGGCATATCCACGCCCGCTAGACCCGCAAGACGCTCCACCGCTTCGGGGAAAGATAGGTTTTCTATCTCCATCAAAAAACTAATGGCGTCGCCGTGCTTGCCGCTAGAGAAGCAGTGATAAAACCCCTTCTCGTCATTAACGAAAAAGCTGGGCGTTTTTTCATTCGTGAACGGGGATAGCCCCGCAAACTCGCGGCCCTGCCGTTTTAATTTCACAGAGCGCCCCACGACATCCGACACGCGGACGCGGGTTTTAATTTCCTCCATGAAGTGTTCACCAAAGCGCATGGCTTTAACTTAGGCGGAAGAGCTCCGCATTGCGAGTCGCGCCTCAGCGAAAGCTGTGAGCCATATTCTTAGCCATAAGCGTCAAAGCGGTGCGTGATGGCGATTGTGGCTTGGCGGGCAAGCTGCGCAGCACGCCCAAGCGGCTTGACGATTGTTTCGCTGATATGAGGGAAACCTCCACTGCCGCCCGCTGGAATGGCTGCCTTTTCGGACAGCTTTTTCGTCCAATCCAGCCCCTCACTGCGTGCAGGATAGCGGTTTTCAAGCTCAGAAATAATACCGTCAATCTGAAAAGTTTGTAGTCTTTGCAATACGTTAAGCTGACTACTTTGCTCAGCCCCATTAGCGGGCAGTTCTGTCGCGACAATAAGCATCTTCATAACGACCGCGAGGCGAAGGGCATGCAGAATCTGCAAGCTCTCATCTTTGCCTTCAAGCATTATCGGCGGCTCAGCGCGTGCAAAGGCCCGCTTCGTTTCAAACATATCCATGCGCAAGCGCGTCGCCAAATCAACCAATTGATTGCGCCAGCCCAAGGTCTTGAGCGTGTCCGCAACAATGAGCGAGCGCTCCGCCAGCATGGGTTCATTCCCAGACAGACCGCGGCTGACCCAGAAACCCGGATCGAACAGGCGGCCATAAGCGGTCAGAATGGATATATCTGTGCGCTGCAAGGTCGCGATCACAAGCCCAAAGCAAGAGCGCATACGCGCTGAGTTTTTGAGGTGGCTGAGGAATTTATCAACATCAATCGAGCTGGCCCGTCCGACGCCGTAGAAAATGTTGGCGGGCGTTCCGAACTGCTGTAAAATCGCATTGTGCGGAATGGCGCGAAGCTGGCGCGGGTTAAACATGTCGCTACCCGTACCGGACTTGGCCCGTTTGGCCGCGCGCGACCCCGTAGGGATAAGCATGTTTTGACCAAACCCGCCCAGCAACCCGACATAGTTCGGGTCATTATACAGGCTGTCTTGCTCTGATCCGATCGTGCGGAACATGTCCCAAGAAAAATCACGGTCAGTGTAAAAAACATCTTCCTCTGCGCCGCTGCGGTCATCATGGCGAACTTCGATAAGGCTAAATACGCTGGCTTTGGCGAGCCGTGGGGTTTGGAACCACATGTAACCGTCGCCGCCTTGGAAGCTTGTTTCGTGGCAAAGATGGATGCCGCGCTTTTCAAATTGATGCACCGCCCATGGGCTCATGGCGTAATCGGCCCGCTCGCGGATAGTGCCAGGATGGCCGCCGCGCCCTGCGCCCTCGCCGTGTGTATTAAAGACAATCGCCGTAACGTTCTTCACACCATGCTTTTCCATTTCTTGGGCAAAATGGCTTTGCAAACGCTCAATCGCAAGTGTTGCAGGGATTTGGCCCATAAACCGGCCCGCATCTGAAAACCCTGTCTGAATGGCAAAGACGCCGCGCGATTGAACATAATCACGATAAACAGGGTTAGAGAGCATTTTGGAAATAATCCGCCCGCCATTATTGAGCGCGTCTGCCGTTTCGAACAATGGCGAGATGTCCAAATGGTTTTCAAGACCATAAGTCTTGGCGATATAAAGCATGCCTAGCGGTACGAGGCTGTCCTCTGTCTCGGCAATCAAAAGGCGGATAGGCGTCTCGTCATCTATATATTTATGGATTTGCGCGGTCAGCATCATTTGCTGATGGGCCGTGGATTTTTCAAGCTCAAGCGAGGCAAAATTTACCTGAACGGGTTTAACATTCTTTGTCACCTTAGAGGCCCGTTCCAAAAGCGTGCGGTTATCCGCGCCGTTATCCTTGATACCAAACACCTGACGCACCGCCGAAATCACATGGCGTTCATTCAGGCGGAAATGAATTCGAGACGTGCCGAGCCCAAAGCTTGCCATAAGCGAGCGTAGCGCAATGAGGTCGCGTGCCAAATTGACCGTTTTCGCGCCCTTAATGGCCTTATTAATCAGCGGTGTGACTTTGGAGACATTGAGCAAACGGCGGGTCGAGGCGCGGGTAAGATTATTGGCTGCCGCAACAAGGTTTTCAGTATCGGATAAATCCTTCGCAAACATCCCGAGATCGCGCTCCGCGCTTTCCTTAGCGTCTGATAATTTATCAACGAGTTGGTCCAGCGCTTTCTCGCCGGCCGCATCAAGCTTACCGCCCGATTGAAGCTCCAGCGCGCGGGCCAAATAGCGTGCGAGCTGCTCTGATTTTTCAGACAAGCGCAAGCGGATAGCGTCGCCCCAGCTGATGTCTGTGCGGCCATCAATATCATAACCCACCCAGCTGTAGACGCTGACAAGCTGCGGCGTAATCTTTGTCCAATCTTCGGGGAAAGCCTTCCGGGCGACATCCAAAATGCGGCTATTCAGGTCCGTTACTGCGTCTTGAATACGGGCAATGGCAGCCTGCGCGTCGACATGCTCCTCTTGTAGCGTTGGCGCGCGTGTCGGAAGATAAGGTAATGTTTTCAGATGCTTGCACTGTTTATCAAATGCCCCGTCATCAAGGCTCGCAATTTCGCCAAGCGTGTCGCGAATATCGCGAGAGAGAGAAAATGTTGGATGCGCCGTCAGCACAATACCTTGGGCGGGCTGCTCGGCCCATGCCTTAAACTTGCGAAAACCTTGGGCGGCATAGTCTTTGGCGATTGCCGTAATGCGTTTATCCAGCGCGCCAAGGCGGTCAACGCCTGCCCGTTCCCTCAGCCTACGCGCACGCGCGATTGCGCCTTCATCCGAGAGCATTTTAATCAGCGCTTCAATATCACGAAAGGCCACCCGCCGATCTTCGACATCGCGCGAAATATCATAAGCGAGAAGCTTCACAGCATTTGATTGCGGGTCACTCTCCAGTCGGCTTTGATGTGAGCGCAACTGATTTTGCAACCGTGACAATAACTCTGACGGCGTTTCTTTTCTGGCGATGAGAGCCTCCTGAGGGCTGAATTTAATTTAGATGAACTTACCCATCACCGCCGCTGTGTCGAGCATTCGATTTGAGAAACCCCATTCATTGTCATACCACGACAAAACACGTGCAAAATTATCCGTGACCATAACTGTGTCGCGCGTCACCAAAGACGAGGAATGCGGATCGTGGTTCAAATCAACGGACACAACTGAGTCGTCAATAACCTGAAGGACATTTTTAAGCGGGCCAGCCGCCGCCGCGTGCATGGCGGCATTGATACCATCTTTGCTTGACCCTTTGGTGAGGTTTACGGTCAAATCCACAACGGAAACATTGGGCGTTGGGACGCGGATCGCTTTACCATCGAGCTTACCTTCTAGCGCGGGAAGCACAAGACCGATTGCTTTTGCCGCACCTGTAGACGTTGGGATCATAGACATAGCCGCCGCGCGGCCGCGATTTGGGTCTTTGCGGTGAACGCGGTCAAGGGTTGGCTGATCACCCGTATAGGCATGAACAGTTGTCATAAAGCCGCTTTCAATCCCGAAAGTATCATGCAG
>CAKZTE010000101.1 GCA_937923115.1 uncultured Caulobacterales bacterium | reverse complement strand
GCGCACAGGCCGCGTGAAAATGAAATGCCACTGCGAGGTGAACGGCAAGCAAATCTGCCGCGGCGATGCGGGCGTGATTTTGCAAAAACGTCCCAAAGACGACTAAGCCGCCGTGCAAAGCTATGACCGTTATACGGGGCTAAATGATACGGATAAGGGCGCGGTCATCGCGCTTGGAAATTTTGATGGGCTGCACCGCGGCCATCAGGCGGTTATTAAACAGGCAAAAACTATCGCGAATGATTTGGATGCGCCGCTTGGAGTTGGCCTTTTTCGCCCGCACCCTTTTCGGTTTTTTAAGCCTGATGCCGAGCCCTTTCGTCTCATGAGCGCGCCGGTTCGCGCAGCTATCATGCCGTCCCTTGGCGTGGAGCGGCTTTACGAAATACCTTTTACAGACGCGCTTCGGGATATGGATGATACGCAATTCGTCGAGACCGTGTTGCACCAAGGCCTTGGCATAAAGCACGTCGTTGTTGGCCAAGATTACGGCTTTGGCAAAAACCGCTGCGGCGATGTCGAAAGCCTGACACAGCTTTGCGGCGAGCGCGGGATTGGCGTAACCGCACTAGAGCCGATTGGCCTGCATAAGCTATACGGTAAATATGGCAGCACAGAAATTCGTAAAGCCCTTAAGGATGGTGATGTGTTTCATGCGGCCCATATGCTTTCGCGCCCATGGTGCGTGGACGGGATTGTGCAAAAAGGCGCGCAGCGCGGACGCACAATTAATTTTCCAACCGCCAACATTGAGTTTGCCGATCTCGTGCGCCCTAAATTTGGCGTCTATGCTGTTGAGGTTACCCTGCCGGGCGGAGAGCATAGATACGGCGTGGCCAATACAGGCAACCGCCCGACGGTTGGCGGGGAAGAGGCGCGGCTGGAGGTCAATATTTTTGACTATGCGGGCGATCTTTACGGGAAGCGTCTTGAGGTGCATTTTCGCGCCTTCATCAGGGCGGAGCAAAAGTTTGAAAGCTTTGACGCGCTCAAAAATCAAATCATGAAAGACGCGGACAGCGCGCGGGCTCTCTTTGGACTGCTCGGCTAGTGCTAAGTCTAGGCAGAGGCGGGATGTTGGGGCGTGAGTAATGAGCCGCGTGTTGCTGGCGATGGCTGCAGTGCGGGCAGCGGCGCGCGCGCTTGCTGCCGGGGCTGTGCCGACATTTGCGTCATGCCGCGCTGGCCATCAGACTGGCCATGCGGGTGTATCGTGTTCATTGTAGCGGGCAAATCAACGGTCAGGCAGAAAATACTCCCCGCGCCCTGACGGCTCATGGCTGAAATATTGCCGTGCATAAGGCGCGCCAGCCCTTGCGCTACAGTCAGGCCAAGACCTGTGCCGCCATGCACACGTTTGCGCGTTTCGTCAGCCTGCCGGAACCTCTCAAAAATAATCGGCAACTTGTCCTCGGCAATGCCAATCCCCGTGTCTTTGACGGAAAAGATAAGGCGCTTCAGCCCCGCTGGCCCTTCTGCGCTCCGCACAGAGATATCAATGCGGCCATCACTCGTAAACTTCACGGCATTTCCAACAATTGACGAAATAATATGCTGCAGCCGTTTTGGGTCGCCGTAAACATGGCTCGGCAGCGCGGGTGGGAACGAGAGGTATATAGGGATGTCCTTTTGCGCGGCCAGCACGCGGTGCGGCGCAACGGCCCGCTTCACGAGGGTCTTAATCTCAATAGGATCAGATGAAAGATGAATTGTGCCCGATTCGATTTGCGAAAACAAAAGCACATCCGATATTAGCCCCACAAGCGTTTCGCCTGATTGATTGATAAGCGCTGTGAGTTCTGTTTGTTCCGCGTCCAGATCGGTTTCCATAAGCACCTCAGAAATACCCAAAATACCGTTCATCGGGGTGCGAAGCTCATGGCTCATATTGGCAAGAAACTGAGTTTTAGCGCGGTCATTTTCGCGCGCCGTATGCAGGCCTGTCTCGAGCGTCGCAAAAGCGCCGTGCATGTTCTTACTAAATAATCCGCAAACAAAACCGACCATAACCAATGCCAGGCTGCTTTGAAACGCCCGCTGAAAATTGCGGATTGCAAAAACCTCTGGATCAAGAACGCCGCCCGAAGGATAGCCTTGGGAAACGATATACAGATACCAGATCGTTACAAAGCCGAGCCCGCAAAATACAGCTACAGCCCTGACGCCGCATATAAAACCGTTCGTCATACAACCTAAGATCAAAAACGGTATCAGCGCGGAATTAATGCCTGTTTTATCTGGCACAGCCGAAACTAGCGTTGCGGTAATAATCAGAAATGAAAACAAGCCCGCATAAAAAGGGAAGTTCAGCTTATAACGCAGATTGAAAATACAGGTGAAGACCAGAATAGAGACCGTAAGGGACAGCATATGATCTGGGGCAAAACCATTATAAGTTATGTAAAGACCAATTTGATTCACGAGCTGTGTGGCAACGAATAGAAACCCGATGACATAAACCGCCCGCGCCCTTACGCGCACGCTGTGACTTTCAATACGGTCAAAGTTCAAAAACTTTTCGAGTCTTTCAACGAGTGTCATAACGGTACCCCTACCATCGCCGCGTCTCGCCCAAGACAGTTAGCTTATCCCAAGCTTGACTATGTGTTATCTTCCCTAATTTATGGTGAATGTCGCTGCTAAACGCGCTAAGGTGACTCCAAAGGAGCCCCTTATGAGACACCCAAATGTTACAATTTCGCGCCGTAAAGCTCTTATTTTATTGGGATCAGCGGGCGCCCTACCAGCCTGCGAAACGCTTGACCCAGCGATTATCGACGGCATTTTGAGCGGCAGCGGCGGGCTCAGCCAATTTGAGGCCAGCCAAGGCATTAAAGCGGCGCTCAATAACGGGATTGGCCAAGCCATTTCTACTGTGGGGCGCCAGGACGGGTTCTTTCGCGACAGTATCATTCGTATTCCGCTTCCCAAAAAGCTTGCAGATGTGCAGTCCACCCTTGGGCAGTTCGGCGCGTCAGGCCTTTTAGATGAACTGGAAATGCAGCTGAACCGCGGCGCAGAAAAAGCCGCGCCTGTCGCCAAAGATATTTTCGTGAGCGCCGTTAGCAGTCTCTCTATTGCAGACGCCATCGGGATAGTGCGCGGAGCAGACAATGCGGCGACTGAGTATCTACAAGGCAAAACAAGCGATAGGCTGGCGCAATTATTCTCGCCCATATTAGAAAACGCACTGGGCGATACGGGCGCGCTGCGTCTTGTGGATCAACTTGACGGGCAGCTAAGCGGGCTTGGCGTACGCGGGCTGGGCGCGAGCGCAAAATCAGATTTGATTTCCCACGGCGTTGCTTTTGGCCTTTCGGGCGTGTTCCATTATATCGGCGAGGAAGAGCGCCTCATTCGCGGAAACCCTGCCAAGCGCACAAGCGAAATTTTGCGCAAAGTCTTTGGCTATTACGCATAGGGTAAGGCGGTGCCAGTGACGTGATCGAGTGACATGAAATGAGCTAAATTTGCCCATAGTCCTGTCCAAAGCTGGCCGTTATTGGGCGGCATGACATCCGAAAATAAATTTGGAGTTCTCTTATGTCCCTGTCGTCACTCGTGCCTAACCGTTCACTAGGTTTAAAGCTTATTATTGTCTGCGCGCTCGTGCTGCTGATGGCGATACCCGCCATGTTTATCTCCTATATCGCCTTTGAACGCTCTAGCCGCGCTGATGAAGTGACCCGCGAAGTCTCGGCGCGTTACGGCGGCGAGCAATATATTTCCGGCCCTATTCTCGTTGCGCCCTATGCGGCCAAACATACGGACGGCAGTATTGCCGAGCTGGGCTATTACGCGGTTTTTGCTGACGAAGGTCAGGCCGCGTTTACTGACATGGTCACAAAAATCCGCAAGCGCAGCCTGTTCAAAGTCCCAACCTATGAGGGGGAGGGACGGCTAACAGGTAAATTTGCGGCGATTGATGGCAGCCTGCCGACAGGGTCTGCGCAGGTAGATTGGTCGCGTGCAAAAATTGTTGTCGCGCTGTCTGATGTGCGGGGCCTCAATAAAGATGTGACGCTGACGCTACCGGGCGCATTTGCGCGTAAGTTTCAGCCCGCCGATATTGATGATTTACAGCGCTTTGATGCAGGCCTTGCCGCCTTAGAGGCTGCGGGCGGGCGGGATTATATTCAAACGCCGCGCAAGGGATTTACCAAAAATGGATGGTTGCGGCAGGAACGCGCCCAAACCTATCTCTCTGTGGACATAAGTGACGTGGTGGCCAAAGCGGAGCCTTTCGCGGTGACCGTGAATATGGCGCTATCAGGCGCGCAGCGCCTTGGCGTGACGCCATTTGCGCAGTCCACACATGTCAGCATGGGGGCCGATTGGGCTGACCCCGGTTTTCAGGGCGGCTTCCCGCCTCAAGACCGCGAAATTTCCAACGCGGGTTTTACAGCGAGTTGGTCTGTGCCCTATCTGCGCCGCGGTATTCGCGCCCATGGGCGTGCGCATACACTTGGCGCTTTGACGGCGGCAGATAAAATGATGACGGTGCAGCTCGTCTCGATGAATAATCCGTACCAAACCGTGAACCGCGCACTGAAATATAGCGTGCTGTTTATCGGTCTTGTGTTTTTGGCCTATTTTCTTTTCGAAGTCATTGTCGGCGTGCGCGTTCATCCTGCCCAATATATACTGATTGGCCTCGCGCAGAGTATCTTCTATCTCCTGCTGCTAGCTTTTGCGGAGCGCATTGGCTTCACGCCGGCATTCCTTATGTCCGCTGGCGCGACTATTATGGCAACGGCGGGCTATGCTGGGGCCGTATTTGGCGGGCGCCGGTTTATGTGGCGCGCAGGTCTTGTTTTCGCGCTTGTCTACGGCCTCCTTTACAGTCTTATGCGGATGCAGGATTTTGCGCTCATGATTGGCGCGCTGGCGAGTTTTACCGCGATTGCCATGACGCTTTATCTGACGCGAAACCTCAATTGGTATGGTCTCACCGAGCCGCGCACAGATGTTCAGAGCGCCGAAAAGGGTCAGTAACATACGGCCCGCCGTAAATAAGTCATGGCAGGTTGAGCTATAAAGCGACAATTTGCCGTGACAGAGCTCTAAAACTTCCTTCGCTTTTGTGCGTATTATGTCTATAAGCGCACAGAATAAACTTCTTTGGCTTCGGCCAAAAGTTATAAGGATTTCTCATGGTACAGCTCACGCTACCCAAAAACTCCAAGGTCAATAAGGGCACAGTGTGGCCTGCGGCTCCGAAAAAGACGGATAAGCCTGCGCGGATGAAGACGTTTAAAATCTACCGCTATGATCCAGAGCAGGGCGGGCAGCCGCATTGGGATACTTACGAAATTGACCTAAATGAGACGGGGCCAATGGTGCTCGACGCGCTATTCAAGATAAAGAACGACATTGACCCCACACTCGCCTTCCGCCGCTCTTGCCGCGAAGGCGTCTGCGGCTCTTGCGCCATGAATATTGGCGGGCGTAACACGCTGGCCTGCACCAAGGCGATTGATGATGTAAAGGGCGGCGCGCTGTCAATTTCGCCATTGCCGCACCTCCCTGTTGTGCGCGATCTGGTGCCAGACCTGTCAAATTTTTATAAGCAATATGCGTCTATCGAGCCGTGGCTTCACACCTCAGAAGCTGAGCCAGAGAAGGAAATCCTGCAAACACCCGAAGACCGCGAAAAGCTTGATGGTTATTATGAGTGTATTCTTTGCGCGTCATGCTCAACGTCTTGCCCAAGCTATTGGTGGAACGGCGACCGTTACCTCGGTCCCGCAGCTCTTTTGCAGGCTTACCGCTGGCTTGTTGATAGCCGTGATGACGCGAAAACAGAGCGCCTCAATGAGCTCGAAGATCCGTTTAAGCTTTATCGCTGTCACACCATTATGAACTGCGCGAACGTGTGTCCAAAGGGTCTCAACCCCGCCAAGGCGATTGCCGAAGTCAAGAAAATGATGGTCGAACGGGCTTAAATCAGCAATTGGCCTACGGCCAAAATTTGATGCTGGGCATCAAGTTCAAACGATTTTGGCGCGTTCACCGCGAAGCGGTTCGTAAACTCAATAAAATTTAGGGCGCTTTAGCGCTCTTTTTTATGGCCGAAAGTTTTCCTCAACAAAAAAAGGCCGAGGCTTTCGCCTCGGCCTTTTTGCGTGCCCACATTAAGCGGTAATTACATTTTGTAATACATGTCAAACTCGACAGGGTGAGGATGCATGGCAAGGCGGTGAACGTCTTCCATCTTCATTTCAATATAGGCGTCGATTTGATCGTTATCGAACACGCCGCCTGCCGTTAGGAAGCTGCGGTCGCTGTCAAGATTTTCGAGCGCTTCGCGAAGGCTTCCGCAAACCTGCGGGATAGCGGCGGCTTCTGCTGGCGGAAGGTCATAAAGATCTTTATCCATCGCGTCGCCTGGGTGGATTTTGTTCTTAATCCCGTCAAGGCCCGCCATTAGAAGCGCTGAGTAAGCGAGATATGGGTTTGCCATTGGATCAGGGAAACGCACTTCAAGGCGCTTGCCGTTCGGGCTTGCTGTCCACGGAATACGCACAGAGGCTGAGCGGTTACGAGCAGAATAGGCGAGCATCACAGGCGCTTCAAACCCAGGGACAAGACGCTTATAGCTGTTTGTTGACGGGTTCGTCAGAGCGTTCAGCGCTTTAGCGTGCTTAATGATGCCGCCAATGTAGAACAGGCAGCTCTCGGAAAGGCCTGCATATTCATTACCCGCGAAAGTCGGCTTGCCGTCTTTCCAGATGGACATGTGAACGTGCATGCCTGTGCCGTTATCGTTCCAGACAGGCTTAGGCATAAATGTTGCCGTCTTGCCGTAGGCGTTCGCGACGTTGTGCACGATGTATTTATAAAGCTGCATGTTATCGCCCATCTCGAGGAGCGGCGCGAATTTCATGCCAAGCTCATGCTGCGAGGGCGCCACTTCATGGTGATGCTTTTCAGGGCGAAGGCCAAGCTCGTCCATGACAGAGAGCATTTCTGAGCGCATGTCTTGCTCATGGTCGATGGGGGGCACAGGGAAGTAGCCGCCTTTTGCGTGTGGGCGGTGACCCATATTGCCACCTTCATAACGCGTGCCTGTGTTATAAGGACCTTCAATTGAGTTAAACTCATAGCCTGTTTTTTGCTGGCTTGTGTCCCAGCGTACATCGTCAAAGACAAAAAATTCTGCTTCGGGACCAAAATATACTTGGTCGCCCACTTTTTGCGCTTCCATATATTTCTGCGCTTTTTTCGCAGTGGTGCGCGGGTCGCGGTTGTAAGCTTCGTTCGTGTCAGGCTCTAGGATATCACAGAAGACTGCCATTGTGTCCTGCTGAAAGAATGGGTCCATTTTCGCAGTCGACGCATCGGGCATAAGCACCATGTCTGACTCATTAATATCTTTCCAACCTGTGATGGACGAGCCGTCAAACATTGTACCGTCTTCAAACAGGTCTTCATCGACCATCTCAGAGTGGAATGTGACGTGCTGAAGTTTACCCTTTGGATCTGTGAAACGAAGGTCGAGGAATTTAATGTCCTCATCTTTCATTTTCTTAAGTAGCTTATCTGTATCTGATTTTGCCATCGTATTACCTTTCCCGGCTATGTCGTTATTCTGCGTGTAAGTTAAGCGAAAGGCCGCAAGGCGGCCAATTCGAAAAGATATTTAATGTGGATTAAAGCGCCGCGTCGCCCGTTTCGCCAGTACGAATACGGATCGCTTGGGACACGTCTGAAACGAAGATTTTACCGTCGCCGATTTTGCCTGTTTTGGCGGCTGTCTGAATAGCCTCAAGTGCCGCTTCGACTTGGTCGTCGGCAATCACAAGCTCAAGCTTAAGTTTAGGCAGAAAGTCGACAACATATTCTGCGCC
>CAKZTE010000100.1 GCA_937923115.1 uncultured Caulobacterales bacterium | reverse complement strand
GAGGTTATTAAAGGGAGAAACCCATGGAAGTCTTACTCGTTATTCTCGGCATTGTTGTCGTTCTGGCCTTTATTATTATTGGCATTTATAACCGCCTCGTCGCGTTACGCCAAACGTGCAATCAGGCTTGGTCGGACATAGAAGTTCAGCTTAAACAACGCCAAGACCTAGTACCGCAGCTTGTAAATACGGTTAAAGGATACGCTGCCCACGAAAAGTCGACGTTCGAGGAAGTTATTAAAGCGCGTCAAATGGCGGTGAATGCGGGTTCCGTTCAAGGACAGGCCGCAGCAGAAGGTATGCTCTCTCAAGCCCTTGGTAAACTTTTTGCTCTGGCAGAAGCCTATCCGGACTTGAAAGCCAATCAAAACTTCTTGCAACTGCAAGATCAATTGGCTGACGTTGAAAATAAAATCGCGGCCTCGCGCCGGTTTTATAACAATGCCGTCGGTGAATATAACACAGGTATTGAGCAGTTTCCTGCAAACCTGATAGCAGGCCCTTTCAACTTTGTTGCACGTGATTTCTTCGAAGCACCGGAGGGCCGCGAAGCCCTACAGACACCGGTTGAAGTGGAGTTTTAGGGCCATTTTTCTCGGTAGAAGGACGGCTCCCGCATGATGCAAGCCTACGGTCTGAAGACGCATATTTGGAACAACAATCTTCGCAGTATAATCCTGCTTGTTTTGTTCCCAGTGCTGTTGCTCGGGCTCGCCTATGCCGCAATCTTGATTTACTTTGGACTCACATCAGATATGTCGCCCGGTGAAGGCCTGCTATACGCGGCGGACTACCTACCGCGCGCGGCACCCGTAGCGCTTGGAGCTTCTGGGGCATGGTTTGCCGTGGCCTTTCTTGGTCACCAAGCCATGATTGATATGTCCACAAAGGCACAATCCGTTACACCCTCCCAGGAGCCCCGCGCCTACAAGCTTCTTGAGAACCTCTGCATTTCACGTGGCATCAACATGCCTAAGCTGAAGGTAATAAACACGGATGTTATGAATGCCTATGCGAGTGGAATTCGTGATAGCAATTACACGGTCACGCTAACGACAGGATTAATGCAGAACTTAGACGATGAAGAGCTTGAGGCCGTCATCGCACATGAACTCTCTCACATTGCCAATCGAGACGTCAGGCTATTGATAGTTGCGGTAATTTTTGTTGGTATCTTCTCGTTCTTTGGCGAAGGGATAGTCAGAACACTGTTTAGAACGAACCTCTCACGATCCACTGATCAACATCGTAGGAGCGGCGGCGGGCAGGCGGGGGCACTCATATTCTTCGGTATTGTTATTATCGCAATTTCCTATCTCCTTGCGATGTTGGTGCGGTTCTCTCTCTCGCGTCGCCGCGAATTTATGGCGGATGCTGGCGCCGTTGAGCTCACCAAAAACCCAGATGCCATGATACGTGCCCTCCAAAAAATTTCAGGTCGTGCTGAGCTTACGCATGTCCCTGCCGAAGTCCGTGAAATGGCTTTTGAAAACCCAAAAACTGGATTTGCTGGTGTGTTTGCAACGCATCCACCCATCGAAAAGCGTATTGAAGCGTTGATGAAATTTGGGGGCGGCCGCCTCGGTACGCAAAGCAGGCCTGTAAACCGCATCAAGAGCCGCCACGCAATGGAAACGCGTCCAACACCCAAAGTGAACAGGCCTAACTCTCGCGGTCCTTGGAACCGCAGTTAAGCAGATCACAGATTAAATTATTAAATACCATCGAAACACAGAAAAAGAACACTTAAAGGACCCTGCCATGACATTCACAAAACGCCTGCTAATTTCCGCTGCTACCGCTGTAATGCTTGTTGCCTGTGGAGGGACCGAAACATCGGTACCCAATATCGCGCTGCCCGACGGTATCAGCTATGTAAAGACGGTCGCGAAAAAGGGCGACGAGTTGGTCATTCCTTACACGGAATACAAGCTTGATAATGGCCTGCGAATTATTCTACATGAAGATAAATCCGATCCTCTTGTACATGTTGATGTTACCTATCACGTGGGTTCAGGCCGTGAGGACATTGGCAAATCTGGCTTTGCGCATTTCTTTGAACACATGATGTTCCAAGGTTCCGAAAACGTTGAAGATGAACAGCATTTCGCGCTTATCACGGAAAGCGGTGGAACATTGAACGGTTCAACCAATTCGGACCGCACAAATTACTATCAAACTGTACCGTCAAATCAGCTTGAAAAAATGCTCTGGTTGGAAGCCGATCGCATGGGTTATTTCCTCAATGCCGTGACGCAAGAGAAATTTGAGGTGCAACGCGAAACAGTAAAGAACGAGCGCGGGCAGCGCGTCGATAATCGTCCCTATGGTTTGCTTGGCGAGCGCCTCGGCGAAGCCATGTATCCAGAAGGCCATCCTTACAGTTGGTCTGTTATTGGCTATCTTGAGGATCTGGACCGCGCAACGCTTGACGATCTTAAGAAGTTCTTTTTGCGCTGGTACGGCCCAAACAATGCTGTGCTGACAATCGGCGGCGACATTGATAAAGAGCAAACACTCGAATGGGTCAAAACCTATTTTGGTAATATTCCCAGCGGACCAGCCGTCGATGAGCCAACCGCGCCGCCCGTGACCTTAGACACGGATCGCTATATCTCACTTGAAGATAATGTCTCCTTGCCTCTAATTTATATGGCTTGGCCGACGGTTTATGCCAATCATCCAGACGAAGCACCCCTTGATGTCATGATGTCAGTTATGGGCGAGGGGAAGACGTCGCTGCTTTATAAGAACCTTGAGAAATCAGGCCTAGCCGTCAATGTATTCGCGGGTCATGGGTGCCGCGAACTTCACTGCCAATTCACAATGGGCGCTTTGCCAAACCCTGCCAAAGGAGCCAGCCTTGCTGAGCTCGAAACGGTGATGCGCGACTCATTGGTTGAGTTTGAAAAACGCGGCGTGGAACCTGATGATTTAACGCGCGTCAAAAATGGCATCGTATCAAACTTAATTTATGGTCTTGAATCCACCTCGGGAAAGGTAAGTCAGCTTGCGGCCTATGCCACGTATGACGGTGATGCCAATGGAATCGGCAATCAAGTAAGCCGATATGAAAACGTGACAGCCGAAGACGTGATGCGGGTCTATAATAAATATATTAAAGGTAAATCCGCCGTCATTATGAGTATCGTGCCAAAGGGCAACGTCGACATGATTGCGGCGCCTGATACATGGTCACGTTATGAGCGTAATATCCCAGAAGTCACCGAAACAGAAAGTTTCAATTGGACACTTCCCGAAGATGGCGATTTTGATCGGTCCGTTATTCCGCCTGCGGGACCAAACCCCGCTATTAAAGTGCCAGATATTTACACGGCAACACTTTCTAACGGCATAAAAATAACGGGAGCGGTGAATGATGAAACGCCTACGACGTCTATCAGAATCCAGATGAAGGTCGGACAAACCCATGAAAGTTTAGACAAGCTCGGTATTGCGTCTAATTTGGCACAATACTTAAATAATGCGGGCACGACAGAGTCTAGCGCTGAAGAGCTGTCTAACAGATTGGACAAGCTTGGCTCCTCCGTATCTTTCGGCGGCGGAGACACTTACACGACACTGTTTATTCGTTCACTAACAAAAAATTTAAATGAAACCGTTGCGATTGCCTTTGAAAAATTGATGAAACCGTCATTTAACGAGGATGATTTCAATCGCCTGAAGGCGCAGACGATTGAAGGCATAAAACAGTCTAAAAAGGATGCTGGCAGCCTAGCGTGGGGCGCGTTTAACCGCGTAATGTACGGCGATAACAACCCCGTTTCTTGGGGCGGTAGCGGTACTTTAGACACTGTCGAAAATACATCTCTGACAGATTATCAAGATTTCTATGAGCGTCATTACTCTTCAAAAATCGCCTCCATAATGGCTGTTAGTAGCTTAAGTGAAGGCGGCGTTAAAAAGGCTCTTGCGCCCTTTGAGGCTTGGTCTGGGGATGACGTCCCAACACCATCGGACACCGCATATCCGGAACTCAAAGCCGGTACCGTTTACTTCATCGATAAAGACAATGCCGCACAATCCGAAATTCGTATCGGAAAACGCGCTTTGCCTTATGACGCAACAGGAGAGTTTTACCGCGCTGGCCTGATGAATTATGCGCTCGGCGGCGCGTTCAACAGCAGAATAAATTTGAACCTTCGTGAGGACAAAGGCTACACTTATGGCGCGCGCTCTTACTTCGATGGGGAAGATGTACGCGGATACTATGTCGCCTCATCTGGCGTGAAAAAAGACAAAACCGCTGAATCGATTATTGAATTCGTGAATGAAATCGAAGGCTATTACGAAGACGGCATAACGGCTGAGGAATTGGCGTTCACCAAATCGGCGATTGGTCAGCGTGATGCACGGGCCTATGAAACCCCGCGCCAAAAGCTCGGCTTCATATCGCGAATGGTGAATTACAACTTGGAACCAAGCTTTGTGGATGAGCAAGGCGCAATCCTTGAGGGATTTACCAAGTCGGAGTCGGACGCTCTATCTAAAAAACACCTCAATGTTAAAGACATGATTATGGTTGTTGTTGGGGACAAGGACGCCATCATGGGCGATGTTAAGGCACTTGGCTATCCTGTAGTTGAACTGGATACAGACGGAAAACCCGTCAAGTAATGCCGACAGAAAAAGTCACATTTAAAGGCGCGTATGGAGATACGCTTTCGGCCAAAATTGATTGGCCGGAAGATGGTATAAAGGGCTGGGCTCTTTTTGCACACGGGTTTTCAATCGGTAAAGACTTGAAACCCATTCGTACAATTTCCCAAACTTTGGTCGAGGAGGGCTATGGCATGCTGCGCTTTGATTTTACGGGTTTGGGACAATCGGAGGGTAATTTTTCAGACACTAATTTTACGTCAAATTGCGAGGACTTGCGCCGCGCTTCTGGTTTTTTACGCGATAATCATGAAGCCCCTAAAATTCTCATCGGTCACAGCTTTGGCGGGACGGCGGCTTTAAAAGTCGTTGATGAACTACCTGAAATTGGCGCTATCGCTACGATCGGGTCGCCTTGCGACACAAGTCATATCGTTCACCAATTTGCTGATCAGCTGTCTGAGATTGAAGAGGAAGGCGAAGCGAAGGTTCTTTTGGGCGGACGCCCCTTTGTTATTAAAGAGCAGTTTCTCGATGACATCGGCAATCAAGACATCGCAAGCGAAATCACTAATATGGATAAGCCACTTATGATATTCCACTCCCCGCAGGATCGCATGGTAGGAATACAAAATGCCTCACACATTTACAGCAAGGCGCGTCATCCAAAGAGTTTTGTTAGTCTCGACGGTGCGGATCACCTCCTCCTTAAAAATCCAAAAGACGCAGAATATGTGGCCCGCGTTCTTGCTGCATGGGCCGCGCGATATATTTAAACTCTATATTTGAAATTAGGAAGCGCTTTCTAACTTTTACTCTTAGACGCTTACCATCGAACATAGGCGTTATTCGCCCATCAATGGAGGTCATTATGGCTAAAGTAAAAACAGAAGAAGTCTTACAAACAAAACCCGTGGTAAAAGCCACAGCTCTTTTGCGTAAAGGTACGCGTGCCTATATCGGTATTTACGGCGCAGCATTTCAGCGCGCTCAAATGCGCTTTGAGCAAGTAAAGGGCGCTACTGACGGCCTATTTACTGATCTCGTTATACGCGGCACAGAGATTGAAAACCGCGCAGTTGGCATGGCTAAAATCGCACAAATCAAAACATCTGACCGCTTCTCTGCGGCAACAGACAAAGTAGCTGACCTTGTTCCTGTGGCTGCAAATAGCCGCGTTGCCGAACTTGAGCTCGAAGTTGCACAACTTAACGCTAAAATTTCAAAGCTTGCTAAGCCAGCCAAAAAATCAGCGGCGAAAGCAAAGATGACAACTGAAAAGACGTCTAAAGCGGCCTAACCAGTTAAACTTTGAGAAGATATATATCTCGAGTTAAAATGATAGCGGCCTGCAATCCTTGCGGGCCGCTTTTCACGATTAAGCTCGCCTTTTGCGCGCGAGCCCTTGCCAGCGGCTTTTTTTTCTCGTTAAGTGAAAAGAAAAAAGGGGGACAATATGCCACTCAAACCAAAAGATGTCGGGGAACGCGCTGCGGAAACAACAACGGCCGTAAACTCTATAGTAGGGTTTAGGCGCTCAGAAGTCGTCAAATCATTAGGCCTTCTCGCGGGTTATGCCGCCAAGCAGCCACGGCCATTTGCTAAACATTTAAAAAATTATGCTGGGGAGTTGCTGGAAATAGCAAAGGGCAATTCGGAACTTCAGCCCGACCGCCGTGACCGCCGTTTCAAAGATGAAACATGGGCTAAAAACCCGATATACAAGCGCGGCCTTCAAAGTTGGTTGGCGCTGCGAAAAGAACTTGATGGCTGGATTGCTGACTCTGGTATGCATGAAGCCGATCAGGCGCGTGCAAAATTTGTAACAGACCTGATTGCTGACACACTCGCGCCCACTAATACACTTATTGGCAATCCTGCGGCCATGAAGCGCATTTATGAGACAGGCGGACAATCCCTCGTGCAAGGCATTAAGAACGCCTATGATGACCTTCGTAACAATGGCGGAATGCCGAGCCAAGTTGACGGTCGTCCTTTCAAAGTTGGCGGTAACCTCGCTACTTCAAAAGGGGCTGTCGTTTTCAAATCTGAGATGCTTGAGATTATACAGTACTCACCCCAAACGGATCAGGTTTACAAAATCCCGTTGATGATTATTCCACCGCAGATTAACAAATTTTACGCTAATGATTTGTCGCCCGATAAGTCGATTGTAAAGTTTCTAACGAAATGCGGCTATCAGGTTTTTGCTGTTTCGTGGCGAAACCCCACGCGCCAACACGCACATTGGGGACTAGAGAATTACGTGCAAGCGCTTATTGACGCTTCGGACGCTATCAAGACGATCACGAAAAGCCCGCGCCTTAATATCACTGGCGCTTGCTCTGGCGGTATAACCATGGCGCTACTATTGTCTGAACTCGCAGCGCGCGGAGATAACCGCGTGAACTGTTTCACAATGATGGTTTCAGTGTTAGACGCGAAGAAGACCGACAGCGAGGTCGGTTTGTTCGTCACAGATGCGGCGATTGAAACAGCGCGCAAGCAAAGCCGAAAGAAGGGTATCCTTGAGGGCGAACAGCTTGCGCGCTCTTTTGCATGGATGCGGCCAAATGACTTAATTTGGAACTATGTCGTCAATAATTACCTTATGGGACAAGACCCGCCCCCATTTGATGTGCTCTATTGGAATAACGATACGACCAACTTACCTGCCCAGCTGCATTCTGATTATCTGGATATATATTCGGACAAGCGATTCCGTGCGGATAGCTATGTCGAATTTATGGGCCACCCCGTGGACTTAAAAGCGGTAACGCAAGACTGTTTAATGCTCGCGGGCGTGACAGATCACATTACGCCGTGGAAGGCCTGCTACCGCAACACGGAGTTGTTCGGTGGGGAGATTGAGTTCTTATTGTCAAATTCTGGACATTTACAGTCACTCTTAAACCCTCCTGGAAACCCAAAAGCGCAGTATTTCACCAACCCCAAACTTGTTAAAGATCCGGAGAAGTGGGTTGCGTCTGCGAAGTCTATTGAAGCGTCGTGGTGGCTACGTTGGAATGAGTGGCTTTCTGAGCGCTCCGGCGCGATGAAATCCGCACCCAAAAAATTAGGCAATAAAGCCTATCCTCCAACTGTACAAGCACCTGGCGAATACGTGTTTACCTGATGTAAACAGCCCTTGTTCACTATCAAAGTGAGTCTAGCGCCCTGTTCTGCTTCTAGAACTGAAGGTTAAGGACCTGCTTCGGGCGTATGCCCATCGGGCCGTATTTTATATCGGTGGCCTGGGAAAGACAAAAATGACAGACTTTACGCCCAACCTGCCTCGCATCTTTTTTTCAAAGATTGGCAACCAAAAACTCCGTACAGCTATCTGGTCCGGTGCAGATAAAGGCTATGGGAAACGTACACCTTTATTGTTTTTCAACGGTATAGGCGCAAACCTTGAGATAGCACAGGTGTTTGCCGATACCTTCACTGGGCGTGACATCATCACTTTTGATATGCCCGGTGTGGGCGGCTCTCCCGACCCAATCATGCCTTATAGGCCATGGTGGGTTGCGCGCGCAGCTAAGCAAATTTTGACTGAAAACGGTTATGACAAAGTTGACGTTCTGGGCGTATCATGGGGCGGAGGACCTGCGCAGCAATTTGCTTGGCAGAACAAGAAAATGACCCGTCATCTTGTATTATGCGCTACGACAACGGGCGTCACAATGGTGCCTGGTAACCCTAAAGCGTTGTCCAAAATGATATCGCCACGGCGTTATATAGACAAAGATTTTCTGAAGAAAAATTTCGAGACACTTTACGGTGATGCAACAGAAGGTGCTGATGATTTTGCCATTAATATGGTTCCCCCAAGCGTGAAGGGCTACCTGTACCAGCTCAGCGCAATGGTAGGCTGGTCGAGCCTACCTTTTATTCGCCGTATCAAAGCAAAGACACTCGTGATTATGGGGGACAATGACCATATTGTGCCAGTCATCAACGGGAGCATTTTGAAATATTTTCTACCCCATGCTCGCCTCAAAGTTATTAAAGGGGCAGGGCATCTCTTTATGATTACCCGGCGCGACGAAACTATTGAATTGATTAGAAACTTCTTTGGCGAACCTGAAGTGGAAATGCCGCATGTTGAGCCTATAATTCTGCCGTCTGTGATGGAGAGCTTCAATCATAAAGGCGAATTTAGCATGGCCGCAAGCCAGTAAGGTCGCAAACCAAATAAGGCATCAAAATGAGTGATGACGAAAAGAAGAAACGCAGCAGCACTGAAACAGCCCGTAGGATTTGGCTCGCCGGCATTGGCGCTTATGGCCGCGCCTTCACGGAGGCTCAGGGCGCGCTCAAAGAGGTCACGGGTAAAAGTAGCGAAGTTTTTGATGATTTGGTTCAAAAAGGCGAAATGATCGAAAAAGTCGTTGAACATAAGGGCCGTGAACTTCTGGACAAGACTAAGGTTGTCGACATTGAAGTTCCTGCATTGGAAATAGATGAGCGCATAAAGCGTATGCGGGCCCGGCTTTCTATGGGTGTGTCTGTGGGCATGTCAGGCACGAAAGGCGAGGGGCAAAGCGCTTCGGTTACTGAGCGTTTAGACGCCATTGAAAGTAAAATAGAGACACTCTCAGAACGGTTAGATGCTTTGGAGTCGTCGGCGCCCAAAGCATCTCCCAAAAAAACAAAACCGGCTAAGGCGACAACCCGGCGTACAAAAAAGCCGTCGGCCTCTTAATATCGTGTCAGAGCGCAGTAAGACGAAAGATAAAATACTGCGAACAGCCTTGGCGTTGTTTAATAACGAGGGTGAGAGTCAAATTAGCTCAGTAGACATTGCCTCGGTTATGGAAATTAGTCCGGGCAATTTGTACTACCACTACAAGGGCAAGGACGAGATTATCGTTGAACTCTTTGCAGACTTTGAAGAAGAAATCCGACAAGTCCTAAACTCGCCCATTCAAAAGCCGCTCGCAGTTGAGGATAATTGGATTTATCTTTATATCATATTTGAAGAAATTTTCGATTTTCGATTTTTTTATAAGAATCAATCTGACATCATTGAGCGTAATCCAGGTCTACGCCAGGCTTTCGCTAAAATATTGGCTCTGAAGGAGAATACGGCGTTTTCTCTCCTTTCAGCGCTGGAAAAAGAGGGGCACATAAAATTCTTGGAAGGTGAGAAAAAGGCGCTATCAACGCGTATCGCGCAGCACTTTACGTTTTGGCTGCAGTATCACGACTTACGTTATGGCATGGCCGCACCTAAGTCTTTGATAGATGCGGGGGTGTTTGCGACTCTCGTGCAGATTACGCCTTATTGGACGCACGCAGAGGGCTATGCAGAGCTGCTAAAGGACTTTGTCGCCAAACGATAGTGATTTGGCCATTGGAGCGCTCTGTAGGGCCGGGAATTGCGGTAAAAAGCCTGAGACGGCTTTCACAATCTAACTATATTGCTCGATAAATTAGGCTGCCAACGGCAAGCGACTGGCCTCATTTAATTTTGGCGAGGGAGACGATTTTACAGCGCGGCTTGGAAGTAATAATATCTCACCATTAGGAAGCTCAAGAACCGTATTCCCTGCAGCAATTGCTGAAATTATTTCTGGCTCAGTTGCAAAAGGGCCAAGTTGGACCAGTAAGTCCCATTGAGCTTGCGGGTTCGGAATAGTCGATAACGCCGCCGCTTGGTCAAGTGAAACAGCATTATTGACAAACGCGTGCATGAGTTTCTTACTTAATTGTCTTAACGAGAGCACTTTTTTTACGAATTTGCGTGAGCATTCGAACCGATTTTGAATATCAGTAATTGACGCCCCGGACGTATCAGCAAGCAGTATCTCTTGGACAAGCTCTAAATCCGATAGAAGAAGCGGCTTTTCTGCCTGTTTAATCGCAATCGGATCGCTGTCTGATAATAAGCATGGAACAGTGTTTAGAGTACGCGGTAGCTTGTTACGTCTCACCAATTTCTTTATAGCGTGCAAGCGTTTTTTGCCGTCTATAACCAGATAACGTCCTTTGACTTTCGTGACGATGAGCGGGTTGAGCAAGCCAACCGTTCCAATGCGCTCACAGATCTCGTCGATAACCTTGCGGTGGGCGAGAGGAAAGGCGAATTCAGTTTTCAAACAAAGGGCGTCCTGTGGAAGTGCAATCAGTGTCATGTCTAAACCTCGTAAGCTAGTCTGGCTAAACGCGGGAATACGCTTTCAGCCCATGAAACCTTTTAGTGTGCTATTCATGAACACAAACCAGCAGTTATAGTTAAAAAAATCCAAACTTGGCGACCCTCTAGCGCTAATTATGGTTAACCATACGTAAATACCCCCAGTTTTATTGGGATTCTGAGCCGCTAAAGACCCACCCATTTACTAACGCGCATTAACTATTGCCATTAAACTTGTTCAGAAAACAGGCGAAACTTTGCGGATTTACGGCGTTTAACCGTTCATCGAGCGTTCATGCGAAATGGCGTGAATAGAAGGTTAATACTTTATACGACTCGGGCGAGAACGGTAACTCTTGTGAAAAACTTCTTTAAACAACTCAAACTTGGCACGCTGTCTCTGTGCGGCATGTCATTGGTTCTTTTCGGAGCTGCTGGTTATGCAAGCTTCGCTGAAGAGGAGAGCCAGTGCGGCAAAGCAATAGGAACAGGGCAATATATCACGGGGACTTTTATACCAGAGAACAAAGATTGAAGCGGACGTATTCTATACCACTTCACACTCAACACATGCTCTGGTTAGAAGCTAAGCCGCTACACTCTCAAGAATATCAGCTGCAAGTTTGGTATATTCGGACATTGAGGTTGGTTTTGAATAATATCCATTAGCCCCTGTCTTCATTGCTGTTTTAATATCTTGGTCCTCAGAAGAGGTAGACAACATCCATACAGGATGGTCCTTAAGTTCAAAATCGTCCCGAATTAATCGCAATACATCATACCCATCTATGCCGGGCATTCTGATATCAAGAAGTGTTACGCAGGGGTTATTTTGTTTGATGACTTTTACAACGTCAGTTCCGTCCTCTAATTCCACAAATTCGAGATCGTTTTGAACCTTCATAAGGGCTTTTTTAATCAACATCCTATCAATGTGATTGTCATCAATCAAAAGAAATGTCTGTCTATCGAAATCATACGATGAATTTGGCAAAACGATCGGGTCGGCAAGGCTTGATGGGAATGTACGTAAATCATTCTTAACGACCTCCAACACCTCGACACCAGCGTCACCAGATTGGATAAAATTAAACAAAGCTAGGGTTTTGAACTTTAGTTCGTCAAAATTCATTGGCCTATGAGCCAATATGTCATCGAAACTCTGTGTCCACTCTAAAGAGGCAAACTGTTCTTTTTGCTTGTGAGAAATATATGTTGGGTCTTCAAGAAAATTCGTATCTGGGTTTTCTTGGCAAAATTTTTGCAGCAAGTCTGTTGCGGCATCAAGTTCGGACTCCACCCGCTTTATGCGGCGAAGTAGATTTTCAAGTTTATTGTTAGGCGGCACTTCACTCATGGTACTAGCCTATCTGAAGACAAAAAATTTCTTTACACCAAGAACATTAACTAATTTTGCGGGATTAGCAAATTTTTACTGTACTCTGTCAAAAATACCGCAAAGAGTGGGGTGGTATGAAATAGGCTTGCTTTCGCACGCTAAATAATGCTGTTATTATACTTAAACAAATTGCGTTACTTATCATCAACTTCTGAGCGAGTGCAAGAAAACCCGAAGCCTTAATTATGCCGCATCGTAAATACCACTCAATTCTTGATACGCATCCCGATCTTATATGCCGCTATAGTCCCGATTTTATATTAAGTTTCGTAAACCGAAAGTTCGCACAACTTTTTGATTCCACAGCCGAGAGTTTTATTGGAAGAAACCTCTTTGATGTCGTTCAAGAAACGCAGCGGGAAAAATTACAAGCAAAGCTTGCCCGTTTGTCGCCCGATGCACCTTCGGTCACAATTGCGAGTGACCGCAAATTGTCTAATGGCGAGAATATCCAACTCCACTGGACGATTATTGCTTTGTATAACAAGGCAGGAAAGCTGGAGGAATATCAATCTCTAGGACGTGATGTAACAAAAGAAAATGAACTGAACTTCGCCCTTAAGGAACGCAATCAAGCGCTCGAAACCATGCAAGCTGAAATGCGTATCGTGCTTGATTCCATGCCATGTAAGGTTTGGTATAAGGATGACAAAAATACGATTTTAAAACTCAATGAGGTGGCTGCAAAATCGATGGGTATGGATATTGATTCCGTTGAAGGCCAAAATACCTATGATCTTTTTGGGGACAGCGCGAAGGCCTATCACGATGACGACCTAAGGGTTATTAATTCGGGCGTGCCTCTCATTGGACATGTTGAGCGTTATACACCCAATGATGGCATTGCCGGTTGGACCCAGACCGATAAAATCCCATTTAACCATCCCGTTACTGGAGAAAAACGCATACTCGTCGTCTCCACAGACATTACGGAACTTAAGGAGCAAGAGGCGCTTCTTAAATCTATAAACAAAAACTTGGATGATTTTGCGGCGCTAACCTCTCATGACTTGCAAGCGCCCCTGCGCCACATCTCAATTTTTGCAGAACTCCTCAACGTCGAGTACACAGATAAACTTGATGATGAAGCCAAGAGTTATATCAAGCAGATTCGCGATGGCGTTGAAAGCATGCGTGCGCTGATCAAAAGCTTCCTGAAATTCATGAGAGCCTCTCCGCATGGTATAGAACTGGATCGCGTCGACCTGACATCAGTTTTGGAGCACATTGCCAAGCGTCACAAGCTTGAACTTATGACATATGGAGGAACCATTAAATTACCTAAAGAGAAAATATTTATCCGCGGGGATAGTACATTACTCAATCAAGTGATTGGCAATCTCGTGGAAAATTCTATAAAGTATAGAGACCACGACAGGCCCTTGGAAATAGCTATTTCAGCAACAAAAAAAGCAGGGCAGTGGCATATTAGCATTGCCGATAACGGCGTTGGAATCGACAACAGTTCAGCAGCTCATGTCTTTGATCTCTTTGGTCGCGCAAAGCCGCATTCTGACCGCGAAGGTTCTGGCGTTGGACTCGCCCTTTGCAAACGTATTATAACTCTGCATGGCGGCGATATTACCCTAACCAGGGATCGGGTAAAGGGCGCCGAGTTTGTGTTTTCATTAAATGCGGCAAAGCCGCAAGAATAGGATTATCCTCATGGGCCCTATACTAATTATTGATGATAGCGATACCGATCGTTTTTTAATCAAAAAAGCGCTGCTGAGTGAGCAAACGGCTCTGGAGCTAATAGAGCTAGAAGAAGGGTTTGAGGCTGTCAAAATTATCAAAGAGAGGAAACCAATGGCGACCCTCTTAGACATCAGAATGCCAGGCGTTGACGGTTTTGATGTCCTAAGAATGATAAGGCGCGATCCCGAGACGTCAAATCACCTTGTGCTGATGTTATCAGGATCAGAGGAGCCGTCTGATATGACCCTTGCACGCGAGGCTGGCGCAAATGGTTTTCTAACCAAACCCGCAACATTTGGAGAATACGGGGGATTGGCAAAAGCGATAAGCAAAAAAGTGTTTGGCGCATCCTAATTTAAGTTTTTAGAGATGGACGAAGTTCCGACATTTAAGAAGGTGATGAGCCAAAATATTTTGATTATTTTCATACGAAACCTTCTTAGTAAATAAACGCCACTCGTTGGTGGAGGGTCTTGTGCTTGGTGTCTAGTCAAAACACAGGGCTCTACGATTTGAAAACGAAGCCTCACTGCGCCGCCCGTTTATTTGGCCCGTCAATTCATGAGCAAAGCCAAACTCTGTTGCCGCTGCGAGTTTCGCGCGGCCTGTATCATCTCGCCTATCAGCGCGGTGAGAGGTAATTCGATTTCCATGACGGGTTGCAGGCGTGCGCGACCGGCGCGCCATAGCGCGGTCCGTGTCACGGTAGGGCGGGGCATCGGTTAGCGTCCTTTGGAGATATACACTTCATCGCCAATGACAATGCGTGTGCCTTTTGGCCAGCGGTAATTTATTACATTTGAACAATAACTAATGTTATCTGCGCAGACTGAGCCTGTGAATTTCAGTCCCCACATTTCTTTTAATTGCTTACTGGTTGGCAACCAAAAATCGTTTTCAAACTCTCTTGTTTTCCAAGGGCATTGTTCCGGTTTATCGCTGAGCTCATAATGTTTCAAAACTAATCTTTTTTCGGT
>CAKZTE010000099.1 GCA_937923115.1 uncultured Caulobacterales bacterium | reverse complement strand
TTTGGCTGCCGTCCCGTCGGCCTTTTCAATGGCGTGACCGTGGCGCAGCCATTGCCAGACTTGCGAGCGGGAGATTTCTGCAGTTGCCGCATCCTCCATGAGGTTGTGGATAGGCACAGCGCCTTTGCCCTGAAGCCAAGCAGCGATATAAGTAATGCCGACTGAGATATTTATGCGCAGCCCGGCTTCGGTTGCCGTTCCACTATGCGGGGTCAGCAACGAATCCTCAGTAATGCGCGGCATGACCTGTTTGCGCAGCATTTGGTGCTTGCCTTTCATCTCGGCATTAAAAACCTCCATTGCAGGTCCAACCAAGTCAGGATGCGCCACCCATGTGCCGTCATGCCCCGCGCGCACTTCACGCATTTTATCTGCTTTCACCTTTGCAAAGGCCGCCTCATTAGCCGCCAAATCGCCTTTGACTGGAATTTGTGCCGCCATACCGCCCATAGCGTGCGCGCGCCTGCGGTGGCAGGTCTCAATAAGCTTGAGCGAATAAGCGTTTAAAAACGCGCGGTCCATGCCCACTTGCGCCCGATCTGGCAGCACAAATTGGCTGTGATTACGTAGGGTCTTGATATAGCTGAAAATATAATCCCAACGCCCGCAATTTAGGCCAGAGATATGGTTTTTTAGCTCATAGAGAATCTCGTCCATCTCAAAAGCTGCTGGCAAAGTCTCAATCAGAACCGTGACCTTGATAGTGCCGTTTGGCAGATCAACAAAGGTCTGCGCAAAGTTAAAGACGTCATTCCAAAGGCGCGCCTCAGTATGGCTTTCAAGTTTCGGCAGATAGTAGAACGGCCCGCGCCCGCTATCTGCGAGGATTTTGCCATTGTGGAAAATATGCAGGCCAAAATCGACCAGTGACGCCGACATGGGGCGGCCATCAACGGTGATATTATCCTCGACCAAATGCCAGCCGCGCGGACGCACAAGCATTGTCGCCGTATCAGCATTAAGGCTGTAGGACTTGCCGCGCGCTTTATCTTCATGGGCAAGCGTGCCGCGTGCATAGTCACGCATATTGATCTGGCCCTCTATCATATTGGCAAAAGTGGGTGAGGAGGCATCCTCAAAGTCCGCCATAAACATTTTTGCGCCAGAGTTGAGCGCGTTAATCATCATCTTGCGGTCAACAGGCCCCGTGATTTCAACGCGGCGGTCTTGCAGCGCGGCTGGAATAGGGCCGACTTCCCAGACAGCATTACGCACATGTGCCGTCTCGGGTAGGAAGCGCGGAAGCTCGCCGTGGTCAATACGGTCTTGGCGGTCAATACGGTCTTCCAAAAGGTTGCGGCGCGTACGGCCAAAGCGGCGCTCAAGATCAGCGAGGAATAAAAGCGCGTCAGGCGTGAGAATAGCGTCATAGCCCTTTGCCATTTTGCCTTTGACCTTCGCGAGGACGCGGTGACGGGGTATTGCTATTGGATCTGCCTCGGCCATGATAAACTCCTGTAAAACCGGTACGTTATTTGTTGACGTACAAATGTTACAAAAAATGCGCCACGTCACGTAAAACGGGGTGGATGAGTCGGCCTTGTCTTTGCGGCTTGTGTAAATTTGTAAATTCTGTAAACAAATGAATATGACAAAAAAACTAACAGAGAAGCTCCTTATCGGCCCCAGGTTAAGGCGGCTTCGCCAAACCCTTGGCCTGACCCAAGCGCGCATGGCGCAGGATTTAGACATTTCGACATCCTACCTTAATTTGATAGAGCGCAATCAGCGCCCGATGAGCACGAAGGTTTTGCTCAAACTATCCGATGTTTACGATTTTAACATGGCAGAACTCTCAGGACGCGGCGACGCGGCGCTTGTGGCAGACCTGCATGACGTCATGCGCGACCCCGCAATCGGCGCAGGAAACGTCTCTCGCCAAGACCTTGAAGACATTGTCGGTATCAACCCCGAAGTCGGGCGGGCTGTTCTCAAACTCTACAAAAACTATCGCCGCGCGGCCCTATCTGGCTCGGGCATGTCAAGCACAGACACGCCTAACGAAACATCGCTCCTTGCGCCCGCGGCCCGCGCCACAGAAGCCGTGCGGTCTTATCTACAAACGCAGAAAAACTTTTTTGCACCAATTGACGCTGCCGCCGAAGCGCTCAGCGCGGCGCTTTCGCAATCTGGAACAGGCCTATCGACGGCCTTGACCCTGAGACTAAAGGATAATCATGGCCTGTCCGTCAGAGTTGTGCCTGTATCGATTATGCCAGAGATGCTGCGCTATTTTGACCGCCATTCTAAACGCATCAATATTTCCGAGCTCATGCCTGTGTCGGGCCGCGCCTTTCAAATGGCCTATCAAATTGGCATGCTTGAGCACCGCGATCTGATTGACGATATTATTATGGAGGCCAGCTTTGACAGCAAAGAAGCCGAACGCCTGTGCCGCACCTCATTGGCCAATTATTTTGCAGCGGCGGTACTGATGCCATACGGCCAATTTCTCAAAGAGGCTGAGAGCTGTAAATATGACGTTGAGCTACTCTCCCACCGTTTCTCAACCAGCTTTGAACAAACAGCGCACCGCCTTACAACGCTGCAAAAGCCCAATGCACGCGGCATACCCTTTTTCTTTGTCCGCATTGATACCGCCGGCAATGTGTCCAAACGCTTTAGCGCAGGACGGTTTCATTTCTCAGATTTCGGCGGCGCTTGCCCGCTATGGAATATCCACGATGCCTTTCAAACACCAGAATCCGTGCGCACGCAAATCATTCAAATGCCTGATGAGACGACCTATTTTTCCATCGCGCGCACGGTGACGCGCACGGGCGGGGCCTTTGGACGAGACCCGCAGAAGCTTGCAATCGCACTGGGCTGCGACATCGCCTATGCGGCGCGGCTCGTCTATGCTGATGGACTGAAGCTAGACGCCGCAGCACCGACGCCAATTGGCGTGAACTGCCAGCTTTGCGACCGAGAAAACTGCCGCCAGCGCGCCCACCCGCCGCTTAACCGCAAACTCACTTTTGACGAACGCGCCAGAGGTATGAGCATCTTTAGATTTGAAAGCTAGCGCGCTTTATATTGAGGCGGAGTGTAGGGAATAACTGGAAATGGTGAGCCCGCAGGGATTCGAACCCTGGACCTACTGATTAAAAGTCAGTTGCTCTACCAGCTGAGCTACAGGCTCCCATTTCAGACGCGCTAACTAAGCGGGCGTTGGAATGAGGTCAAGGCTTAATATGTCGCAAAATAAAGAAGAATTGAAAGCCGCCAAAAAATAACGCCGGTAGCAAGACTTTTTGAGGCAAGATCAGGGCTTATTTTGTCATTAATCCCGCATGAAAACGCTTGCGAAAGTCATCAAATTCGCCCGCCGCTATTGCGTCCCGCATACGCGCCATCAGGTCTTCAAAATAAGCGATATTATGCCAGCTCAGCAGCATTGGCCCCAGCAATTCCCCGCTTCGGATGAGGTGGTGCACATAGGCCTTAGAATAGTCGCGCGAACAGGCGACATCAAAACTGGCGTCCAGCGGACTTTCATCCTCGGCAAATTCCGCGCGCTTGATATTATAAGGCCCAGCATCCGTCCAGACTTGGCCGTGGCGGCCGCTGCGCGTTGGGATCACGCAATCAAACATATCCACGCCGCGCGCCACCGCCTCAACAAGATCAACGGGCTTACCCACACCCATAAGATATCTGGGACGGTCTTTGGGCAAATACGGTACGGTAACGTCAATCGTCTCGCACATGGCCTCATGCCCTTCCCCGACTGCCAAGCCGCCAATCGCAAAGCCGCCATAGCCGCCCGCTGTGACCTCGGCCACGCTGGCCTGCGCGCTCATCTTGCGCAGCTCTGGATAGGTAGAGCCTTGAACAATCGCAAATAATGTTTGGTTTTCGCGCTCGCCAAAAGCCGCGAGCGAGCGCTGCCCCCAACGCAAGCTAAGCTCCATAGATTTTGCCGCCGCGTCATAAGGGCTTGGAAATTCTGTACATTCATCAAGCTGCATTGAAATATCAGCGCCGAGCAAGTCCGCTTGAATTTCAATGCTGCGCTCAGGGCTGAGCATATGTTTACTGCCGTCATGGTGGCTTTGGAATTCGACCCCCTGCTCGCTCATCTTGCGCAGCTTTGAGAGTGACCAAACCTGAAATCCGCCGCTGTCAGTCAGGATTGGGCCATCCCAGCCGCCAAATTTATGCAGCCCGCCAAGGCGCTTCACCCGCTCCGCCCCTGGGCGCAGCATCAGGTGATAGGTATTGCCTAAAATAATGTCCGCCCCTGCCGCGCGGACTTGATTCATGTAAACACCCTTCACAGTGCCCGCCGTACCGACAGGCATAAAAGCGGGCGTACGAATGTCGCCGCGCGATGTTTTCAAGACGCCCGTACGCGCTTCGCCGTCAAAGGCGGCTATTTCAAATGGAAATTTCACGATGCGCCCTCTTTCCAGAGCAAGCTACTGTCGCCGTAACTGTAAAAACGGTAGCCCGTCTCCAGCGCATGGGCATAGGCCGCCTGCATGACCTTCGTGCCTGCCAGCGCGCTCACCAGCATGAAAAGCGTACTGCGCGGCAGATGAAAATTTGTCATCAGGCCGTCAACAATCCGAAATTCATAACCGGGCGTAATAAAGATGTCGGTATCACGGGATTGCGGCAAGAGCCGATGCCCCACACCTTTGGTTTGCGCCGCAGCACTTTCAAGTGCACGTAGCGCCGTGGTACCGACAGCAATCACGCGGCGGCCCTCCTCTTTGGCTTGATTAACAATATGCGCCGCTTCATCCGAAATTGTGAACCATTCGCTGTGCATAATGTGGTCATCCGTTGTTTCGGATTTCACGGGCAAGAATGTCCCTGCCCCGACATGCAGCGTCAGAGAAACGATTTCTATCCCTTTCGCTTTGAGCTTTTCAAGCAGTTCTGGCGTGAAATGCAGCCCCGCAGTGGGCGCGGCGACGGAACCTTTATCTTTGGCATAAACAGTCTGGTAATCTGTTTTGTCTTTGTTATCAGGCATGCGCTGACGCGCAATATAAGGCGGCAACGGCGGGTGGCCTAGTGCCTCTATTTCCGCCTCCAGCGCGCCGCCGCCGCGCGAGAAACGCAAGCCGACATCCCCGCCCTCTCTTTTGTCAAAAACTTCAGCCGATAAGAGATCGCTCAAATGAATAATATCGCCGTCTTTGAGGCGCTTAGCGGGCCTAACAAAGGCACGCCACGTCCTCTCATTAACGCGGTCATGCAGGTTAATGCCAATTGTAACGTCCCCGCCGCCGCCGTGGGCGCGCGCGGGGCGCACCGCGCGCAGCGCCGCAGGCAAGACCTTGGTATCATTGAGCACAAGAACATCACCGGCCCTAAGCAAGCTGGGCAGGTCACGCACGACATGGTCCGTTAACGCGCCGCCGCTAACTTGTAGGAGTTTGGCCGAGTCTCGCGGACGGGCGGGGCGCAGCGCAATTGCGCTATCAGGGAGTTCAAAATCAAATTGATCGACGTTCATAATGCGCGGCTCTTCATCATAGAGAGCGGCTCTTAATGCTGAAATGCCCTATATTCAAGGACGCAACGATAAGAGTGGCATACAAGAACGCCCCCAAAGGCTGGCTCACGCATTGCTCCGAAGCACTCGCTAAAACGTGAGCAGGCGTGCATTGCAACGAAAGCTGCATCCCATACGTATATAGCACGACATTATCTTAAAGGAACAAGATGACTTATATTGTAAAAAGTGCTCTACTCACCCTATCCGCTGCCGCATTGGCGGCGTCCCCTGCGTTTGCGCAGTCACAAGCGGCGTCCCAGAAAAAGGCCGCTCAAATGAACACAATGACTGCAGCTGATACGCTGAACGCAGATTATAATGAATTTCTTGCAAAGTATGTAGTCCCGCAAGGCGCGATTAATCTCGTGAAATATGCCGCCGTTACGCCGGAGGATAAAGCCAAGCTCGACGCCTATATCGATACTTTATCAAAGTCAGGGCCGCCTAACGGCTCAGACGAAGCAATTATGGCCTATTGGTTTAACTTATATAATGCGGAAACCGTCAGTGTCGTTATTGATAATTATCCCGTGAAATCCATTCGCGAGATCGGTGGCAGCCTGTTCTCCCCCGGTCCGTGGGATGCAAAAACATTGACGGTTGCTGGCAAGCCGATGAGCCTGAACAATATTGAGCATGACACTGTTCGCGCGCAATATAATGAGCCGCGTATCCATTACGGCTTTAACTGCGCCTCAATTGGCTGCCCGAACCTGAAGACTACGGCTTGGACCGCTGAAAATTTTGAAGCTGACCTCACTCAGGCCGCTAAGGATTTTGTAAACAGCCCGCGCGGCATAGCTGTCGACAGCAAAGGCCGTGTCACTGCCTCATCCATCTTTAAATGGTATAAAGAAGATTTTGGCGGCACTGATGCTAAAGTTTTAGCGCATGCGGCACAATATGCAGAGGGCCAGACGAAATCTGCACTCCAATCGGCTAAAAAGATCAGCAGTTTTGACTATGATTGGTCCCTAAACATTACCAAATAGCACATGTTTAAAAAACGCGGTTTTGTGACATTTACCATAGCAATCGCGTCAAAGTGCGATTAACCAGAATATGGTTGTTGCGGCGTTAACCTTTTGTGGGTGAACTGCGGCTACATACCTTGCTGAACAAATCACACGCCGCAGTGAAGGGCAGCGAATTGTGCAGTGTTCATCAAAAACCCCGCCCAAAAGGCGGGGTTTTCTATTTTCAGTTAGTAAACCCGTTTCTTGGGCTTAATATAATCGATACCATCTGACATGGTGTAATCATGCACGGGGCGATAGTCGATTTTGACTTTATTGTTCGTCTCGTCATACCACGCCAACGTATGCTTCATCCATTTTTTGTCGTTACGGTCCGGATAGTCCTCATGGGCGTGCGCGCCGCGCGACTCTTTTCGGTTCGCAGCAGAGCTGATTGTCACCATGGCTTGGCCGATAAGGTTATCAAGCTCTAGCGTTTCCATAAGATCCGTATTCCAGATCATCGTCGTGTCGGTCACAGACACGTCTTTAATGCTTTCGGCAATGGCAGAGACTTTGGACACACCCTCGTTCAGGCTGTCCTCTGTGCGAAATACTGCGCAGTGGTCTTGCATAGCGCGCTGTAGCTTGCCGCGAATATCGGCTGTTTTCGTGCCGCCATTGGCATTACGGAACTTTTCAAGACGCGCAATCGACGCCTCGCCGGCATTGGCCGCCAGCGGCTTTTGCGGCGCGTTAGGCGTTAACTTCTCAGCAACGCGCAAGCCCGCTGCGCGGCCAAAGACGACCAAATCAATCAGGCTATTAGAACCAAGACGGTTCGCGCCGTGAACGGATACACAAGCCGCTTCGCCGACAGCCATCAGGCCCGGTACAACACTGTCCGGTTCGCCGTCTTTAAGCGTCACGACTTCGCCGTGATAATTGGTTTGAATGCCGCCCATATTATAGTGGCAGGTCGGCAGCACAGGGATAGGCTCTTTTGTCACGTCAACACCTGCGAAAATACGCGCTGTTTCTGAGATT
>CAKZTE010000098.1 GCA_937923115.1 uncultured Caulobacterales bacterium | reverse complement strand
CAATGTAGATTTCATTCGAAATCACTGAACCAAGCATATAACCTCAGCATCATTCCGTGTCCAAGGTTGAATTACAACCTTCGCGAAAGCCTTCTGCCGTAGTGTCGTGCAAGTTTTTTTGCTAGTGTCCCCTGTAGAGATCTATCCCCACTTCCTTCCTCTTCCAATCTCTATTCCCCCGCTCGGTCACGGGGGCGGATCAAAACGGCTTGGAAGCGTTGATAGCCTAGCGTTTTTTCGAGCTCAGTTTGCTGGAAGACGCGGTACTCGCCAATGGGCTGGGCGTCAAAGCCTTGCTCTTTAAAATAGTTTGCAATTGTGCTCGCGCGTCTGAAAGCTAAAGCGCTATTGTCAAAGTTTTCAACCGAGCCTGATGTGGAGGCATATCCGACCACGTCTATTTGGCCGATGTCCCATCGTTTTAGCGCCCATGCGCTCGTCTCAAGCGCGGGCGTCATCTGGGGCGAAAGGCTGTCTTTACCCTTGTCAAAATTAATCAGGGGCAGCTCTAAGATTGGCGGGACGACTTCAATTGACCAATTGGAAAAGTTCTCTGATAGTCCCGTTTCAATCGCTTGGTAAGAGGCGGCAGAAAACCCCGTTTGGCGCGCGGCAAAGAAACGCGCGCTCTGGGCCTCGCTATCTATATCCGCGCCCGATAATTTGAACGGCACAGCGTTTCTAAGTTCCTGCTCTGAGCGGCGCATTTCCGTTAAAGATTCTATTCTGGATATTTCTGCCCGCAGAGGCGCGCCGAGCGAGGTGTTGGCCAGTTCTAAAAACTTGGCCTGCTCTAAATCTATATCTTGATTGATAAGCACTTGGCCCAAATTGATGGAGACTGTACGCCCCATTTTCTCGGTGAGCTGGCTTTGCAGCGTGCTCTGCGCGCCGGCAACGCGGCTTCGCGTGAGGACTGTGGCTTCAACATGCAGCTCCTCTTTGGACGGGAAGGTCACAGCGAGGTCGCTGACCCGGCTCGGGATGTCAGCAAAGGGCGTGAGGATTTCGCTTCTTATAGAATTTGTGACCCGCGTTTCATAGGCAATATCTCGCAGGGAAATGCCCAGCGGAATGGATAGCGCTGTAAAGACAGCAATGATAAACAAGCCCTGACCCGCATTGCGGCGGCGGCAATGGGTTCTACCAAACCCGTAAAGACGAGACAATATTGTGACCGAAATGGCAATCGCCAGAAGGTTGGTCATAAAGAGGAAGAATGACCCGCCTGCAATTGGCATAGAGCCAACGGCAAGGCCGTAACCCGTCACGGCCAGCGGCGGCATCAAGGCGGTGGCAATCGCAACGCCGACAATGGCCTCGCCCTTTCGCGTAATCACCGCATATCCGCCCGCGAGGCCTGAGAATATGGCGACGAGCAGGTCAAAGAAATTTGGCCGTGTGCGCGCCATAATTTCCGCCGTGGCCTCGCTTAGGGGAGAGAAGACCGTAATTAAATATGAGATGAGAACAGCCGCCAAAAGGCCAACAACAATGGATTTGAACGCTTTTCTTAAGGCTTCAAAATCCAGAATGCTGAGCGAAAACCCTAGCAGCATGATGGGCCCCATGAGCGGGGAGATCAGCATGGCGCCGATAACAACGGCGGGCGAGGAGAGCAGCAGACCTAATATGGCAATCGCGCAGGACATGATGACCATGAAAATATAGCGCCCTGTCAGCGCCCCTTCTTCGTGCACATGGTCGACAACTTCCGCATGATCAATTTCTTGACGAAGCTCGTAGATGTTCACGTTCAAAAGGCGTTGCCATTTGGCTTTTTTAGGCTTTGCAGCTATGGGGGCGGTCATTGTTTGTCCTGAAGGCTTATACGGCGCAGAGGCGAAGTGATTTCGCGCTCTTTATCGGTTTTTTCGTCTATTGTCTAAGTCCTGCTGCGCAAAATCAGATGTAATTACATCTCCTGCAAGCGCAATGGAGCAAGCGGCGTACAAAATACTGACTAAGCATAAGACTCACCCCACGAGTGCGCGCTTACGGCCTTATCGGCGTTCCGACGGGAGGTAAAAAAAACCGGGCCAGCAAAGCTGAAACCCGGGTTGAGAGTTATCACATCAGGGGAAAGTTTGATGTTAAGTGTTTTGACCACGGGGTGAAAAACTTTTCAAAATGAATCGGTGCTTGAGGCGGTGCGAGACCGTGCTTGATGAGATTTCAGGCGTGAATCGCGCCGTTTTGTTTAAACAGCGTGCAGTGTGGGATGTTGCCGCAGATATGGCGCATAAAAAAAGCCCCCTATTGGGAGCCTTTTGGAATCTTGTAAGTGACGTTGAGCGGCCGATAAAACACCCACTAAGAGCGTTGGTGTTTTATCATCCTTATCGGGCTTTCGCTTTGCGAAAGACGCCTTATGCAAAGCCCTTGAACTTGTCTTTAAAGCGAGAGACACGGCCGCCGCGATCGAGCAATTTGCCGTCGCCGCCCGTCCATGCAGGGTGAACTTTGGAGTCAATATCAAGCACAAGGCGGTCGCCTTCTTTGCCATATGTGCTGCGCGTTTGGTATTCGCTGCCGTCAACCATTTGCACGGTAATCATGTGATAATCTGGGTGTATATCTTTTTTCATTTTGCATCTCCTGCCCAAAAGATAAGGGCTCTATAGCACGGGTTTGCTTTGATTGGTCCCCCGCAAGTCACAGGCATTTAGCGGCCAAGATGTTTTGGGTCAAGCTGTCATTGCAATTGCGGCGCGACAGGCTTAACTGAGCCCTATGAAAACATCTAAAAACAATGACTTTAAGGCGATTTCTGGCCTCGGCCAGATTGCAGATAATTATGACGCGCTTTTATGCGACATTTGGGGCGTCATTCACAATGGCCAAGAGCCATTTATGCAGGCCTGCGAAGCGCTTGAGCGGTTTCGCGCGGACCGCGGCCCTGTTATCCTGATTTCCAATTCCCCGCGACCCAGCTCCGCTATTCCAGAGCAGCTCGAAGAGGTCGGCATCATTGGCAAAATCTATGATGCGATTGTGACCTCTGGCGATAGTACGATTGACGAGCTCTCGCGCCGCGCGCCCGGACCCGTCTACAAGCTTGGGCCAGAGCGCGACGATGTGCTGTATGAAAGCCTTGAGATGAATTTTTGTGAATTGGCCGATGCGGCCTTTATCTCCTGCACGGGCTTGTTTGATGACGAGAACGAAACGCCTGATGACTACACGGAAATGCTGACGGAGGCGCGCGATATGGGTATTCCCATGGTCTGCGCGAACCCCGATGTGCGGGCCAAGCGCGGCGATCAGCTTATTTATTGCGGCGGCGCGCTGGCGCAGCTTTATGAAAAACTGGGCGGGGAGACCATCTATACAGGCAAGCCGCATGAGCCGATCTACCGTCTCTCGCGCGCTTGGCTACGCGAAGTCACAGGCTATGATATTACTAATGACCGCGTACTGGCGATTGGTGATAACATTCACACAGATTTGCTTGGCGCGCAGCGCCAGGATTATGACTGCCTTTTTGTGGCGGACGGCGTGCATGAGGGTAATGAAGCCAAGCTTAAAGCGCTTCTCACCGAGCACGGCATTAGCGCAAAATACATGGCTGATAGCCTGCATTGGTAATCACGCAATAAAGTGCCTTTAAAAATAACCTCTCCCTGCTAAAAGACATTATGACCACAGCTATAAAATATTATCTCGAAGACCTAGAGGTCGGCATGTCCGCGACAACGCAGATGACAATTACAGCCGAGCAGATTGATACATTTGCGAAAATTACAGGCGATTTTAACCCCATCCACGTTGATGAAGACGCAGCCATAGCGGCGGGCTTTCCGGGCCGTATCGCGCATGGTGCATTATCCGCGTCTTTGATTTCTGCGGTGTTGGGCAACGACCTTCCAGGGCCAGGCGCGGTTTTTGTCGAGCTGAACCTGCGCTTTCGCCGTCCTGCCCTGATTGGGGATGAGGTGACGGCTGTTGCCACGGTGCAAGAAATCAATGGGCGCACAGGCCGCGTGAAAATGAAATGCCACTGCGAGGTGAACGGCAAGCAAATCTGCCGCGGCGATGCGGGCGTGATTTTGCAAAAACGTCCCAAAGACGACTAAGCCGCCGTGCAAAGCTATGACCGTTATACGGGGCT
>CAKZTE010000097.1 GCA_937923115.1 uncultured Caulobacterales bacterium | reverse complement strand
GTATCGCCGTTATTGTTATGCGCGAAAGCCGTATTGACAGCTATAAGCCTGGCTTCAGAGCGCCGTTTTACCCTTGGCTTCAAATTGTCGGAATTTTGATTTCCTTCTGGTTGATTATTGAGATGGGCGTTCTTGCGATTGCCTTCACAGGAATGGTCACGATTGGCTGTGTGCTCTGGTACCATTTCTACGGCTCAAAGCGTACCTCGCGGCGTGGGGCTATCTTCCATGTGCATGAACGCCTTGGGCAGCAACGCTATGAGGGACTGGAGCGTGAATTGATGACGATCATTCACGACAGAACCCAGGCAGAAAATCTCTCTTATGAGGCTCTCATTGCGCGTAGCGTCATGATGGATTTCCGCTATGGACAATATGATCTTAGCCAACTGCACGATATCATGGGGGAACAGTCCTTAGAGCGATTTGGTATAGAAAAGACGGTCATTGCCGAGCAATTTTCTGAGCCGCGTTTGCAGCTACGGCCCATCAATGAAGGCGTCTTCATTGCTTATCAGGGCTCGGATCAAATTATAGAGCCTGAACTCTTCGTGCTGCGCTTTGGGCCGCAAGCGCGGCTGAATCTGCCTATGGTCGACAACGCGCACACGCTCATGTTTTTGCTTTCGCCAAATAAACCCGTTGGTCTTGATCTTCGACTTGCAGGGCACTTGGCTGAGGTTGTTCAAAGTGATCACTTTGAAGACCGCTGGCTCGCGGCACAATCGGATAAGGACATGAATGAAGTGCTGATGCGCGACGATCATTTCCTTCACGGTCCCGTCGAGTCATTCCCCGCTTTGGCTGCTCAAACTGGAAAGTTAATTGGCGAAGTCGACGTTGCAGGGTCTTGCATTATCGCGCTAATCGAGCGCGATGGTGACGTTATGGCCGCTACACCAGACACCATGCTGCTTGACGGCGACGAGGTTGCGATTATCGGAGAACCCGACGATTTGCTGGCATTGAAACGAGAATTGAAAGCGTAACGTCATGTCCTTAGATCTTGCGCTTTCGACGATTTTATCCCCCATTGTACTCTTCTTTGTCCTTGGGTTGGGGGCAGCGCTACTTAGGTCGCAGATGACGGTGCCCGAAGCCTTTGCCAAAGGCCTAGCAATCTATTTGATGATGGCGATTGGCCTCAAAGGCGGCGTCGAAATGTCAAAAGCCGCGCTAGGGGCTGATATAGCGATACTCGCGCTTGTTGCACTCGCCCTATCATTTTTACTTCCTTTTCTCTCTTATTGGGCCCTGCGGCTTACGAGTAAGATGGACAGGTTGAACGCCGCGGCAACGGCTGGCCATTACGGCTCAATTTCGATCGTGACATTTGTGGCTGGCACGCAGGCGCTTCAATTTGCTGGTATTCCGACATCGGGCCATATGGTTGCTATTGCGGCCCTGATGGAAGTGCCGGCCATTGTTTCTGCTTTGATTTTAGCGCGGCGCGGATTGAAGAAGAGCGGTGAGGTTGCGGGTTCCGAAAAGGGGGAGTTGGTTCGCGAGGTTTTGCTTAACGCGTCAGTTGTTGTTCTGGTTGGTTCATTGCTAATTGGCTGGGTGAGCGGCGAAGCAGGCATGGAAAAAATAGCCCCCTTCTTTGTGACGCCGTTCCAAGGCGTGCTATGTTTGTTCCTTTTGGATATGGGCCTTTCGGCGGGCAGGGGGCTTCGCGAAGGTTGGCGTGATTTGAACTTTGGTGCGCTTAGCTTCGGTGTCTACATGCCGTTGATATCTTCTCTCATTGCGGCTGCCATTTGCAGCCTTTTGAACATCAGTGTTGGCAACGCAACTTTGCTTATCACACTGGCTGCCTCTGCGTCTTACATCGCGGTGCCAGCGGCCATGCGGCTTGCTCTCCCTAAAGCAAAACCCTCTATTTACCTGACGCTCTCGCTTGGCATAACGTTCCCTTTCAACCTCACGTTAGGCATTCCTCTTTATATTTTGATGGCTCAGTGGGCCGTTGGTTAGGAGACCGAAATGTATCACAAGAAGCGACTTGAACTCATTATTGAGAAGCCAGCCTTTAAGCGGGCATGCCGGGTTCTAGAGGGGGCTGGTGTTACGGGTTATACCGCTCTGCCGTGCATGGCAGGGTATGGGGGCGGAAAAAGATGGCAGAGGGGAAATGATCTCTCTGCAAGCCGAGATATGGTGATGATTGTGTCTATATTAGATGAGGACATTCTAGAGAAAATCATTACTGAAATTGAAAACCTTATTGGTTCGCACATTGGGGTCATCAGTGTCGGCAATGTCAATGTCATCAGAGATGATAGGTTTTAACTATAGCTGAAAGCTATTACCCGCATTAAACGATTATATTATTTTTATAGCGCTCATGGGATATACAAAGCTCAATTAATTTTGGAGGAAACCATGAGACTAACACACATTGCACTTGCATCAACGCTGATACTGTCGGCTTGCACTTCTGAAACAACACCGCCTGCATCTGAGGTGAAGCCTGACATGAAGGCTGAAAACGTTGCCTCGACTGAACTTTGTACGACTATGGGGCCGCAGACGCCGCGCGATATTACCAGCCTAACAGGCACAAACCCGACGATGTTTACAATGGCCCCCGCGTCAACACAGATGAATCTGTGTAACATTCACACGCATACAAATGCAGAGCACAAAGGCCCAGGCTTTAGTGTCTTTGTGAACGACAGTGATAGCGGCGGATACGCTTGTAATGATGCAGGTTCCCTTTCAGAACTTGAGTTGCTTGATCCCTATGATGGCAATGGCGCTTATAAGGGGGTGAAGCCGGGAGACACAATTGAGGTTCACTGGGTACACACGTCTTGCGATATAACGCCCGGCGAAGGTCTTGGCTCTTGTCTCTCTGATACATGTACCGACCCGCTCCTTCGCGTCGAGGCTCAGGTCTTCTTGGTTGTTAACGATCCTGAAAACGCTCTCGATTTCACGAAGATGGATTATACAGGCAAGATGGTAAATGGCCTACATCAGGCTGACATGATCCCGTCAAACACGGGCACGCCGGTTGTTTTCCGAGGTTCAACGACGGGTCCAAGCTACGACCAGTCTACATGTTCACCTCTTAACGTCACATGGAGTGTGCGTCCGAATTGTGCCCGCGTGGACATCAGTTCGCTACACCGTTGGGCTGAAAAAGGTAACGCATTCAACGAGACGAAGTCCCACGGCGTTCGTCAGCTCGTAACAGCCCCAGAGTTACTCTCTCCAATTCAATAGCGTCATCCCTTAACGCTTTGAGTTCACTGGCTCGGCAGACCATTTTAAGCTTTCCCTTAGCTTATATCTGGACTGCCGGGCTTTTTTCTTTCCGATTTATCGCTAGACCCATTCATATTCGAGGGTAATCGATTCCTATTTTGTCGTTGCTCGTACAGCGATTGGTTTATAACTGTGACTAATAAGTTACATCGATAGATAAAAGCAAATTGGTCTTACCAATTTTGACGTATTGGTTATGAAATGGGGTTGACAGCTAATGATTTATTGGTTCACTTGCAGCTAAGTTTTAGAAAAAACATTAACTCAGGGGAAATGACCAATGATACCGTCTACAAACAAGACTCAAATTTCTAGAAATTCAACACAATCATGGCTTAAAACGGCGCTGTTGTTTGGTGCGGGGTTGTCAACTCTTGCGATGGCAACTTCTGCTTCTGCGCAAAGCGCAAATGACGAAGTCATCGTGACGGGGATCCGCCAGTCACTTGAAAATGCACTTGTAGAAAAACGCGCCGCGACTAATCTCAAAGAAGTCATTCTGGCCGAAGACATTGGTAAGCTCCCCGATCAGAACCTCGCTGAGGTCCTCGAGAATATCACGGGCATTCAAATTACGCGTACGGCGGGCGTTGGTACGGGCGTACAAATTCGCGGTACAAATGCCAATCGCATTGAAATTAATGGTGTTTCCACTGTGGGTTCAGGTTCGGGCCGTAGTGGTATTGATTTTGAAGACGTTAACGCCGCTATCATCGCAGCAGTTGAGGTCACGAAAGCGTCCGAAGCGCAAACAATTGAAGGGTCAGTTGGCGGCACGGTCAACCTGCGCACGATTCGCCCTTTAGATTTGAAGGATACACTTGCAAACATTCGTATCCAGGGTGAGCATAGTAATCTCAGCACATCAGGAATTAAACCTAGACTTAGCGCCGCTTATGGTGACAATTGGTCAACAGGTGCGGGAGAAGTCGGCTTCGTAGTAAGCGGTAGCTATACAGAACAAGAGTCGGTTTCATTCCGTCCGCGTACCGACCGTGATAACATTGCTAGCCCGCCTGGGGCGTCACCGTCAGAATTTCTTGGCATACAGTTCCTTGTTCAAGAGCAAGAAAATTTTGACTATGAAACATTTAACGTCGCGTCCACCCTAGAATGGGCACCTAATGACGAACTCAAGTTTCATGTCGATGCAATCATCAACGAACAGCAGCGCAGCCAAGACTCATATCGGCTTCAGGCATCAGGCGTCAGTACCCTACGTCAGCTCAGTATTCCAACGGCGTTTGAGACAGTCGACTTTGGCGTAGGTCCGGGGCAATTTCCTGCCGCTCTGGTTGGCACGCTTGAGCCAAATCTTGCTAATGATGATGACGATCCAAACTTGCGATTCTCAAGCGACACGGGTTCGCGTGTGACAGATACTCAAATTCTATCATTTGGTGGCGACTGGGAAAGCGGTAACTGGAGTGCAGGCTTTGAAGTTGCGTCAACAAGCTCGGATACGGAAAACCCGAACCTCAGCACAACTTTGAACTTTATCAATCCAAATTGTCCTCTAGACGGCACAAGTAATGATAATTGTGTACCGTTCAGATATGATCTTTCCAATGACTCGCTTGCGTTCGGAATTAATTTTGATTCGCCATTCGCGCCGTCAGTGGCTGATCTAACAAATCCAAACAATGTTGTTTTGGATCAGGTTAATGTTGGCCGTAACACGACAAACAATAACGAAGACGCCTTCCGTGTAGACGTTTCATACGACTTTACTGATAATAATATGGTTGGCAATTTCTTGAGTTCAGTAGATGTTGGTTTCCGTCAAAATCGGTCCTCAAGTAAGTTTAACCGAATTGATGACCGCATCGGCGGTTTCAGCCGAATGGTTGATAGCCCGAACGGGTCACTATTCTCTGAACTTCTTATAGAAGGCCCTGACAATTACGGCGATGCCGATGGAAGAGATTTGTTCATTAGTAATTTCCTTCTTGTCGACCCAGATCGTGCATTCTCAGATCCTGAAGGCGTGATTGATATTTTGCAGGCCGCTGTTATCGCACATGATCCAGCCAGCCCTGATATTTTAAACCTTCAATCAGATGAGAACTCTTTCTTTGACGTTCGCGAAAAAACAAATGCAATCTATGGTCAGCTTAACTTTGAGCAAGGTATTTTCCGAGGCAACGCTGGTTTGCGGTATGTGGATACCCAGATTAATTCGATTGCCTTCGGACCTGCTAATGCAAGCGGCACAAGAAGATTGCAGTCTACAAAAGGTGAGTATGACTTCTTCTTGCCTCGATTCAATGTTGCGGCGACGCCTTCAGAAGATGTTGTTATCCGGGGAGCTTATGGTTCAGATATCCGCCGTCCAAACTTTAGCTCTTTGAACACTTCATTTACGTTTGGCCCTCAAGAGAATACGGCTGTTTCACTTGGCAACCCTGGGCTTTTACCAGAAAAAGTTGATTCATGGGATGTCTCAGCGGAATGGTACTTCGCTCCTGCGGCCGTCGTGAGTGTAGGTTACTTTAATAAGAAACGCACAAATATCTTCGGTCAGGACTTTGAAGGCGCTTTGTTGGTAAGCGATCCAAGTGTCACAGGCGGCTTCGCGCGGGAAACGGATCCATCTTGTCCGGGCGGCGGCATATTCAACCCACAAGTTATTCCTAATGTGTTGGGGGACCCTAATTCGCGTGGCTTGTGCGTTGACTTTACGCAGCCAGGCAACGATCCCGAAACAACAACGCAGTCAGGCGTCGAGTTTGCGTTCCAATATGACTTGTCAAGTTTTGAGGATAAGCTCGGTTGGGCGTCTGGCTTTGGTGCGATTGCCAACTATACTTATCAAACATTTAGTGGTGGTTCTGAGGTCGATACGACATCGGGGCGTGGCCTGACGGTTCTGGGTGACGTTAGCATTCCGCGTGGTTTGCTTGATTTCTCTAAGAATGCCTACAACATCACAGGTTTTTACGAGAAGTACGGTCTCTCAGCGCGGGCGCGCTATACATGGCGGGAGGGGTTCAGGACGAATGACTTCGGCGGCGGCGCAAACACATCGGGCAGTTCGACGTTTAGTTTCCCAGTGCACACGCTTGATAGAGGTCAGCTCAACGCTAGCATCAACTACGATATAACAGACAACTTTAATGTTGGTATCGAGGGGGTTAACCTAACGACGTCGAATATCATTCAAAAGTGTGTCAGTGAAACTGGCCCGACATGTTTCGTCGGCTACCCTGATCGCAGAATCGTCTTCGGCGGTAGCTATACTTTCTAGGCTTTAACTTCTAAATTCACGGATTGAAAAAGGCGTCTCACTGAGTGAGACGCCTTTTGTGTGATAATAACGCAACAGCGTCGATCCAAAAGCTAATTGGTATGACCAATAAATCTTAATTGGTCTGAATATAGGCTTGACTTTTGAGGCTGGCTTGGTTTGTTTGGAATTAAACAAAAATCATCAGGGGAACTAATATGTCCATCAAGGCACAGACACTCTTTAAATCATCTCTACTTTTAACGGTTGGACTCTCGACACTTGTGACGGCTGGTGTCGCTAATGCGCAGTCGTCATCAGATGATGAAGTCATCGTAACGGGCACGCGGCAGGTTATTCAAGACTCGATCGCCTTGAAGCGCCAAAACACGCAAATTGTTGATGGTTTATCGGCTGATGAGATTGGCGACATTCCTGCGCTTTCGATTGGTGAAGCGCTCGAAAATATCACGGGTGTTGCGTCTCACCGTGAAAATGGCGGCGCAACTGAAGTTTCAATTCGTGGTTTGGGGCCTTATCTGTCTTCTACAACAATCAATGGTCGCTTAGTGGGTAATGGCTCTGGTGACCGTTCAGTGAACTTCTCTCAATTCCCATCTGAGCTTATGAACAAACTCGCCGTGTTTAAGACGCAAGACGCGAGTCAAATCGAAGGCGGTGTTGCTGGTCAGATTCAGATTGAAACATTAAAGCCGCTCGATTACGGCAAGCGCCGCATACAGGGCGAAATCAAAGGTAACATTAATCCGGACCAGCTCAATCAACAAGATACGCAGGTTGGCGACATCGGTTATCGCGGCACTCTAAGTTACGTTGATCAATTTGAGCTTCCGGGCGGCGGAGATATCGGGTTTTCTATTGGCGGTCAGCTCAGTAAAATTTCTCAGCCCGAAGCTGAGGTTCGGTCAACATCAAACTTTGGTTCTTCAAGTTTTGCTTGTATCGTAAGACCGGGCAATGTTGATGATTTAGGTATTGGCTTTGCTAGCAACTCTATTGAAAACAACCGAGACTGCGAGGACTTTCGCGCTCCAAATAGCCAAGGCGGTGATAACAATAACGTCGGTGTTGTCACGTCTATTGAACCGACAGGCGATGAACGTTTAGACGCGATTGATTTTAGTGCTCCTTTTGTATTTGTGCCAAGTCAGCGCCACTATCGCCAGAACGATACACAAGATAAGCGTGATGCGCTCTTTGGAGCCCTTCAGTGGCAGCCAAACGATCGCCTCGATATTAACATTGATGCCCAGTGGTCAGAGCGTACGCAATCAGAGCAACGTAATGATTTGACGTTTAATGGCTGGAAGAGAAATGATAGCTCACTTGGCGGAATTCCAGGTTTCGATAGTAACCCTGCCTCTGTTGATTTGCTTGAGTTTTCTGATACCGGCGCTATTACCCGCGCGGTTACGGAAAACACTATTGAAGTGCAGGGGGGAGACTATGCGCGCAGGGAGACCTTTGAAGGCATTGGTCTTAACGGCTCTTACGATGTGAGTGAGCGCCTCACAGTTTCTGCTGATGTGGCTTATTCAAAAGTTGAGCGTACTGAACAGGCTATAGAGTTCCGTATTCAGTCAGATAAAAGCCCAACAATTCAGTTTGATACGTCTACAGGTATTCCGCTGTACACGCTTTATGATGAAGAGTTCGACGTGAATGATCACGATAACTATGTCGATCGTCTTCGGGTCCGTATTGATAACGATTTGTTCCGCAAAAACGCTTATACCGCAGGTAGATTTGATGTTGACTATGACCTTGGCGGTAATTTTTTCACAAGTGTAAAAGCAGGATTGCGCTTCGCCTCTCAGGATTACGTATCCACTCCGGGCGGTTCAGATACCTTCAGCGGCGCAAACGGCCGTACGTCTTTTGAAATTGAGAACGACGGCGAGTTCACATTTAACAATACGGAAATTGTTGATGATGATGCCTCCACTGCAGAGGCTGCGCCTTTCGTCGATATTATTGCTGCGACAAACCAAGCGTGTAGAGGCACATTTCCTGAGAGTGATTTTCTTTCAAACCTTCGTGGGGACAACGACCTTGTTACGCAAGTCGATGAAGATGGTAATATTATTGGTTCTACGAGCAGCTGGGGCGTTTTTGATGCGCAATGTGTAGCAGATACATCTATAGCAGCTCTGAATCAGTTAATCCCCCTTTTGAACCAATTGTCGATAGATACTAACGGGAGTAATTCCAGGGTGCTTAGCGCAATATCTGGTGATATTCCTACGCTTTCAGCAGACAATGCGCGAACGACTAATGTGCAAGAAGATACATTGGCTCTCTATGCCATGGCCAATTATGATACGAGCTTTAATGATCTTCCATTACGCGGTAATATCGGTATGCGTGTTGTGAACACTGAAGTGACATCCAGTAGCTTTCGTCAAGGATATGAAATTACTGAGAATGGCGGAGAGTTTACGATTGCTGAAGTAGGCGACCCTATCCCTGTGAGCACGACTTCCGACTACACAACCTTACTGCCAAGTGCGACTGCGATTTTAGAAATTACCGACGACAAACTGCTGCGTTTCGGTGCTTTCCGAGCGCTTTCCAGAGCTGACCCAGCTGATCTAGGTTTCAGCCGTAGTTTCTCAACTCAGAATGAGGTTGATGGGGAGGGTATTACAAACCGTAACGACCTGATTAGAGACGTTGACGCAACAGGTAGTCCTGCTATCGGGCCGCTTACGTCTTGGAATTTCGACGCAGGATTTGAATGGTATCCTAATGACGATTCTATCTTCGCGCTTAGCGGCTATTATAAGCAGTTCTCAGGTGCTTTTGAGAACGTCGTGCAAAATGAAACGTTTATAGTGGATGGCCAAGAAATCGTTCGCCCCGTAAGTGGGCTTCAAGAGGTGGCTGAAGAGAAAAGCGATTTGTATGGTATCGAAATTACGGGCACACATCGCTTTAGCTATCTCCCAGGTTATCTGAGCGGACTTGGCGTAAAGGCTAGCTATAATCACGTTCAATCTGATTTTGAGTTTGAAGATAGTCTCTATGGTGACTTATTTGAGCGCAATCTTGACGGGAATTTGGTTCAAACAAATGAAGGTATAGTTGCCCCAGGCGGGTTGCCTGGTTTGTCTGAAAATGTATTCAGCGGCACTTTATATTATCAAATTGGCGGTTTCGATACATCGCTAATCTATAAGTACCGCGATAATTATTTCCAGCCAGCGACGTCTAATGGTACGCGTTTGCGTTATGTCGGCAATGTCGGTGTTCTTGAGGCTCGCGCTTCTTATGAAATTAACAAAAACTTCCGTGTTTCAGTGGAGGCGATTAATTTGTTGGATGCTGAAAAAGAGCAGTTTCAGTGGGTGCAGGATAACCAATATGAAGTTAATTCTTACGGGCCCCGCATATTCTTTGGTGTTCGCGGAAGATTCTAAGTTTAAACTCAGAACTGTTTGATTTGCGCAGCCTTTTTGGATGCTGCGCCTTTTCTGCAAATTGGTATGGACATTAAGCGGTAAATGAACATATTGGTCTAGGGTCAAGAGGGGCTTACAAGAGGGGCTTATATGGCAGATCAACGTTTATATCATAAAGTCGCAAATAAAATATTGGAATTGATCGACTCTGGTGTTTTTCCGCCAGGTAGCCGGCTGCCTGGCGAGAGGGATTTGGCTGAGAAATTTGGTGTGAGCCGTGTCTCCATTCGCGAAGCGGAAATAGCGCTGCAGGCGCAAGGGCGCTTGGATATTAAGGTGGGTTCTGGCGCTTATGTTCTGGACGGCTCTGGTCAACTCGGACGAGGCTTTCCAAAAGTTGGCCCATTTGAACTAACGGAAGCGCGCGCACTTTTTGAGTCTGAATCTGCTGCCCTCGCGGCGCCGATTATTTCTGATGAAGCTTTGGCTGAGCTCGAGCGCTTAATCCAGATAATGTCGGGTAGGCTTAAAGCTGAGGGTATTGATGAGGAAGAGGCGGACCGGCTATTTCATCTGACAATTGCCAAGGCGACAAATAACGTAGCGATCATTTTTACAATTGAAAATATGTGGAAAATGCGGTCCGAGGCTATGGAAGTACAGACAGTCTATGAGTCTGTTTGTCATAGCGACAGCGCACTTTTAGAAAAAGAACATCGGGCGATATTGGACGCGCTGAGATCCAAGGATTCGTCCGAGGCTAGAAAAACAATGCGTGCTCATTTTACGCGTATGATTGAGGCCTTATTAGTGGCGTCCGAAGAAGCCGCTTACAATGAGGTTAAAAGGAAGTCTTCAGAGCGCAGTTCTCGGTTTCTACTTAGTGCTCAGATAGACTAATTTCAATTGGCATTACAATTTCTACATTGAAGTGTACCAATAGCAAAAATTGGTCATATATATTGGTTGACAATTTTGCCATCTGTGATGATATTGCCCCATAAAATATAGTAATTTTGAGCCGAATTGGGGCACAACATATCCTTATTAAAAACATCCCTCGCAAGAAAATTGCCTTTCAGAAATCGTCGGCTAGCCCCGCTTCTCTTAGCGGTAAGCGCACTCTCTTTGTCGGCCTGTCAGGCAGAGGCTGTTGAGCATCTTGTTGCCAATCAGCAGGAGTATAAAGATGCGGTAAAAAAGGTTAGTGCGGGCGACACCATTGTTCTGGCGAACGGAGTCTGGGAAGATTTTGAAATTATCTTCTCAGGACAAGGCACTGAAGATGAACCCATACGCTTAACGGCAGAAACCAAGGGGAAGGTCATACTGTCGGGGCAGTCGAATTTACGTCTTGCGGGTGAGTATCTTGAAGTGTCAGGATTGGTTTTTAAAAACGGTTACACGCCTACAAGTGAGGTAATTTCTTTTCGCCGCAATTCTAGAGAGTTCGCCAATAACTCAAGAGTGACAGAAGTCGTCATTGATAATTATAATAATCCTGAGCGTTATGAAGTTGATTTTTGGGTTATGATGTACGGTCAAAATAACCGCTTTGACCACAACCATATCGTCGGAAAGCGCAATAAGGGCGTTACAATGGCTGTGCGGCTCAACACCGAGGCGAGCCAGAATAACAATCACCTTATTGACCATAATTATTTTGGTCCGCGCCCCATATTAGGGTCAAATGGCGGCGAGACTCTGCGCATTGGTACAAGCCACTACTCTAGAACGGACTCTTTTACCGTCGTCGAGAATAACTTCTTTGACCGCTGTGATGGCGAGCTTGAAATTATTTCGAATAAGTCTGGCCGAAATGAATTTCGTAATAATACTTTTTATGAATCTCGCGGTACTCTGACGATGCGCCACGGAAACAATAACCTCGTCGCGGGTAATGCTTTCTTCGGGAATAATGCTGATCATACGGGCGGCGTTCGGGTCATTAACGCAGGTCAGACCATTCGCAATAATTATATGGAAGGCCTTAAGGGCACACGGTTTGGCGGCGCTTTCGTGGTTATGAATGGTGTGCCGAACGGCCCAATCAATCGCTATGACCCTGTCAAGGATGCGGTTATTGAGAATAATAGTTTGATTAATAGCGATAATATCCAGCTTGGCGCGGGCAGTGATGAAGAGCGTAGCGGCGTTCCCAGTAATAGCACCTTCTCCAAAAATTTCATTTACAATGCTGACGGCCGCGACGTTTTCACAGTTTATGATGACATGTCGGGCATTGCCTTCACTGATAATATTTTGGGCTCTATGGACCCGCCATCATTTGCATCGGGTTTCACGAGAGCATCGGTCGAGCTTTCGCGCGCTGAAAATGGTTTGCTTTATCCTCAGTCTGATATTGAGGCTGGCGTAAAACGGGACATGAGCGTTACAAACAAAGAGATGACCGGCGTGTCTTGGTACCCTAAATCTGAGCCGCTCGTAGCCTTTGCATCAGGGGACGTAATTAAGGTTGGGCCAAAAGAAGGGGAGCTTTTTGCCGCCGTTGGTCTTGCTAAAGCAGGTGACGTAATAGAACTTTCTGGCGGAAATTATGTCGTCAGTAAATTTCTTAAATTAGATAAACCTCTAACCTTTAAGGGGATGGGTGATGTGAATATTTCCTTTGAGCGTTCTGCTTTATTCGAAATTCTTGACGGCGGTAGCTTGCAGATTTCTGGCCTTAATATTTTTGGAAGCGATGCGCCTGACAATGCTGGTAACGCAGTTGTGCGAACTTCACCCTATGCTATGTTACAAAATTATAGGATCGAAATTGAGAATAGTAATTTTACTGAAATAGACATTAATCATTCCTTCAATGTTATATCGGCGGCCAAGGGAACGTTTGCTGATAACATCGTGATTAAGAATTCGAGTTTTGAAAACGTAACGGGTGCCGTTGTGAAACTTGATAAGGAAATTGACGACTACGGTATTTACAATGCAGAGTATTTGACGATCGAAAATTCCAGTTTCAAAAATGTGCAAGGAGCCATTGTAGATTATTATCGCGGCGGCACGGATGAGAGCACTTTTGGACCTCATTTTACCCTTACGGGTTCTAAAGTTGAAAACGTTGGCGGAGGAAAACGTAATCGTTCAAAATCCTCCATCCATCTGCATGGGGTCCAAGTTACTAATATTTCTGGTAATAGTTTTGTCAGCAGTCGCCCCTTTGTAATTAATCACACTGTCGGAGAGCCAAAAACGCGCGTGTTTGAAAATAGCTTTGTTGAGACTCCATCTCCAATCGTAACGGAACTTAATAGCGGATTGCCGCCAACGGCAGAAATTTTTGATAACGTGGGGTTGGCCGAGTAATGCGCAACATTTCTTATCTCACTTCTCTGCTGGTTGTTGGCGGTGCGCTTGCGTCATGCCAGGGGAAGGGGGGCTCGACAAATGCGGCTTTACCTGCCTCTTCTGTTCTCTCAGAAGCGCAAGATAGCGGATTTGATGTCACGCTTCGGAGCGCAAAAGCAGGTCTGAACGCGCAAATGCAGTTGCCTCTGATTGTGCCTGTGCCCAAAGACCCGGGCGGCGGCTATACCCATGAAAAACACAAAGAAAATGCCAAGCTCATATATGAGGCAGGTCAGATATATAAGCTTACGGGTGAGAAGAAATATGCTGACTATGCTGGTAAGCTCATGCTCGCTTATGCTGATGTTTACCCGAGCTGGGAATTGCATCCGGCGAAGAAAGAGCAGTCGCCCGGACGCATGTTCTGGCAGAACCTAAATGAGAGCATGTGGCTTCTCAATGTGTCGCAAAGCTATGCGGCCATTAAAGAGACGCTTACTGCGGAGCAGCGAGACAAAATCGAAGTCGATGTGCTACGTAATATGGCCGATTTTCTGTCTGACGGTTCGCCGGAAACATTTAACAAAGTTCACAACCATGGCACTTGGGCCACTGCGGCTGTAGGTTTAACGGGTTATGCGATTGGTGATGAAGACTACGTAGAGCAAGCTTTGATGGGCCTAGACAAGTCTGGAGACGCGGGCTTTCTCAAGCAAATGGATAAGCTATTTTCGCCTGACGGTTATTATAATGAGGGGCCCTATTATCAGAGGTTTGCGCTCATGCCGTTTGTGATTTTCGCGCAAGAGGTCCAGCGCAATAACCCCGAGCGTAAGATTTTTGAAAAGCGTGATGGGATTTTAAAAAAGGCAATCTACACGACTATACAGCAAAATTATGGCGGCCTCTTTTTTCCAATCAATGACGCGATTAAGGATAAGGGCATTGCGACCCGTGAACTCGTGCATGGTGTTGCAATCGCTTATGACTTGATGGGTGATAAGGGCCTGCTCTCCATTGCTCAGGCGCAGGGGCGTTTCATGCTGACGCCTGAAAGCCGCAAAGTCGCAGAAGACATTGCCGCAGGCAAAGCAGAGCCTTTTGATTACAAAACAATGCGTCTTGGAGACGGTGAGGACGGCACAGAGGGCGCTTTGGATATCATTCGCGCGTCTCAAGATCCCAACGATTTAGTGCTGGTGGCTAAAAATACATCGCAAGGATTGGGGCACGGACACTTTGATAAACTGGGTTTGTTACTTTACGACGCCGGTCATGAAATACTACGAGATTATGGCGCCGCACGGTTTCTTAACGTCGAAGCCAAATATGGCGGTCATTATCTGGCGGAGAATAATAAATTTGCCAAACAAACGATTGCGCATAACACCTTAGTTGTTGACGAGACGAGTCATTTTAACGGTGACGTCAAAGTGGGTAACAAGCACGCGCCAAGCCTCGGAGTTTTTTCTGATAATGGTAATTTGAAGATAACGTCAGCAGAAATTTCAACAGCTTATCCCGATGTGTCTATGGACCGCACACTTGCGATAGTGACAGACGCCGCTTTTGAGAGGCCGTTCGTAATCGACCTTATTGAAGCCCATTCAGAAAAAGCACATCTTTATGACCTGCCTTTCTACTACAATGGTCAGCTGACAGATACGAATTTCGAAATTAAGGCATCGACGACACTTCGCAGGCCGCTCGGGTCAGATAATGGCTATCAATATTTATGGGATGTTGGCCGCGGCAAAGCAGTGGCTGGTCTGTCTCAGATAACTTGGTTGCTTGATAGAACATTCTACTCTGTTACGTCATCTGTCCCGCAAGGGTCTGAAATTATTTTCGCAGAAATAGGAGCAAACGATCCCGACTTTAATCTCCGAAGGGAGCCTGCTTTTATTCTTCGCTCTAGCGGAAATGATGGTGTCTCTTTTGCATCTGTTATTGAGCCTCATGGCGAATATAACCCAACTGTAGAGTTCACGCGGAATAGTCACTCAAATGTTAAGTCAGTGCGTCATATTGAAGATGGCTCAAATGAATTCATTCGCGTGGAGACCAAATCAGGCGAAACGGTTGGACTGGCTATCTCGGGAGATCGTGATCAATCGGCTACTCATACAATTAAAGTCGAGGGTGTAGACCTGACTTGGACCGGGCCCTATAAATTATTTCATTCTCAAAAACATATCAAAGAAAGCAATTAATCATGCAAAGCCCTAATTTTCTTTTCGGCGACATCGTAGACGTCGAAGATGTTGAGCCTGGCATCAAACGCCAAATTCTTGGACATAATGACGATCTCATGTTGGTCAAAGTCATCTTTGAAGAGGGCGCAATTGGATATGAACACAAGCATATTCATTCCCAAGTTGCCTATGTGGAGAGCGGTGAGTTTGATGTGACAATCAATGGCGTCACAAAGCGTCAAAAGGCAGGGGATAGCTACTTTGTAGAGCCGAATGTTTTGCACGGTGCTGTATGTATTAAATCTGGCGTCTTGCTAGACATGTTTTCGCCAATACGTGCAGATTTTTTTGAGAATTATAAAAAAGGGAATTTCTCTTAGCGCGCTTGGGAATGCGGGTGCGAGTTAACAAAAAATGGAATTATATTAATGACTGACTTTCTAAGTTTTGGCGAGATCATGCTGCGTCTGCGCACAAATGGATATGAGCGCTTTTTTCAAAGCCCGAGTTTCGAGGCAACGTTTGGCGGCGGTGAGGCCAATGTGGCCGTGTCTCTTTCAAACTATGGTTTAGATGCAGGGTTTGTCTCGGCGCTGCCTGATAACGATATCGGGCAACACGCGATAAATTCACTTCGCGCGCTTGGCGTTGATACGTCCAATGTTAAACGCCAAGGTGACCGGGTCGGCATTTACTATTTAGAGACTGGCGCAAACCAGCGCCCATCCAAAGTTATATATGACCGCGCGGCATCCTCTATCAGTCAATGCAAAGTGGGCGATTTTGATTGGCCAAAAATATTTAAGGGGGCCAAGTGGCTACACATCACAGGGATTACGCCTGCGTTGTCACAGGAGTCAGCCGACCTCAGCCTTGAATGCGTAAAAGAAGCCCAAAAAGCAGGTGTAACGACATCTTGCGATTTTAACTTTCGCGGTAAGCTTTGGAAGTATGGAAAAACAGCCCCCGATGTCATGAAAGATCTTGTCAAACATATTGATGTTGGAATCGCCAACGAAGAAGATTGCCAAAAATCTCTCGATATTTCGGTAGACGTTGATGTTGAGGCCGGTCACCTTGATACCTCAAAGTATGAAGCCTTGTCTCAAAAGGTCCTCGATATTTATCCTGGAATGTCAACGATCGCGATAACGCTTCGAGAATCGATAAATGCCAACATCAATGGTTGGTCTGCCTGTATGCGGGACCGCGAGAACGGGTTTTTACTTTCTAAAAAATATAACCTTACCGATATTGTTGACCGTGTGGGTGGGGGCGACAGCTTTGCGTCAGCCTTTATAGCGGGTATGAACCTATATGAGGATCGTCAGCAAAGCCTTGAGTTTGCTGTTGCAGGTTCTGCACTTAAACATTCAATTTTGGGGGACTTCAACCGCGTATCCAGAGCCGAAGTCGAGAACCTTATGGGCGGTGACGGGTCAGGGCGCGTGCAGCGCTAAATAAAATCACTAAATGACTTAGACTGTCTTAAGTCGTTAATTCGATATAGCGTTAGCCAAAATATTGGCCAGTAAATTCGCGCGTTTATCAATAATTTGAAGGAGTCACATCATGTCCAAACCAGTTATCGGGTTCATCGGCCTCGGCCTTATGGGGGCAAATATGGTCGAAAATTTGCAAAAACGCGGTTTCGAAGTTGTTGTTCTGGCACGCAAGAAAGACGTCATTGATAAGGTACTTGCGCGCGGGAACGCCACTGAGGCAAAAACCCCTAAAGAGCTTGCTGAGAAAAGTGACATCGTGCAGCTATGCGTTACAACTTCGGATGCTGTCGAGAGCCTCGTCTATGGTGATGATGGCATTCTGGCGGGCATTAAAGAGGGCTCTGTAGTTATTGATTTTGGAACCTCAATCCCAGCTTCAACGCAGAAAATTGGTGCTGACCTTGCTAAGAAGGGCGCAGGAATGATTGACGCGCCGCTCGGGCGCACACCCGCGCACGCGACCGATGGCTTGCTGAATATTATGGCGGCGGGCGATAAGGCAACCTTCGAAAAATATAAGCCTATCCTAGAGGAGCAGGGGGAAAACATCTTCTATCTTGGCGCACTTGGCGCGGGTCATACGACAAAGCTTATCAATAATTTCATGGGGATGACGTCAGTGTGCGCAATGTCGCAGGCTTTTGCTATGGCGGAGCTTGCGGGCGTAAATCGTCAACAGCTGTATGACATCATGTCGAGCGGTCCATCCAATTCACCTTTCATGAAGTTTTGTAAAAACTACGCTGTTGATGGTGTAAGTGATCTTGGCTTTTCTATTAACAATGCCAATAAAGACCTTGGCTACTTTGTTCAAATGGTCTCAGATTTGGGCTCAAAAACTCTCATTGCAGAAGGAACATCCGCTAATCTCAAAGCCGCAATTGAGGCTGGCATGGGAGATGGCAATGTTCCGGAAATTTTTGATTACTTCGTAAAGCTCGAAAAATAATTGCCCGCACAAACCAACTTTGAACCTAATAAGTGGGTTCAATAATTTTACAACACACAGTCTAGGAGACACCCTTGTTTAATAAAACATATCACGCCACCCATCCCGATATGATGGAGGGCGTTTCAAATGAACAGTTGCGGGACCGTTATATCGTGTCTGGCTTGTTCGCGGATGATGAAATCAACCTCAACTACTCGCACAATGAACGCTTTGTTATTGGCGGCGCTGCGCCGGTTAAAAAATCTATTAAGCTTCCTCATCAATCTGAGCCTGCGTCCGCCAAAGGCCACCCGTTTTTAGAGCGTCGTGAACTTGGCGTCATCAATATCGGCGGGGGCTCAGGCAGCGTCACGATTGACGGAACAGAACACGCGCTTAACAAGCTTGATGGCCTTTACATTCCAATGGGAAGTACGGACGTCGTTTTTGCGTCAGATGATGCGTCAAACCCTGCTAAATATTATCTCCTCTCGACGCCTGCGCACAAAGCATATGACGTAGTGAAAATCTCTATTGATGAGGCTGTACCCCTAGAGCGTGGTTCACTGGCCGAGAGTAACGAGCGTATAATCTACCAATATATCGTGCCGACAACAGCAAAATCATGTCAGCTACTTTTGGGTCTTACAATCTTAAGCGAAGGCAGTGTTTGGAATACAATGCCGCCGCATCTGCATGATCGCCGCTCAGAAGTTTACCTCTATTTCGGATTAGAAGATGGCGCGCGTATGTTCCACTTCATGGGCGAAGAAGACAAAATCCGTCAGATCGTTATGGATAACGAAGAAGCGGTTATCTCACCGCCGTGGTCAATTCATATGGGCTCTGGCACTAAGGCTTACTCCTTTATTTGGGGTATGGGCGGTGAGAACCTAGACTACACAGACCTCAGCGTCTGTGATATTTGCCAGCTTCAATAATGAGCAGCATGTTTGATCTTACAGGAAAAGTCGCCCTCGTTACGGGAGCGAATACGGGGCTAGGGCAGGGCATGGCGCTCGCCTTGGCCGCAGCTGGTGCTGACATTGCCGTAATTGGCCGCTCGGAGCCAACGGAGACTTTGGAAAAAATCTCAGCCTTGGGCGTTAAATCCCATTCAATATTAGCCGACCTTGGGCAAGCCGATAAGGTTGAAGAAATTGTCGCTGAGGCTTCTGAGGCTCTTGGTGGTGCAGATATTTTAGTCAACAACGCGGGCATCATCAAACGTAACGAAGCCATAGACTTCACCCCTGATGAGTGGGACGCCGTGATGAATGTGAATTTGCGGACGCTCTTCTTTCTTTCGCAAGCATTTGCTCGCCATTTAGTCGCGCAGAAAAAGAGTGGTAAGATAATCAATATCGCCTCAATGCTTACCTTTCAGGGCGGCATTCGCGTACCGTCATATACAGCATCGAAGAGCGGCGTTGGTGGTCTAACTAAGGCTTTAGCAAATGAGTGGGCGCAGCACGGCATTAATGTCAACGCGATAGCGCCCGGCTACTTCGCAACCAATAATACAGCGGCCTTGCAGGCTGATGAAAAACGTAACGCAGAAATTTTAGGCAGGATACCCAGTGGCCGTTGGGGTGACCCTTCCGATATGGGCGGCGCAATTGTATTTTTAGCGTCAGCGGCTTCTGACTATGTTCAAGGGATTACACTGCCCGTAGATGGGGGGTGGTTGTCCCGTTAAGATCACCCCTTTTCTAATCTATATCTATAGCGTTTGGAGCTTTGGCCTCAAACGCTATATTTTTGGGGTCTAACCGCCAACAAGTAGCAGTGATATTTTGGGGACGTAAGTGACCACTAAAAGGCACAGCAAAAGAGCAATGTAGAATGGCCACATCGTCTTGACC
>CAKZTE010000096.1 GCA_937923115.1 uncultured Caulobacterales bacterium | reverse complement strand
AGTAAGTATTTCGCCTTATGCCTCGCAGCCTGGACTGTTTTTATTGAAACGACTTTAAAAAACGGTGTGCTGAATGATCCTAATAAAGCTGACTTTGAACGGGCAAATCAAAACGATATCGGTGAGCGCGTTCAAAGCTTCTTAGAAATTTCTAATGCAGAAAATTTCGATTTTTCCAATCAAACGGATTTCATGACCTCTATCATTGAATACGCTCAAGAGATTAAAAATTTAGGCATAGAGTCTACTCTGGAAAAATTTCTAAGTGACATTTAACTACTAAGGTTTAGTTTTCTAATTTCAGCTTCGCCCCCTTAGACGAAGCCAATTTGGAAACGTTCGCGACTGGTATTTGAAAATCATGAAAAAAGCCTCCTATCACTACACTAGATTGTGCTACAAATAGTACTCACATCGTGCTACTTTTTGTGGTTGATGACTTTCTAAGTATTTGATAATAAATGATTATTGGATTTTTCAAGCCGCATCCTCGGTGCGTCACTTCTCTCATTCTCAAGGTCGTTAAATCATTGGAACAACGCAGCCTAGCATCTTCCAGAACGCATTTCCTATATTGATGTGGTCAGATTGCGTCAGCCAGGCCCGATGATCGCACCTTGGCTTACGCCTTATGTGTTCCCATGCAACCCAGGTCGCAATGATCTCTCGTCATAAAGAGTTCAGGCCCGAGCGGGTGCCTAGAAAATGACGCCGCGTTGAATTCTGATTTTCTCGCCGTTGAACTTAGTAAGATTAAAACCGTTGAAATCTTCTTTATAGGTGCGTGAATAGTCTAAAAGTAAGCTAATGGCTTGCTGTTCACCGACCAGTAATCCGTCCTCGCCGTCTGAGCGGTAGTGAACACCAGCCCAATCGCGGCCAAGGGATATATTGTGCGCGAGCTTATCAATTTCGCCGCCCAGCGTAAGGTTTGCGCCAGAGTAAGCCGACAGTCTCTGGCCATCAGCGCTCGCAACAACAGTATCTGGGAAAGACACGCTCTCTTCAAAATAAGCTTTCAGGACTGTCGCGCAAGCCCCTGCGATAGTGGCATGCCCTGCAGGATACGCCGGATGTGTTGGAGACCCTTCAGAGTAGGCTTGCGGCAGAAGATAGGTTTCATTTCTAGCAAATGTGCGTCCCACGCCGTCAGAGTCCAAAATTTCAGAAGGCAGACCATAATCTTTAACATTGCTCTTCTGATAATGAAGCTTGCCCGCATAGGCTTCAGGACGGGCACGTCTATGAACGAGCCATTTCTGATACCACGCGCCAGAAAGGGCGAGATTGCCTGCCTTAGCGACAAGATCTAAAACATCGGGGCCGCCCAAAGTCGCGAATGCCCCTTGCGTGACTGAGCTGTTATAAAGATTATCAAAGTCAAAGCTGCCCGGAATTTTAAGCAGGATAAGCGCAGCGTTCAAATAGGCCTGATAAGAGAAGTCGGAGTGAACATACTCACTCAACGCCCGTGCGTCGTTAATGTAGCGCTTATTGCCCAGAAAGAGCGGTGTTGTGCCGCCGCCGCGCTGAACATTGAGCCAAGACGCTGTATTTGTCATCGCGTCTGCGCCAGAGGACGCAGACTCATATCGCTGTTCGATAGAGGTATTACCGTAAGGTATATCCTGCCATAGAAGTTGAGAGATATATGGCCCCGTCAAATCCCCAGTCGTGGCACCGCGAAATACGGTAAGCGGATCAATTTTTCCGCCCGACTTAGGACCAACTGTGCTGGAGAAGGCGTTCAAGTCATTGATGGCAGCCTGAATTGTTGTATTGCTTTCATATTGCGCGAAGGGAATATCGCGGCAAAGCGCCTTCCAATAAAGCTCGCCCATTTCGGCAGCCGTTTCAAGGCTGGCAAATTCTGGCGCAGGGCGCATAAATGTTTTATGAGAATCCAATCCAACCATTTCAAAGCGATAAGCGGCCTGCGGATTGGCGAGTTTACGCACGCCGCCCATTGGAATGGCTTCAAAATCTCTATTTTCAGCAGACTCAAGCGCGTCGAGTAGGGCCTGATAGGCACCGGTATCAACCTCGCCTTGCGCGTTATGAGGAAGGCCCTTGGAATAGCTTCCGCGATAATCGGCATAGAGGCCTTCATCACCATTTGTGGCTTGTGTTCCGTAATCTATTGCCTGTTGCGCTTTCGCAGCCAGTTCGCGGGTTTGATAGGCTTGTGTTTGTCTGGTCATTTTATCGGCTCCGAAAATAGGATGTTGTCCACTACCAGCTGGCTCAACTGGGATTGTGGGGGTGGTTCCGCCGCTTCCGCCAAAAAACGAGGCGCCCTCAAGGGGCGCGGCGGCGCCGCCACAGGCTTGTAAGGCGACAGCCGAACAGGCACTCATCCCTTGGACGAAAGCTCTGCGCGAGAATGTATCAACAGGCTTGTTGACTGACTGTCTGGCCGATTTTTTGATTTTCATATGTTTCAGCATTTGCAATCCACTTCTGAGCGTGGACTACCCTAGAGTTATTAAGATGGAATTACGGCCCTCGCTAAAGCTGCTTTTTTTTGAAACCAGGGGAAACTTTGCCCTAATTCGGCAGCTAGGCTTTGCGCAGCGGGGCCACGGGCATGCTGAACCGTATTACGATCGCGGCCTCATTGCTACCCAGCCGACACTATAGGGATAGGGGCGTGCAAATCACAGGGACGCGGAAAATTTTCATGCTGGTATTTTGTTGGGTTCAAGGGGATAGGACTGGGAGTTCTTAAGGCACTCAGGCTAAGCGGTTTTTGTAGGCGAGAACCCGCATTGCTTTTTTGACGACAGGGGCTTCGATGAATTTTCCGTCAAGTAGGACGACATTCCCTTTCGCGTCTTTATAGGCGGCGATAACCTTTTCAGCGTGAGCGACCTCATCCACGGACGGCGAGAGGGCGGCATGAATTCGCTCTATTTGCGCAGGATGAATAGCGGAGCGGGCATGAATACCGAGCGCTTTGGCGCGGCGGGTGCTGGATTCGCAATCGTCCAAATCGCGCACATTAATATGTGGCACATCAAAGAGCTGCACATCAAAAACGGCGGCGGCGGCGATAAGGCGCGAGCGGGCGTAGAGATGCGTCTCCCAAGTGTGATCGCAATCCACATCACCTGCGTAATCCACCGCGCCGTACATGCCCAATGTCACGCGGCCATTAGAAAAAATGTCTTCGCAGTTCAGCAGGCCTTCTGCGCTTTCAATAATTGCAAAAAACGGCCCAAGATCATCGGGTAAATCATCGTCCAAATCATTCATTTGCGCGCGAGACGCGACTTTGGGTATCATAATAAACGGCAGCTTAAGCCCGCAAGATTTAAGCGCAGCAATATCGCGGCGGCCATCTGGCGTGGTAAGTCCGTTAATACGCAAGGATACGTGGGAATGGCTGGATTGAGAGAGCCACTCAAGCACCCCGTCTCGGGCGGCGTCTTTTTCACCTGGTCCAACAGCGTCCTCAAGGTCAATACAAACTAAATCAGCCCCCGCTTGGCAGGCTTTTTCAAAACGGTCCGGACGGTTGCCAGGAACAAATAATTGAGACCGGTAATGCATATTATTCCCTTTTGGCCCACACATCAGGCCCAAATTGATGGCCCAAAGACAATCAGAACTTTGGCTTGCGCTTTTCTAAAAAGGCCTGGTAGCCCTCTTTGAAATCATCACTGGCAAAGGCCTCAAGAAACCACTGTTTCGTAGAGGCCGTTTCGCCTCTTTGCCCTTCGGCAATGGCCATAAACATTTGCTTCATTACGCGAACTGACTCTTTGGATGTCTCGCAGAGGCTAAGCGCGTAATCGCGAACAGTTTGATCCAGCGCATAAGGCTCGGCTAACGTATCAATCAATCCCATTGATTTGGCCTCTTCTGCCGAAATTATTCGACCCGAGAACAACATGTCTTTGGCATTTGACAGGCCAACGGCTTGCACCAATCGGCGCACATCAGCAAAGGGATAGACAAGACCCAGTTTGGCTGGCGTGATACCAAATTTGCTACTCGCATCGGCAAATCTGATATCACAAGCTAGCGCGATACCCGCGCCGCCTCCAACGCACGCTCCGCTAATTTTCGCTAGGGTTGGGCGCGGAAAATTCGCCACGGCATCAAGCGCGATTGATATTTTTCGGGAGATTTGCGCCGAAGTTTCTGGCGTGGCGTAATGTGTACTAAATTCTGATATATCCGCGCCCGCCGCAAAATGCTCCCCTGCCCCCGTAATAACAAGGACTCTTAGCTCATCTTCCGCGGCCGCCGCGGCCAAGCTCTCGGTGAGACGGTTCCACATCTTTGCGGTCAAGGCATTGCGCCGACCAGGATTGTTCAGGGTTATGCGGCCAATCTGCGTTGTCATCATTTGAAATTGGAGCGGTTCGGATGAGGCATTCATGGGGCGGCTTTCTGCAAATCATCTAACGTCAACGCTATCGTCATCTGGATATAAGCGGTTTGTGAGTGAATAGGCAATATTACATTTCGGCCCGCTCATGAAATAGGCAACGCCTCTAGGCCGCTTAGGGCAGTTTACGCAATGCCTTTAAATTAGCATGGGCTCGCGAGTGATAGGATGTGCTTTGCGCAATCGCGGCTTCAAATAAGGCCGCGGCATTCTCTACATTCTGGCGAGACTTAGCAATATAACCTGCATCGTTAAAAATATCTGCGGCGCGATTGCCATCAAGCCCTGCTACGGCGCGGCGATAATCCCCCATAAGCGCTAAGGTCAGGCGGCGGTTATTATCATAAAGCAGCGTTTTCGGGTCTATCAGAGCAGCTTGCTCAAATTGCGAGAGCGCATCCGCCTGCTTTCCTTGCAGGAGGAATGACATGCCTAAATTATTGAACACGCCCGCAGCCGCCCCGCCCTCTTTAAGCGCGGTTTGATAGCTGGCTTGGGCGCGGTCTGGCTGGCCCTGCCCGTCAAAATAGCGCCCGAGTGCATTCCACAGGCGGTAATCATGCGGGGCGGCCTTAAGCGCATCTCTAAGCCGCCCTTCGGGGTCGTGGCTTTTATTGGTCCCAATTTCAGCAAGAACATGGGCGGCAATTAAAGCCGGATGCATTGATGTTCCGTCCAAAGCTGAGGTTAGCGCGTAAGCCTCCTCAAATTTGCCAATCCGTAGCGCCATGTTCGCCAAGCTAATCACGACATCTTGGCTTTCTGGCGTCGCAAGCCACGCAGCGTAAAAATGCTGATAGGCTTTTTCGTAATCGCCCTCCACGCGTGCCTCAACGGCAAGGGTGATAGGATCTTTAATCGCCAGTAAATGCGGGTGTTGACGAGAGGCCGCGCGCACCGCGATGGGGGCCGATATCGCGCCCGCTTTGAGCCGATTTGGCGCTGAAGCTATGTCGAGTTTTAAGGCTCGCTCTGGCACGGCGGCTAACTGCACGTCTGGCAAAGCCGTTGGCGTGCTGGCACAGCCCACAAACAAAAGAGGCGCAGCCATGACAGAGAAAACCCGTTTCATCTATAAGCCTTGCGAAATACGAATGCCCGCCGGCAACATGACCATACAAATAATAGTCGGGAAAATGAAAAGGATAAGCGGCACGGTGAGTTTGGCTGAAAGCGCCATCGCCTTTTCCTCAGCTTTCATCATACGCTTCATACGCATTTCATCGGCAAAGGTGCGCAGCGTACGGCCTACGCTGGCGCCCATTTCTTCAGCTTGCTTGAGCATGACCGCAAGTGAGCGTGCTTCTTCGAGGTTCACACGCTTGGCAAAATTTATCATGGCGGCGTTGCGCTCTCGTCCGGCTCTAAGCTCCAAATTCATAATGTCCAGATTAATCCGCAAAGTCGGATAGCGCGCGCCAATTTCGTGGCCCACCCGCACAAGGGCCGCGTCCATCCCAAGGCCGGCTTCGATACAGGCAATCAGCAAATCCATCATATCGGGAAAGCCGTTGCGGCATTCATCTCTGCGCTTTGTTGTCCGCCAGCGTACCACAAGAATAGGCGCGTAAAGGCTGAGCATTAAAGAAGCGCAAAAGAGCGTCAATAAGGCCGAAAAACTCATATGGTTGGCCAGATAAGGAATAAGCATCAGCAGCAAAAGCTGCGGGATAAACAGGCACGTCACCCGAATAGCGTGATAGCTCTGTACAGCGGAAGCGCTGTAAAAGCCCGCCTGTGACAGCTCAAAACGAATACGGCTGATGTCCTCTGGACCAGGCAGGGTTAAATGCTGACCAATCTTTGAGAAAAGAGTTTGAGATGTTTGAGGTTGTTCATCCATCGCCTCGCCCGCGCCTCCAGCAAGGCGGCGTTCTATTTGAGCATTATGCTGCAAGGCGGACCGGATCGCGAGGACCACGAGTGATACGCTAATGAGTAAGAACAGTAGCGAAATCGAAATCGTGAGCGCATTTTGGTAAGTTGAAATGGACACTAGATCTTAAAATTGATCATTTTTTTCATGACCAAATTCCCAATTACCATCCATATGAAAATTCCGTAAGCGCCATACGTCATAAGCTTATGATCTTTAACGTCCCCATAAAAATCTGGTGCCGCTAAATTTATGAGTAAAAACAGGCAGATTGGCGCAATGTTCAAAATCATAGCGGACATCCGCCCTTCGGCGGACGCAGCCTTGACCTTTAGCCGCATTTTTTGGCGGTCCCGAATAGTGTCCGCGCTTTTACGTAAAAGCTCCGCAAGATTACCGCCTGTCCGTTCTTGGAGGCGTATCATGGCTGAAAACAAATCAAAATCCTCATGCCCAACACGGTCGGCAAGACGCTGCACGGTTTGGCTAATGCTCGCGCCGTAGGTAATTTCGTCGCTGGCAATACCAAATTCAGAGCCAATCGGGTCTGACATTTCGCGGCCCACAAGTGCCATGGCGACGGGGACAGGATGGCCCGCGCCTAAGGACCGCACAATAACATCCAAGGCTTCGGGCAATTGCGTTACCGCTTTCTTTCGCCGCCGTGAAGCTAAAACCTTAAGGACAACAATCGGCATGATAAGCCCAAAAGCAAAGCCGGCAGACATCCAAATAAAGGTTCCTTTGAACAGCAGAGCAAAAATTGTCGAGCTTAGAGAGAAGCCTATTATCACAAGAAAAACGCCGTAATTTCCTAAAGGCAAACCCGAATGAAGCACGAGTTTCTTCAGCCAAATAATAGCCCCAATAAGATCACCCTCTCGGGTCATGCCCCTACGTGTGCGCAGTTTTGCCAAAACCACCGTTGTGTCTTTTTCATTGGCCAAGCGTTTCATTCTATCATTGGCCAGCTTGGCTTTTTTAACAGCATGACGCCCCATGCCAATAAAGCTTTGCATCGCAAGCACGGCGGCTGCGAAGATGAAAACATAGACTAAAATAGAGTTATTGCCGCTCACGACTTATCCTCATTTTTGCTTAAAACCCGCGTTTTAATATCACCCTCTAGCAAACGCCCCGTTGGCATCGCCTTTGGTTCAAACAGGCCCTCTGGCAAATTAAAATTTCGGGTCTCAATGAGGTTTAAGCATTTTGGTCGAATACCTGTGGCCCTAAACTCTCCAAGCACTTCATGGTTAGGCCCCGTGCCCGTTCGCGTATAATTGAAAATTTCCTGCATCTGAATAATCGCGCCCTCCATTCCCACAATTTCCGCCACGGAGGTAATTTTGCGCTGCCCATCGGACAGTCTCTGTGCTTGAACAATAATCCCAACCGCGCTGGCGATTTGCCCGGCCACTGCTTCAGGCGTAATTTTCATATCACCCATGGCAACCATTTGTTCGAGCCGCGTAATCGCATCGCGCGGTGTGTTGGCGTGCAGCGTGGCCATAGAGCCTTCGTGGCCTGTATTCATGGCCTGCAACATATCAAAGGCTTCCTCGCCGCGAACCTCGCCAAGAATGACGCGGTCTGGGCGCATTCGCAGCGCATTTTTCACAAGCTCGCGCTGTTTAATTTCGCCATTGCCTTCGATATTAGCGGGGCGGGTTTCCATACGCGCGACATGGGGCTGCTGTAATTGTAACTCGGCCGCATCCTCAATGGTGATGAGCCGTTCTTTTTCTGAAATAGATTGCGACAAAGCGTTCAGCAATGTGGTCTTGCCTGAACCCGTACCGCCGGAAATAAGAATAGTAACCCGAGCGCGGCACGCCGCCCATATAAACTGCGCCACGGCATCAGGTATGGCGTTAAATTCTACAAGCCTGTCGAGCGTGAAAGGCGTCTTTGAAAACTTGCGAATAGAGACGAGCGGACCGTCAACCGCAATCGGTGCAATGGCCACGTTTACCCGCGATCCGTCAAGCAAGCGCGCATCGCAAAGCGGCTGACTTTCATCAACGCGGCGGCCAACCGTTGCTACAATGCGGTTAATGATACGCAATAAATGCGGTTCATTGGCAAATTGAACACCAGACAGCTCTAACTCTCCGCCGCGCTCGACATAGACGTGTTCATGGGTGTTGATGAGAATATCGGAGACAGAGTCATCTTGCAGCAAAGGCTCGAGCGGGCCGAGCCCTGTCATTTCGTCAAAAATACCATCCGCAAGGTTCTGAATCTCTGGCGATGTCAGTTTAAGTTTTTCGTCAACGACGATTTCGCGGACAATCTTGAGAACTTGCGCCCGAAGGTCCGGCGTGTCCAAACCATCTAGCGCGGCGAGGTTAATGTCTTCAATAAGGCGGGCATGGATGCGCACTTTCGTTTCAAGCCACGCTTTATTTGCCGCTTTACGAAGTTCATCAGCCGTCTCTTCTGGTTTTGCGGCGAGGTCTTTAACGGTAGCAGGGCGAGGGCTAGGAACATCTGCCGAATGGACAGCGGTAATAAGGGCCTCGGGTCCAACGCTAGGCGCAAGAGGTAAGGCATTAGCTTGCGGCGCATCATGTTGCTGTACGCCTGGCGCGCACTGCGGCTCTTCGGTTAGGAATTTTGAAAAACGACCCATGATGACATTTTTAGGGTTAGTCCCCTAAAGGCCAGTTGAAAGATGCCCTTAATATGGTGTTAATATTCTAGGCCGCCGTTCGGCTTTTACGGCGCTCCTTTGCAGCTTTTTTCCCTGTGACGCGTACAGGCGCCCACAAAAGAGACAGCAAACGCACATCTTTGACATAGCGGGCTTCTGGGCGAATAACCTGCACAGCTTCGCCGCAATTTATGGCTTCGCGCGTTGTGTCATAATCCACACAGATTGTCGCGCTAACGCTGCGCTGCAAGGCTTTTTCTGCATCAGCAAGGCGCACAGAATTACGAAATGAGCGGCGTTCGACCTTGTTCAGAACGATTTCGCAATTCACCCGCGCGCCGAGGACTTTTTCAATATTTGCGATTCGCGCCCGCGCCGTATGCAGCGACGGAATCGTCAGCTCTCCGACGAGCGCAAAATGGTCTGCCCCCGCAATAGCCGCGCCAATCCAAGGCTGCCATATTCGGGGTAAATCAAGAATGATATGATCGTAAACTTGAGAGGCGGCGTCCAGCAAGGCCAAAACGGTTTCAGGTTTCGCGAGCGTATTAGCACCTAGAGCATTTGGGGTCGAAATAACCGCGATCCCACTTTCATGATGGCTCATTAAAGCCTGCACAATAGAGGCATCTATACGATCAGGCGGACCGCAAATATCATCAATCGTGAGGGCAGGCGGTACATCCAGATAAGAGGCGCAGCTGCCCGTTTCAAAATCAAGATCTATAATGCAAACTGTGGGGTCTGCAATTGCGCCAAAACCAGTAGATTTTTTAGTCCGTTTTGCGATGTCATACGCCATTTGTATACACAATGTGGTGACGCCCGCCCCGCCGCTCGCGCCCATAAAGGCGAAACATTTTGCATCATTTTCATTGCCGCTATCGCGGGTCTGAAGCGGCATAAAGTCTGCCGCTTTATCTTCGGCGCGCACAGTAAAGGTCGCGGGATCTGACGGGTTTTTAGCAGCGTCCTCTTGATCAGTATTATCGTAGAAATTTATGCTTTTGACCACCCTTTCCTCATTATTCGCAGCACGATCCGCAGCCCCTCTATCCAAAGTCACGGGAGCCGACGCCTGCATAGGAAAGGGATTGGGCCGAATATCGCCATTGGGTTTTGGCTCAGGAATAGCAAGGCTATCGTCCCCGCACGCCGCGTTACTGTCAGCTATGTCTAAAAAATTCAAAAAATCATCCATGGTCTAGTTTTCCTAACGCCCTGATTGCATGTCTTCAGCGATAACGGTCACGCTGACAGGCGGCATTTTACGAATGGCATTGGGCGTAAAATAACGGAGCAGCGCGAAGTCAAATTCTACGTCTGTGAGCGTGACCGTAATGAGCGGGGCGGGCCAAGCTGGCACCCCCGCGCGCCCAAGGCCAGAATTCCTATATTCAATTGTAACGTTCTCGGGGCTGACGCGTTCAAAAATATCGCACATGCCGCGCCGTGCCCGCGACGTCGCAGCGCAGAGCCCGTCATTGTCAGGGCCAAAAACAATCTCGTTTAGCACAGCGGCATTAAAGCCTCCCGCCGAGCAGCTTGCACTCGCGCCCGCGCAGCTGTGTGTGTAATCTGGCATGGGGTCGCCCGCTTCACCGCCGTTTTCCAAACCTGTCAGCGTCTCTAGCGCTTGAGAGACGGGCGGGCTTGTCGCCGCTAATCGCGCGCCAAGGCGCACGGCTTGCTGGGCGGCGTTCCATTGAAAAAAGCCGTAGACAATTTCAAAAGCCGCGAGGGTAAGCACAACCATAATCGTCGTAATCAAAGACGCTTCCACAGCGACTGCGCCGTCTTGACTGGTTTTATATCGCCCCCACAAACTCATAGCACGGTTCCCGTCATACGCTGCTGATATTGAGCGGTTAACGTGACCTGCCCGCGAGAGGCCGCCTTAATAATACCAAAGCCGTCATAGCGGTGCGATGTCTGTATATCGACGATGCGTATGAAGCCTCCCCCGCGATAGGCATTATTTGAATTGGCAACAAGCCTATAGGCAATCGTGATATCGCCCACCGTCCAGTTTTTTATACGCGGCGGCGCGGCGGGGTTTGTTGTCCCCGATACGGCAATCTGCTTAGCCTGTGTTTCTACAAGGCGCGGGTCTTCTGCGAGCGCCATGAAATTTGCCGCAGAAACCAAGGCCTGCTCCATCTTATGATTTTGTAAAAGCATGTAAGAGCCGTCGATAGCGCCTAAGCCAAGCAAGGCCAAAAACGGCGTTGCAATTGCGGCTTCCACTGCTGCGCCGCCGCCTGTGTCCGCAGCGTAAAGCCTGATGCAGCGCTGTATAATGCTTGCCCCGCGCGCCATTAGCGGTTTAGCGCAATTCTATCGCGCGCTCCGAAATCCTTGCCTTGAACAACGGGACCGACGATTTCTCCATATATCGTACTCTCGCTGCCCGACGCCATAGGTTCAGTCAGGAACACTTTGACAAATGTCTCAACAGGCAGGTAATCCGTGCGGCCATTCATCGATTGTCCAGACGCCTCAAGCGCTCCGCAATTTAAGACCGCGACGTGAATGACGCGGCGGTCAATGTCAGGGTCGCTGTGAGCCCCCGCCGCATGACATTGTGGGATACCTTCTTCTGGCGTACTGGCGCTGCTGCCATAAGAGAGCGCGCCGGGTATCTGGTTATTATCAATCTCCCAGCGGTAAAGCGCATAGCGGGAGGGCGGCGCAGCAGGCGAAACACGCCCATTCACATAATCAAGAAGATAGGTTACGCCCTCTATGGTGATAGAGCGCTTTGCGTTATGATTGACGCGCATGTAATTTAGAAAATCCCAATCACCCGTCCCGAATTGATCGGATGTTGAGGCCGATCCAGGCGCTGCCGCAAAGTCGTCGTCATTGGGCATCGCCAGCGCATCATTATCAGGCCGCGCATTACAGGCCTTGTTTTTAGGCGCGGAGTACCCTTTCACGACATTGGCGGCAGGCGCAAAGGCGGGGTCATTTCTCAGGCCCTTATACGGCCCTTCGTATAAATCGAAGCGCACATTCATCGCCTGAGAGGCGCTGTTAATATTACCGGGGCGTAGCTTCACGCCCTCGGTTTTAGACAAGCAGACAGTTGGCTTATCAATCGCAATTGCGTCTTTAATTTTACCCGCGCCAGAATTGCCTTCAAACGGATCCAGATATCCAAAGTTACCAGGACTGTAGCGGGCATTGGGCCCTTGGGTTTTAAACTTTATCTGGCGGCGGCGAAAACTTGGGTCTTCCATCGCGTCATAAAGAGATGTCTGGGTGCTAAACTCAAACGGGTTGCAAATGAATACGGGCGCGGCCCCGCACACATCTTGGCTAAAGCCCGCCGTAGAGCTTGCGCCAAGCTGCACAGAGGTAATGCTGCGCACGAAGCCTTGCGGAAAAAGGGTGGAGACATTTTCTGGCACAACCTCAACCTCAACATATTTTGCTTCGGTTGGGTTTGTTGTGACCGCGCTAGCGGGAACGTCTTGATAGTCTTTGCCGGGAATAGATTTGAGATAACGAATCGAGGAAACCCGCACATTGCCGCGTCCTTGGGCGGCAAATTTTTGCTCATTGTTAACAAGGGTCGTGACGGCGCGGTCCGCCCGCACAAGGCTATCATTACGCTGATCGAGCTCTGCGGCACCTGCACGCGCAAAGGCATCCGCCGCGCTTTGCAGGTCTTGGTCTGTATTATAAAGACGCGCCGCATCAATGGACAAAGCCGCGCCGCCCAACAGTATAGGCAGGGCCGCTGCCGCCCAAATCGCAACAGAGCCATCTTTATTGGCGCGAAACGTTCCAATCCACATTGTTAGCCTCTTTTGCATTTGAATAGACATAGCTATATCTTCCGGGCGTTATTTGCGTGTCCCAAGTCTTTCTAGTTTTTTCACCTCGCCCTTTTGATAGGCATCGCGCGCGTGTTTTTGGCGCGCTCTATCAGCGGGTATAAAGGTATTGTTTTTCTGCTCAGCCGTTGGCGCAACAGCTTGGACCTGCTTACTGTGCGCGATAGCCGCGCCAAGAGGCGACGGCGCAGTTGCGCAAGCCGATAAAGCGAGGAGTGGCAGGGCGAGTAAAATCGGTTTCATATCAAGTCCCTAATGCAGCGAGTGGCCATATTGCGCGGCAAGACCGCCGCCAATGACGGTTGATTTATGCGGCGTAGGCTGGGTTTTATTGTCGCCCATTTTTTCAAGGCCTGCCGCCTCCCCTGCCGGGCGGCCTTCAATCATGCCGCCAAGAAATTGTTCAATGTCACTGGGCAGTGTGAGCGTATCGATCGGTGAGCGTAGCCGCGAGATATCCGAAACAGGCTGCACAAGACGCGGCGTAACAATAATCATCAACTCTGTTTCGGATTTTTGATAGCGCGAGGACCGAAAAAGCGCGCCAAGGATAGGTACATCCCCAAGCCACGGCGTTTGGATTTTCGTGTTATTGGTCGTGTTCTGCAAGAGGCCCGCAATAGCAAAGCTTTGATCGTTGCGAAGTTCAACCGTCGTATCCGCTCTGCGAACCCGCAATGACGGCACTTCGATACCCGCGATGCGCACAGAATTATTTGTATCAAGCTGGCTGACTTCTGGCGCCACTTTTAAATTAATAATGCCGTCATCCAAAACCGTTGGCGTGAAGGACAGGCCAACGCCAAATTCGCGAAACTCAATCGCAATGTCGCCTTGTCCGCTGGGGACAGGGATAGGAAATTCACCCCCCGCCAGAAAGCTCGCCGTTTCGCCTGACATCGCCACCAAATTAGGCTCAGCCAAAGTGCGAATAACGCCGTCCTCTTCTAAGGCCTCAATGCGGGCATCCAGAGCGATATTATGTCTATTGCCCGAAATTACGCCGCCAAAACTCGGTGAAATGCCTGAAACAATGCCGCCGGCCGATTGAAAAGCAAATTGACCCGCTTTCTGCGTCAGCACCCCAATGCCAAGTTCTTTAGCGGCGTCGCGCGAGGCTTCGACAAAGCGCACTTCTAGCATGACCTGATGGCTATCACGCACAGACATGCCATTTGTCACCTTATCAGGCGCATAGGCTTGGGCCACTTTTTCGACCTGCGCGGCAATATTGCCGTTCGTCACTTTGCCCGAAAGATAAACCCCGCCCGCCATTGCGCGAACCTGCACTGCCTCGCGCGGGAAAGTTTCATAGAGTGCCCGCTTAAGACCTTGCAGGTCAAAGCCGACATTGATGTCAACGATATCCACGAGGCGGTTATTGGCATCATAAAGCATGACATTGGTCTTACCCGCCGTCTTACCCAGCACTTGGAAAGAACGGTCAGTCAGTACCACGATATCCGCGATTTTGGCATTAGCGACGCGGACCTCTTTAAAGGCCGTGCTTGTGCGCATGACAATAGAGTCGTCTTTAATGACCTGTGTTGACGTACGCTCTCCTGAGGCGGCTTGGTCAACCCATGACTTAGCCTGCGCCGCGCTGGCGGGCAGAAGTAAGGCTCCAAGCAAAAGAGAGGCGGCCAAAGAGCGGTTAAGCTTTGATGTTTTTCTGCCTATCATATCATCCTCCCGCCAATGTGTTATCGAGCGTCAAGTCGTCATGCGCTTCGGCGCTCGGCAGAACACCTTCCATAGCGACGCTGACTTCATTGCGGTCTTCACCGCGAATGATTGTAATATTAGCGACTTGGTCGACTGGCTTTGGCGGCGTCATTTTCTGAGCCAGCGCAGGCGCTTTCCAGCGATTGGGTTTTGGTTTGGCAGCGTTGACAAGTCCCTTTGATGTCAGGCGGCTTTCTTGCTTAAGCGCCGTCTCGCCGGCGCGGCGCAAGGTTAAGCTCAGGCGGCCTGCATCCATCGCGAGGTGCAATTTTTGCGCGTCCTTATTTGATACTTCTACGGTAATTGTACTAACAACATCTGGCGTGCTCGATTGATTGCTCAGGTTTTGATCGATGCCCAAGACGCGCACATTTTGCAGCAAAACATCCGACAGCAAGACGCCGTCGCCGCCTCTGCTGTTGGCCTCATCGCGCGTATAAATGATATCGACGCTATCGCCTGGCAGGACAAAACCCGCCACACCAGCCACGTCAGTGACGCGAATAGCGGTTGCGCGTTTACCCTCAGAAATAAGCGCCGATAAAGACCCTCTGCCGCCTGGACCGCTAATTTTAAAGCCTATGATGGGCTCGTTATAACTCATGCGTGCTAAAACAACGGTTTGCTGTCTGGGATCCGATAAGAGCTCTTCAAAACTTGTATAGGCGCCTTCGGGGACAATTTCATCAGGCATATCAACAAGACGCAAATTTTCGCGCGAAAGCTTATCGCCAAAGTTTAGCGGAACATCGGCGACAACCACAGGGACTGTATCATAGATTTTAGGCGCCGTTGTCTGTGCCGACACAGCACGTGTATTGCTAAATTCTTTTTCAACCGCGCCCTCAATCCAACCGCGCGCTAAAACAATCGCCATAATACCAAAGGCCGCAGAGGCCCCCAATGTCACTAACGTATTCATCCTCATATCGCGCTCCTCACTCACTACGATCCCAATCGCAGAACTAAGGTGTACAGGGCAGGCACAAAACATTGGTGAAAAGACGCGGTTTAAGAATCCCTTAATAAAAAGGTTAAAAGGCGATTAAGCGCGTAAAGGCAAAAGTTTGTTTGAGGCACAAAACCTTTCTGAAAGGCAAGGCCTTGCTGGGACACGCTTTTTTTAGAAATAATATTTCACTCTATTTCTTATTATGTTAGCAGATTGCATGGAGAGTCACGCGGGGCACATGTGGTGGAGGCTATTTGAGCAAAATGCTGTTCAAAAAACCTATGCGCCAAACCAAACTTTAGACTTTCAAGGCCAAGCCTCAGAATATTTTGGACTGGTGGTTTCGGGCTCCGTTGAAGCGATTGTTCTGTCTGAAAATGGTGACCAAATCTGGATAGGCGAGTTTAAATCGGGCGATTTCATCGGGCACATGGCATTTTTGGGCGCTCTCCCAAGCCAATTTGAACTAGTCACGGCGACCCAAACAACACTTTACCGTTTGCCTGCCGCAAAGATGCGAGAGTTGATGGACGCCGATAACACCCTTCAACACGCCGTCATAAATGATTTTGCAAAACGCCTGGGGCGCATGACGCACAGTCTTGTCCAAGCCTATGCTTTATCAGCTAAGGGACGCATTTGCGCCGAGCTTATACGCCTCTCTTGCGAGATTGGGATTGATCCCAACAAACACATTATTCGCCCCAACCCTGTTTATGTTGACCTGGCGCGGCGCGTTAATTCTACGCGGGAGACGGTATCGCGCACGGTGAGTGACTTGCAAAAGCTCGGGATTTTATCGCGCCAGCCAGGCGCCTTAATTGTTGAACAGCCGCAAAAGCTCGCGGATGCGTTCAAATAGGCCCGCAATAATGGCCCTTAACGCCGCATGGTAAAGACGTGTTCCATGCGCTCAAACGCGCCTTTTATGATACCCGCATAGCCGACATTTTCACTTGTCTCGCTAAGCGCAACCGAAGCCGCGATTTCATAAGACATCAAAATAGAGGCGGATAGCCCTCTGGCGGTCAAGGCCGCGAGTGTTGCCTCGACATCATCATAAGCATAAGCCAAAGCGATTGTGAGTGTTTCATCACCCGTCAACATCTCGCGCGCCGCTTTGAGAGCGCTGCCAAGAGAGGTGAAATTTTGCGTTTTTTCCTGCCCTGAAATCATCATAACAATATCAAGCTCCTTGGGCGCGCGGCGGAGAGATTTGCTTTGGCTTGCGGTAAGTGACGCGGGTACTAAAATTTGCGGCAATGTCGTCTTTTGCCATTTAGCGGAATGCAGCGTGGTCATCGACCCTTTTACGCTGTCGTCCAGAATTAAAACTTGCGCGGCTTCGACGTCAAATTGCTGCCCCTTTATTATCGCCTGCCCCATCGCCACATTCCCAGCAATCAAATAGAGGTCTTCTTGCTTAGCTTGGCTTGAGAGGTGCATGATTTTTGTAGAGGCGGCCTGCTTCATACAGGCCGCAAAACGCGGCACCCAATCACTCCCAAATGGACGCACAGAGGTCTCGACAAAATTATCAGCCCCGCTTGGCAAAATAACATGCAGTTCAGCGCCTTCTTGAATGAGCCGCTCAGCAATAACAATATCAGCGCCCGCCGCTAACGCGCCAAAGCCATATCCAATATCGTTTTGCTGAATAGCATCTGATATTTGATTGAGCATGTTTTCATACAATGGGCGTGAGGGCGGGCTTTCATGGTTCCAAATATGCCCAGCAAAATGGGCGGGGCGCGGCGGCATAAATTCCTCGAGCCAATCGACCGCAGACTGTTTCTTGCGCTGAATGAGGCGAAACTGTTTTAAGCTTGTGGCGTGGGCGGTATAATTGAGCGGATCAAAGTCAATGGCAAGGCGCAGGCTTTTCACCGCGCCTTCAATGTCATCCAACAGTAAAAAACACTCGGCGCGCGTCGCTTCGATAAAGTAATAATCCGTTGGCGTCAGGTTTTTCACCGGCGGCAATGTTTTTTGTATGTGCAGCGCGCGCGATTTTACAATGTCGCCCGGCATGTCGGCCAGCAAAGCCATGGTTGCAGAGTTAATGCCTGAATAATAACCGCGCGTGTCATTATAGGCAGCTTCATATTTTTGGGCTGAGTTCAGGCCATGCTGTTTAGACGCTGCGCCTGACGTCGCCAAATAAAGGTCTTTGGACAGGCGCGCCCCCAGCGCCATTATATCCTCATGATTGCGGACCGACGATAGACCGTAGCGTTCATATTCAGAGAGGGCTAAATCGAGCGACCCCATGCGAGCGAGCGCCAGTACAGCCTGATGCTGTAGCACGCGATTATCGGGCGCGCTCTCTAATCCTTTTATGGCGCTTTCATAGCTCCCGATAAAGTCATGGTGTGAGGGGGCGTTCATTGCAAAGGTCATAGCGTTTTTCTTCAAAAGATAAAGTGCCCTGCTTCATCTTCTATATTTAAATTCCAGCCACCAACGTGATGGCCGTCATGGTAGTTCTACTTTTCTTATGGATACTCTCCTGTCAATCTGTATGTGTAGTTTTGGGGGAGCAGACACATGAAATTCAACTATATGAGGGTTATTGCCGTGATTGCGGCCGGATGGCTACACGCGGTGGTTCAGGCTGAACCTATAACCAGACAAGTAAAAGCCGAAATTATCGCGGGATATGATTTTATTGTCCTACAGCAGCAAGGCGATAGGCTGAGCCTTAAGTATAGCGACCCAGAGAATTTTAGAACGCGCGCGGATAATCCTGCGCTGTTTAACTTTAACATTAATACGTCCCGGGAAGAAATTAATGACTGTTCTGTGCGGTTCATTACATGGCGGCAACAGGTTAGCGAAACCTTACAAGAAGAGTTCAATCGCGGCGGCAGCATGGATATCTTTTTTACGCCAGGTCTCGCGGGACGGGTGTGGGCTGATAAAAGCGTTATCTCTGGACAGGGTGATTTTACGGCGGCTTATGCGTCAATGACTGCAGATTTTTTTGGTCCTGCAAATGGGGAGCCTTTGGACCCCGCCCATTGGGCCGAAATAATGGCCTCGCTTTCGCCGCCAGAAAGGATAATAAAGTCAACAAGCCCGCGTGACGGCAAACCTTTTAAGGGACAAGAGACTTATCCCTTCGCAGAGTTTTTCACCACAATACCAAAGGGTCAAGATCCAAAGCTTTTAATGTTACCGGGCAGTTGGGGTGATGCGCGATACGCAATTTACACCTTGCCCTGCTCAAGCCTCATTAACCTCCCTCCTTTAAGCAGTGGCGCGGACAGCGGCGAGAGCAGCAGTACGGGCGGGGCCCAGACAACGGGCCCGGCGGAACCTTCAGGCAGCAGCCTTATATGGATAATTGCTGCGGCCGCGTTAGGCCTGCTCGCGATAGGTCTTGGGACGCTATCCTTGAGGCGGCCTAAAGCGCCGCTGCCCCATGGCGCCAAGGGTTTACCACTACAAAGGTCATTAGGGCGCGTGCAAAAGCGCCCCTCTAATTTATCTAAGAGGCCAGAAAATGGCGGCGTCATTTTCCCTGGCAGCCCCCTTCATGCCGCGAATGTCGCGGCGCCGCTTAGCCCTGCGGGGCAATTAACAGCGTCTAATCTGCAAATGCTCACGGGGCCGTTTAAGGTCTTACGCCCTGCCTATCATGCAACGGGACGTATTGGATACGCGCAAGAGGGCGTGCCCTCTGCCCAGGATTATTCATTTGGCACAGGGTTTTTAATTACGCCCGACCACGTCATGACCAACCGTCATGTACACGGTTTTTACGGGCATTATCTGACGAGTGAAGAGGATTGCGGCGGTATTGAATTTATCGCGGAGAAAGATAAGGATGCCTCTGATTTTATACCCTTTAACGGGCAGCCGCCTTTACTGATTAAGGGTCTGGATATTGCGATTTATACGCTCGCCCGCTCTGTAAAGAATCGAACGCCAATCGACCGCGTGTCTATTCCAACCCAGACGCTAGACGGACGCGCTATTGCCGTCATTGGCTATCCCGACACCCATGAGCCTGATGACCCAGATATCTTGGCGGCCTTTGAAGAGGACCCCGTCTTTGCCGTTAAGCGCATCAGCCAAGGACGCATTTTTCGACATTCGACGGATAACGAAAACCCTTACGGCGTACAGGCTTTTATTGACCAGGATGAGACCACACGGTTTCCAATGCAGGCGATTTGCCATAATGCGTCAACGCTAAGCGGTAATTCGGGATCGCCCATTCTTGATATAGAAACAGGAGATCTCTTGGGAGTTCATTTTGCGGGTTTCAAAATCTTTAACAAACAAGAAGCCGCTAATCTTGCCATGGCAATCGCGCAGCTTACCGAGCATCCGAGCCTGAAGTCTTTCGGGGGCCGCGCGTGATTCTGGTCACAGACAAAAAACTGAACTCCCTTAAACAGACCGCATTAACTTAAGACCATCGAAATGGGAGACCCACATGTCCAGACCAACATCAAAAAAGACCATCAACCCCAATCAGCGTTATCTCAAAGATTGGGATGAATATCAAAAGGACCGTCCCGGTCCGACACCCATTCTCCTGCCTGTTGCCATTAATATTAACCGCGACGGCGAACTCACCCGTAACCGCATTAAAGCGGATAAAGTCGAACATGTTTTTGAAAACTGTAAAGACGAAATTCCAGACTTTATGTCAAACACACATCTTAATCCCTTTGATGTACAAAGCGTCTTTGATGACTACATTAGCTACTTCAAAGAAGGCGACTCGAAGGAAGGCCCGCTTCCAACACCGCTTGATTTAAACATGAACAAACATGTTTGGGTGTTATTTCATCTCCCTCGAGATAATTGGAAATTCTCTAAAGGGCAGCAATATAGCACAGAGAATGATCGGGATGATTTACTCAGAAACTTTGAGAAAATTTGCACGCTCAATGACAGAAATTACCTGCTATTGGCCAATCGCTGCCGCAGTAACCCTGAAGGCCTAAAATTTAACCTTCATGTGACTATTTCCCAAATGATTGACGGCATTGCAATGGAAACGCCAATTATCATTGATCCCGGTACAAATAACGATGGTACAGATCAAGGAAATTAGGCCACGACGTTAGGCTAAGGTTTAATCATCTCATATTCTTGGTTCCATAAAATGTTATTGGCATCATGCTCAATGAGTAAACGGAGCTGAGATTTCACCTCGTTTAAACCCGCCGCCCGCACGCTTTCATCGGGTTCAAAATTTTCAAAGAAAACCCGCATGGATTGGGCTTTGCGAAATAGAAGCGGATAATTCTTTGGGTCATCCAAAAGGAGGGCCTCATAAATCTCAATTTGCTCAAGACGATATGATTTTGCTGCGCGATGCTGGCCAAGATTAGAAGCCAATAGTGAAGCGCCTGCAAGAACGTTGGCGAGCTCAAAAGAGATAAGACTATCCCCCGGTGAAAGGCTTAATGCGCGCTTGAACAATTCTGTAGAGGCTTCGTAATGCACGAGCGCCTTATCGTACTCCTTGAGCTGTCTTAGGGCGAAGCCTAAATTATTTTGCGCGAAGGCCGCCTCCTTTATCCAGTCAACATTGTCTGGATTATGGCCGTGCAGTTGAGCGCTTAAAGCTTCGTACTCTTGCCAATATGGGATGATCTGCGGGTACTTTTTTGCACGGCGTCGCAGCTCACCTTGCCAATAAGCACTTTGTGCGTGAGCAAAAAGGGGCCCGGTTTGTTTTGGATTACGCCGCAAGACCTCTTGGGTTGCAAGATAAGCGGCTTCTATTTCAGCTTCGGCTTTGGCGATATCTCCCTGATCCAGAGCAACTTCCGCCAGCAAATGCCGAGCGCGCGCTTCCCGTGCCAACCGGTCGTCATCCATATTGGCATTCGGAATAGCATTATAATATTCAGCGGCGCGGCTTCCGACATTATTCAGAATATCTAGCTTTCCGATTGGCGCTAAATCCTGCCGTAAATCTGTAAGCATGAACTCAACCATCTTCTCGGCTTCGCTGCGGCTTGTCTCCGCTGCATTTTGCGCCTTCACAGCGGTAAAGGCCATACCGCCCATAATAGCAGAGAACAGCACAGAGCTGGAGGTTATTAGCCATAATCTGTTTCTGCGCCTCTGTTCTTCTCGCTGTATAAGCGCGTCTAGTCCAACTCCGAGCATGGCGGCGGCCAATTGCGTCACGCCGAGACGAAAACTATCCTTCCCGCCCGAGAGGTTCGCGGCGAGCGGTTCGCGCCCGCCCTCCGTCAGAGCTGGAGGGAAAGAGGTCTCAGGCGTTCCGGTCGCCAGCACGCACAGCACTGCTTCATCGCCGTGAATTTTTCTAAATAGCCGCACTTCTTCATTGACCCAGTGAGATATCTTTGCGGCTGGCGAGCACAATACAATCAAAAATCGCGAGCGGTTTACGGCCTCTCGGATTTTCTCAGACAGATTATGATGCGCCGTGAGTTCCGCGGTATCGCGAAAAATCGGCGCGAGTTTTTTCTTACCGCGTGCCGTAAGAGTTTTAGGAACGCGGTACGTCTCTATGGCTCTATGCAGTCGCGCGGCAATATCCGCATCGGCATGCGCATATGACAAAAAACCTGCGTATCTATATTGCGCCGTAATCTAAATACTCCCCCGCCTGAGTTTAACCCCAGTGCAAGAGATGTAAATAGGAGAAAGAACTTAGGATAGCAGGAAGCGCCCGCCTTAGCCCAAGTCTGATCGCTCTAAGCAAGTCTGGTCGCTCTAAGCAAGTCTGATCGCTCTAAGACAGACCTGAGAAAGCCTCGATAAGGTCTTGTCCGTTTTTGGAAGACGCCAATGTGCTTTGCCAATGACAATAGTCGGTCTTGTCCAAAGTCGTAACAAATTTACCCAAAGGTTCCGGGCGGCGCTTAGCGGCGAAATGCTGCTGGTGCGAGAAATGAGAGAGTTTTTCCAGCACTGTGGGCTGGGCCTGCGGAAGCGAGAAGCTTGGGGCGCGGCCGCGAAACCGTGTTTGGAAAACCGGCCGTCCCCGTACAGCATGATAAGCATTGAGGACCAGATAAATGTGATATTCGTCAACATTCGGATTCAGCGCCGAAGCAACAGTGCCGTCATAGGTAATTCGAATTGCGCGGCTATATTGCGTAAGGTAGGCATCCCAATACTCAGGAACAGGGCGCCCGATATATAAAAGACACACACAAATCTCTGATAACAGATCGGCATCATTATCAAGCAAGGCTAAAGTCCCCATGTGCATAAGGCAGGCGTTCAGATCGCTTTGCAGCGGGTTTGGCTGCTTTCCATAATCTGTCAGGAAAAAGATGATATGAGTCAGGTCATAGAATAGGGGCTTATTGAATTTTGTATACCAAGCGGGATTTTGCACAAAGTCATCAATGCGTCCGACTATATCCTCATAGAGTGTTTCGTTTTCTTGAGACATCTGGCCCGCTTGACGGAGCATAGAGAGGGTTTCGAGCTTTCTGACATCTGATGTATCAAAGCGGACATAGTTTTCTTGGGCAATATAACGCGCGAGCCTTTGTCCCTGATCCCCAACAATGCCGCCCAGTTCAAGGTCCAGAACCATTCCCAACGTAAAACGGTAATATTGGGGATAGCGCTCGGTCAGCTTCACCGCATTGTCGTAGAAATTCATGTAAAGTTCCAACGCTCTGGGTTCAATAAGAACGGCCGCATTGGCGCAAACGGAAAGGAGCTCCCCATTCTCTTTCAAGAATGGAAAGCTCATCGAAGGATTTCGCTTCACAGCGAAAGCTTCAACAGTATCGTAAGATAAGAACAATGGTCTCTCTAGTCTCTATGACGACGGATAGTGAACATCAATGACGCGCCGTCGCCTTTATACATGTGCTGCGTTTTTGCGGCTCGTGTATTGATTTGAAAGTCACCTGTGTGAAGACCAATCGCCGATGAAGCCGTTTGCACCGCCTCCTGCATTTGCGTGAACTGCGCCGTAGACAGAGTGGTGACTGAAGGGGTTTCAGCGTGAGCGGTGCCAAAAGCACCAAGAGTTATAGCAGTGGTTGTAAGATATAGCAGTTTCATAATTTTACCTTTCTATTTATGATTGCAGTCATAGATATGATTACAACCTTAAGAAAGTCAACAATAAAATTTAAAGTAGTGTTTTTAACAGAGGTCTAATCGCCAGAATCATCCGCGAGAATCGTTTTAAGACGGGTCATAAACACTGGGTCATGAACATGTTTATCCATATAGCCTATCCTGTCAGAAAATTCGCTCATGCCAGAGCGCACAAGATTATCTTCTGTCACTTTAAGCCAAGCATCATTCTCATCCAAACGCGCGCAAGCGTTTACGACTATATTCACAAACACGGAACTTTCCGAATAAAATTTATAGCAATGCTCAAAGGCCGCGCCAGAAGCCTGGGTGACAATCGCGTGAGACGCATCAATCTCAAATATGGACTGGTCTCTAATGTCATAAATACGTTTTGCGTAATCTGACAAAGCTTTAGCTTTGTCCCACTGCCCCAGCGCGTAACCATAATTCGCCGCAATCATAAAGAGAACCTGCGGATTTGTATTAAATTTCGCCTCAGACGCTGCTAGAACAAATTCCATTCTCTCGGCGTTGAATTCTGGCCGATCCGCTTCGTAATAGATTTTCGCAATCGCAAATTCATTACTTTCAATCCAGCCATCACCATGCGCTTCAAAAAGCGCCTTAGCCGCGGCGAGGGGATCGCTTTCGTTTGACCGACGCTGATTGCGGTATTGATCCAGATAACTCGAGGCTAAGGCCCCGACATTATCGAGCGGCGCAAAACCGCTCTGTACAGATGTCTCGAGGCATTCATGGATTGTTTCAAATTCTTGGTCAATTTCGCCTGCATAAGAGTCGTACATCGCCACTAAGCAGGCATAACTTGCTTGCGCTTCAGGCAAACTCCAGCGGCCCCTCGCGGCATAGCGGGCCAATGTTCCGCTTGGCATGGCGAGCCCATTGGCGGTTTCCACAAGTTTATAATAAAGCGCCGTGTCTTTTTGGGTGTCATCAATCGTACCCACGATATGGCGCGATTCTACGATCTCATTTTTTTCAACATTGAGCACTTTAATCGCGAGGTTAAACAGGCTCTCTTGCTGGATGATGGTGTATTGCACATCAAATAGAGGGGCCGCCTCTGCCCTGCAATCCTGCGTAGCCTCAAGAATATTCAGGCCCGTATGCTGCGACAGAGTCGAGCGCAAGACGCTGCCAATATACTCTTGAGCATCGGACGAGTCCCCGTCATAGGTAATTTTGAGATTAGGTTTGAGCGCAGAGCAGCTTGCCGAAAATTGCGAAGCGGAAGGCTGTAATGCGCTAAACCCATAACCAATCGCAGCAGCACCCAAAACCAAAGCCCCGACAATAGGCCAAGATTTCAAAGACCATTTTGATAAAAGAGATTGGCGGCGTGGCTCTATGACAATATCGAAACTCGAAGGCGGGACGGTGATATGATAACCTGCGCCAGTTGAGTTATTATAGACCTTTAAATTGGCGCGCAGACGATGAAGCTCTACGCGAACAATACTATCTGTTGTGGGGTCAAAACTTTCGGGCCGGTCTAGAACATCTAGCGCGACAGAATATTGGGTTATCTCAGAGGACTTTCCTGAGACGGAGCGGGTTAATAAATATTCAAATAGTTTTAGCTGACGGGAGGATTTCCCAAAACACCGCGACGCCTTAACATCACTGATGACGGCCTCTATGCTTTCAAGGTCAACTGTTTGGCGTCTATGAGAAAGCGGCATTCTTTGTGTCCCCAATTACCGCCATTTCTATCATGATTTAACGTAAAGTTAACGCTTTAAAACGATTGAATCTGCTAATACTCAGCATAATTGATCGAATCTGAGTAGACTAAAAGTTGTCTTCACTGTCTCTTAAGTCTCAAGCTTGAGTTAATTTCGCCACGCCACATAAACATGAATTGACAGGTTACGGCTTATCTTTCATAGCGAAAATTAGATGGTGCTCTGTAATAGGAGTGAAAAGGGAAGCCAGTGAGAACCTGGCACTATGCCCGTAACTGTAAGCCGTATGCTTACGCCCTATGCCACTGAAACGCTTTTGTGTTTTGGGAAGGCGGCGCAAGCGCTAAGCGGTAAGTCAGGAAACCTGCCATCGCGTCGTTCATCCGGTGGCCGGGTTCAGCCATGCCGGATTAGGAGTAGTCCTAGCAGCGACTGTGATTGGCCACGTCTGCGCCTTTTGGCGGGCCTTTAGTTGTTGTTTAAGCGCACCGCCAGACGCGGCGCGGCTTCATGGAATAGACTATGTTTTACAAAACCCTTCTTCTTGGAACGGCGCTTTGCGGCGCACTCCCGCCCGCTGCTTTCGCGCAATCTATCCAAACTGATACAGATGAAATTATTGTCACCGGCCTGCGCGCCGTTGCTGAAAAAGACATCACCACCAGCGTAACCGTTATTGACGCGCAAGATCTTGCCCTGCGCAACTCGCCCTATATCGCCGATCAGCTTCGCGCCGTGCCTAGCCTTGCTGTCTCTCGCTCAGGCGCGGCCGGCGGCCTAACCCAAATTCGGCTGCGCGGGTCCGAAGGCAATCACACACTTGTCCTGCTAAACGGTATTGAAGTGTCAAACCCCGTAACAGGCGAAACCGATTTTGGTCTGTGGTCAGGCCTTGGCAGCGCGCGCATAGAAGTCGCGCGCGGCGAACAATCAGGGCTTTATGGATCGGACGCCATTGGCGGCGTTATTGCCATCACAACAAAAAATGACGGCCTGAATGCCGCAGTTGAATATGGGGCGTTTGATACATTTCGCGGCCAAGCGGGCCTCGGGTTTGACGTTGAAGACGCGTCCTTTGGCCTCTCCGTCTCGGCCTTTGACACAGACGGCGTGGACACCGCTGGACTTGACGGCGAGAAAGACGGCTCATCAGCTTATTCTATCTTAGCCAATGCACGGATCACGCTCTCCCCCGATTGGCAGATTGGCGGACTGGCCAGCTTTCGGCGTTCAGACGTAGACTTTGATTCTGATACAGATTTTGACGGCGCGCTGAATAATACAGACCAAGACGCCGCCGCCGAACAAATCATCGTCGGCGCAAATCTTTCTGGACAAACAGGGGGCCTAAGCCACCGCCTAAGCGCTAACTATACGGATGTTTCCACCGTATCGGATACTAATGGGGTTTTTGCCAATGAAACAATCGGGCAGCGTACAAAACTTAGCTATAGCCCTTCTTTCGCTGCAGAGCGAGGCGCGGCCCGCCTCACCCTCTCGGCCCGCGCCGATTGGGAGGATGAGACCTATCAGCGCATTGATACCGACACTGTCTTTGGTGACCCTAATCAATCGCAAAGCTTTGAGACTTTTGGGCTTGCGGGCGAAGCGCGCATGAGTTTGGGCAATGCTGCGGTCAATGGCTCTGTGCGCCGCGACAATAATGACGGGCGGTTTGAAGACACGACAACGTGGCGCGTTGGCGCGGCTTATAATTTTGGTTTTGGCGGAAAACTCCGCGCCAGCACGGGAACAGGCGTTAAGAACCCAACTTTTACTGAGCTTTTCGGATTCTTCCCCGGCAGTTTTATTGGCAACCCAGGCTTAATTCCCGAAAAGTCTAACAGCTGGGAAGTGGGATATGAGCAGAACTTAGGCACCCTTCAAGCCTCCCTCACCTATTTTGATGCCGCGCTAGAAAATGAAATCACGACGCGGTTTAATCCAGACTTTAGCTCGAGCCCTGCGAACCTTACGAATGACAGCACGCGCTCTGGCATAGAGCTCGCGGTAGATTGGGCGCTATCAGACAGCGTCACCCTAATGGGTACGGTGTCCAATATCTCCGCCAAGGATAATAGCGGGGAGGATGAAATTCGCCGCCCAAAGACTACAGGCAGTCTTGCCGCCAATTGGCAATCCCAGCGCAAAGAGGGACTGCGTTTTGGGCTCGCGGCTGACTATGTCGGCGCGCAGGATGATTTCAATTTTGGCGCCTTTCCCGCGCAGCGCGTGACGCTCAGTGACTATGTGCTGCTTTCGGCCAACCTCACTTATCCGCTCACGCACCGCCTCGCGGTCACGCTGCGGGGTGAGAACTTGCTCAACCAGACGGTCCAAGATCTGTTTAGCTACAACAATACGGGGGCTGGCGTGTTCATTGGCTTCACATTAAAGTAAGCTATGAAAAGACTGGCAGCGATAATAAGCGTTTTAGTGTTAGGGGGCTGCCAGCCTCCGAAGGCAACAGGCGCTATGCAAAAGAAAGTTGCCCCCGCGCAAAAAGCGCTGCGTATTGTGAGTCTTGATTTTTGCTCAGACCAATTTGTCTTAAAACTTGTCGATCGCAGCCGTATTCTCGCCCTTTCCCCTGATGCGGTGAAAGATTTTTCTTATATGCGAGAGGCGGCAAAAGGTCTGCCCCATGTCAGGCCAACCGCAGAAGATGTGCTGATTTTAGAGCCCGATCTAATAGTGCGTAGTTACGGCGGAGGCCCCAATGCTGAAGGGTTTTTTAACAGCGCAGGCGTGCCCGTTATTACGCTGGGCTGGGCGAGCGACATTGACGGCATTATGTCGGTGATGCGCAAAACCTCTGAAAAACTCGGGGAGCCCGAAAGAGGCCTCGCGGTAGTAAACGACATGCAAGCCCGTATTAGCGCGCTAAAAACGCCATCTGCACAACGCGAGGCCCTTTATATGACGCCCACAGGCGTCACCACGGGCGAAGGCTCGCTTATCCACGAGATGATAGTCACAGCAGGTCTAACAAATTTTCAAACCCAGCCAGGCTGGCGTTCCCTCCCGCTAGAGCGTTTGGTATACGATAAACCCGATATGATTGCCGCCGCTTTTTTTGACAGCAATGTCAATGACACCGATGCGTGGGGGTCTGCCAATCATCCAATTGCGCGCGCGCAAATGGCCAACCTCCCAACCGTCAGCCTTCAAGGGGCGTGGACCTCTTGCGGCGGCTGGTTTTTGATGGACGCAATTGAAGCTTTAGCCGCCGCGCCTTTGGGGCAAAACCGTGAGCCGCCGCGTGACCTCTGATCGCGGGCTTATTGCGGGGCTCTCCCTTGCCTGCACCGCAGCGCTCATAGCGGCCTGTCTTTTGGGCTCAACACCCATGGGCCTACCGCGCGTTTTAGCAGCAATCGCAGGACAAGGGCCTGCGGGTGATAGTTTAGTAATTTGGCAAATACGGCTGCCGCGCGCCCTTGCCGCCTTTATGGTGGGCGGCGCGCTCGGCGTAAGCGGCGCGGCCCTGCAAGGGTTGCTGCGCAATCCGCTGGCTGAACCGGGCGTGCTAGGGGTGTCCTCAGCCGCTGTTTTGGGCGCAACTTTATCACTATATTACGGCCTCACCGCCATTAGCCCTTGGGCTTTGCCCATTGCCTCTATTATTGGCGCGCTTATCGCTACGGCCATAATTGCGCTGGCGGCGATACGCACACAATCGGTTGTGACTCTCATTTTAATCGGAGTTGGGCTGTCCAGTTTCGCAGGCGCGGCCATGAGCCTATTGATGAACTTTGCGCCCAACCCTTTTTCTCTATCCGATATGGTCAATTGGATGCTGGGTTCTGTGAGCAACAGAAGCTACCGCGAGATTGGATTTGCCGCGCCTTTCATGGCCGTTGGTTTTGCCGTTTTATATGGTGCGCGGCGCGGCCTTTCTGCTTTAACATTGGGCGAGGAAGCCGCGAGCGGCCTTGGCCTGAATTTAAAAGTCCAAAGAATTTCGATCGTATTGGGCGCGGGATTGGCCACAGGCGCCGCCGTCTCTATTGCAGGCGCTATTGGGTTTGTTGGCATCGTCGCCCCGCATATTGTTCGGCCCTTTGTAGGGCATGACCCAGCGCGCTCCTTATTGCCCTCTGCGTTGCTGGCCGGATTATTTCTTGTCATTGCAGACATTGGTGTGCGCCTGCTGCCGACCCAATCCGAGTTAAAGCTGGGGGTTGTTGCCGCTATCTTTGGTGCGCCCGCCTTTATTTGGATTGCCCTACAAAGAGGCCGCCGCCATGACTGATGTACGCGCCCAGAATATGAGCGTCAGCCTTGGCGGGAAGGCGCTGATTGAAGATGTTAGTTTCTGCCTCAAACGCGGCGAGTTTGTCGCCCTGCTAGGCCCGAACGGGGCTGGAAAAACAACCGCTTTACGCGCGCTGTTGGGACTTGAAAAACTCCGCACGGGGGAGGCCAGCCTAGCGGGTACCAAAGTTGGCGCGCTATCGCCCTTGCAGCGGGCACGGCAGGTCGCCTATCTTCCGCAAGCTAGGCCGCTCGCCTGGCCCAACCGCGTGAAAGACATTGTTGCTCTGGGGCGGTTTTCTCACGGCGCAGCTATGGGCAAGCTTAAAGGAACAGATTTAGCGGCCGTAGAAAGCGCAATTGCAGCCTGCGATATTACGCACCTTTCGGACCGAAATGCGGAAACCCTATCGGGCGGAGAGCTTGCGCGAGTTCACTGCGCGCGGGCTATGGCGGCGCAAGCGCCGTTCTTAATTGCCGATGAACCAGTCGCTGCGCTCGACCCGCGGCACCAGTTTCGCGTGATGGATTTAATGAGCGCCTATGTGAAAGACGGCGGCGGGGCGCTCGTTGTGCTGCATGATGTGGCCCTTGCCGCGCATTACGCAGACAGACTTATATTCATGAAGGACGGACGTATCAAAAGCAGCGGAACGCCCCTGCAAGTTTTATCATCCAAATCCCTTGCCGAGATTTACGGCGTACGCGCGGATGTAAAGGGGCGCTCCGTTGTAATTCATGGCATACTTTAATCCGCCGCATTCCCCTAATTAGTTTCTGGCGCGCCCTTAAATGTATTCACATCGCGGCGAAGCTCTGGTGGCAACATGGACATAAGGCCTTGGCTTTTTGGATTGATGATAGCCCAAGCGGTTAAAAAGATGAGTTTGATATCAAGCCAAAGGTTCGCGTTTTCAGCGTACCAGATTTCAAGTTGGGCTTTGTAAGGCACGATTTCATTTTTGTAACACCAGTCCCGATCAACGGCTTGGGTTAACAAGCGTTCCTCGTCCCTAAAGACGATTGAGCCAACACCCGTTACGCCAGGCCGGACTTTATCTAGGACCACTTCAAATTCTGGCGGATACATGTCATGGACCCGCACCATTTGGGGACGCGGGCCGACAAGACTCATCTTACCGCGAAACACGTCCCAAAGCTGCATCAACTCGTTGAGTTTCGATTTACGCAGAAACTTCCCGATAGGCAAAACGCGGGGGTCATTTTGAACCGTGTAGTCACCGTCTTTCATGACTGCAGCGGATTTGAGCATGGTCGCAAATTTTGTGATGTGAAAAGGCTCATTTTTATAGCCCATACGTTTTTGCAAAAAGAAGACTTCTCCCTCACCCGTGAATTTCAAAATTACCATACAAATCAGAAGGATAGGCGAGAGTAGAATTAATCCGCATGCGCTACTTAATATATCAAAGAGGCGTTTCAACATTTTGACGACCTTAAATTTGGCGCAGATTTGCGCGCGTAGTTTTTACTTCAAGCCGCGTTAAACGCTGACTTTTACATCCTTTAACCGCGCGTCAGGCACACCGCTTGAAACATTTACAATGCGCTGTTCAAGCCATTTTGAGACTTCCAGCCCGTCATGTTGGCAGTCGCTGAACATGTCCAGTTCGTTCATTAAGCGCCAAATGGGGCGCGTCATCACGCCGGCAGCATTTGTTCTAATTAAGAAATCTTGACGCTGCTGTGGAGAGTCGAGGCAAATCGCAATAAGCCAATTATTGGACGTCGTGCCTTCGCGGGGTTGCACAACATGCCAGCCTTGCTGCGTGCCGAGCTCTTTGTAGAACGCTGCAATTTCTGACTTGATGGACATCATAGACGGCAGGGTTTGCATCTGCGCGACGCCAAGGACGGCGTTTAGATTTGGCATGCGGTAGTTATAGCCAATTTGGTCATGCACAAATTCTGTTGGGTGAGGAACCTTTGCTGTGGTCGTAATATGCTTTAGCTTTTTCGCGAGCGCTTCATCCTCTGTCAGGATCATACCGCCGCCCCCTGTCGTAATGACTTTATTACCGTTAAAAGAGAGTGTCGCCATGGCGCCAAATCGCCCTGTATGGGTGTCGCCGTCCCAGCTTCCAAGGCTTTCTGCTGCGTCTTCGACAAGGGTAATGTTGAACGCTTCGCATATGTCAGCAATGTCTTGAATGCGCAGGACAAGACCAAAAGTATGCATGGGGACGCAGGCGCGAATGATTGCGCCCGTTTTTTTATTGACGCAAAAACCGTTTTCTTGACGGGTATTGGCCTCAAGCCAAGACCGCAGGGCGGTTGGACTCATGCCCATTGTGTCTTTGTCGACATCAATAAAGACAGGCTTGCCGCCTGCGTAGGAGATTGCGTTACAGGTGGCGATAAATGTGAGTGCCTGCGAGAGGACCTCATCACCGCGTGTGACCCCCGCGCATATCAGCGCAGCATGGAGCGCAGCCGTGCCATTTACCGTCGCGACAGCATGGGCGGCACCTGTAAAGTCACAGACCATATTTTCAAACTGAACAATCTCTTTTCCGACTGAAGAGACGAAGTTACTGTCTATGCAGTCGACAAGGTATTGGCGCTCATGACCTTCAAAAACGGGGCGGTGAAGCGGGATAAAGTCATCGCCATAGACCTGGCGAATGGACGCTATCAGCGTATCAACTTTCTCATTAAAGTCAGTCATCAAGACAATCCTTTTTAGAGCAGATGTCAAATCAATAAGCGTGCGCGCCGCCTGCCCATTTTCCGCGCACACAATCCTGCAAGAATTAGTCCAGCACGGCAATGGGCGGGCTCAGTCCTCTTGGAAAATCTTGGTTTGTCTTAACGCTGCGCCTTTGTTTTTCAAGGTTATTTTGACAGCTTACGTACAGGCTTGTCTTGATAGTCTTTGCAATGAGCCTATGTTAAGTCAGCAATTTAGTTTTAGGATGGCATGTTTAAGTTTCTGAATAAAAAATCAAAGCCTGAAGGTGAATTGCGGCGCTATAACATGCCTGAGGGCGAGATTGTCTACGCCATTGGCGATGTTCACGGCTGCTATTTGTCGATGCTTAATCTCCTAGACAGAATAGAGGTCGATAGGCGAAGCCGGCCTGAAGGCAAATCTACCGTTGTTTTCTTAGGCGATCTTATTGATCGAGGACCCGCTTCGAAAGAGGTTGTTGAATTTTTGATGACCTTTAATCCTGACTGGACAGAGCTGGCATTCGTTCGCGGAAACCATGAAGAGGTTATGCTTGACGTGTTGAGCGGGAATATTTCCGCCATGCGGTCGTGGTTTGAATTTGGCGGTAAGGATTGTGCGCGCAGTTACGGCGTAGATAACTTTGGGCAGCTGCATATTAATCCTGATCATATTATGATGGCGCTACAGCGCAGCGTTCCGAAGACGCATCTGGCGTTCTTGGATAGTTTTTCTGATGCCTTTGCTTTTGGGGATTATCTATTGGTTCATGCTGGCATCAAACCCAAAGTCGCCATAGAGAACCAATCACCCTATGATATGCGCTGGATTCGCTCGAGTTTCTTAGATTACAAAAAACCCCATCCTGTTAAGGTCGTGCACGGTCACAGTGTTGTGGATGATGGCCCCGAGAACCACAGCAATCGAATTGCCATTGACACCGGCGCGCATAAGGGCCGGCCATTAACGGCAGTTCGCCTTTGCGCGGGTGAAGAAAAGTTCATCGAATCGGACGCGCTGGGAAGTTAGTCTTAACAACAGCCTAGTTTTTCACCTATCGGGAAACCGTGAGGGCCTACTGCCGCGCCTAAATTTATCATTGCGTTAAAAAAAAACCGCCCCCAAAGGGACGGCTCTTTTTCTGAATGAATCAGATAATATTATGGTGATGTTGGCTCATCATCGTCATCTTCGATGATTGAATAAATGCCATAGCCCGCAATACCTGCACCGAGGATAGCAAGGATTGTTTTCGCAGACATCGCTGTACCAATTGATGGTAGTGAAGCACCACCAAGAACTGAACCGCCAGCGTTAGACGCTGCTGTAAGAACGGCATCACCTGGACCCATTGGCAAAAGAGCCGCTAGATCGCCGCAATAGTTGCCAGAAGCCAGTGAAACCATGTTGCCGCCAGAGACAAATTGGTTACACGGTGTAAATTTACCGTTACAACCGTTTAGGTTTACCATTGCAGAGCCGCCCATTTCAGCAACAATCATGTCGCCAGCAACAACAGCACTGTCATTCATAACGCGAAGCACTTGGCCTGAACGCTTGATATATACGGGACCTGTAACAGAGCTCATGTTACCGATCACGTCGTTTGGACCAACTTGGGCTGTCGCCGTTGTTGGCATAGCGAATGCAGCCAAAGCTACAGCAGCCACTAGAGTTTTTGTAAATTTCATTATTCCACATCCTTAATTGAATAGTTGTTGGCCCTATATCATGGGAGATTTTAGTTCGCAACACGTGAATCGTAAATCACCTGCTTTTAAATGAGTTTTTTAGCCCAAATAACTTAATTTTCTCTTTTATTACGAGTGAACTTAATAGTTTCGCTCCTGACACGATAAATGACATCATTAATGTGATTATAGGCGGCATTTATGTCATTATTATGACAACTTCAACTCATGGATAGTCGTCTGAGGACGGCCGATCCCTGTATATTCAAAACCGAGAGCGGTCATATCCTCGGGACGGTATATATTTCGCAGATCAACGACGATTGGCGCGCGGAGCAAGGTCTTCACCCGTCGCAGGTCAAGCGCGCGAAATTGGTCCCATTCAGTGAGGATCACGAGGGCATCAGCGCCATCGAGTCCCGCATATGCATTGTCCGCGTAGCTAATATCTTTGAGCAGGCGGCGCGCTTCGCCCATAGCTTCTGGATCATAGGCCGTAATTTTTGCCCCGGCAGCTTGTAGCGCTGGCACGATATCAAGACTAGGCGCGTCGCGCATATCATCAGTATTGGGTTTAAAAGCCAGGCCCAGTAGCGCAATTGTCTTTCCCGCAACATCGCCGCCGCAGGCCTGAATGATTTTGCCTGCCATAGACAGCTTGCGGGCCTTATTTGCCTTTTCAACGGCCTCGATTATTGTCACAGGAGAGCCAAAATCCTGCGCTGTTTTAATTATAGCGAGTGTGTCCTTAGGAAAACAGGAGCCGCCGTAACCGGGGCCTGCATTAAGAAATTTTGCGCCAATGCGGCCATCAAGACCAATGCCGCGCGAAACTTGCTGTATGTCCGCGCCGACCTGCTCGCATAAATCTGCCATTTCGTTAATGAAGGTAATTTTTGTGGCCAAAAATGCATTGGCTGCATATTTAATGAGTTCTGATGTGCGCCGATTTGTAAAAAGCATGGGCGTTTCGTTCAGATAGAGTGGGCGGTAAATCTGGCGCATGATATCAGCCGCTCGCGCGGCCGCAGGCGCGTCCCCGTTCAGCCCGACAACAACGCGGTCAGGCCGCTTGAAGTCATTAATGGCTGCGCCTTCGCGCAGAAATTCAGGATTGGAAACAACGCAAAATTCTGCGTCGGGCCTGACCCGTTTTATGATTGCTTCGATTTCATCTCCTGTGCCCACTGGAACTGTGGATTTGGTGATAATCAAGGTAAAACCCTCGATTATGTCCGCTATCTCTTCTGCCGCGGCATAGACATAAGAGAGATCTGCATGCCCATCGCCGCGTCGAGACGGCGTGCCAACAGCAATAAAGACCGCGTCGGCGTCGCGTACAGCGCCAGCTGTGTCGGTGGTGAAAGACAGGCGGTTCTCTGCAACGTTCCTCGCCACGAGCTTCTTTAGCCCTGGCTCAAATATTGGAATTTTACCGTTTTGTAGATCGTTTATCTTGCTGACGTCTTTATCTACGCAGGTAACAACATGACCAAAATCAGCAAAGCAAGCCCCAGAGACAAGACCTACATATCCGCTTCCGATCATTGCAACGCGCATAGTCTCTCGCTCAAGTTACGCAGCCCGCATTTGCGGACCTGTAGGTGGCAATTTAAAAAATGACGCGAAGGCTAAGCGGCGTTTATTGCACGAGCTTTACGTTAAGAACTGTTCCCACAGTCCGGTACAGTATTTTGGCGTCAAGGAAGAGGCAGACACGCTCAGCGTAAAAGGCATCATAACGAACCTTATTCCGCATTGAGATAAAGTTGCGGCCATTGACTTGCGCAAGCCCCGTAATACCTGGCTTGACATTAAATATCTCAGGACGGGCACGGCGCTGCTCTGCAAGCCGGTCGTTTACAAGCAAGGGGCGCGGCCCAATGAGGCTCATTTCACCTTTGAGAACACACCATAATTGCGGCAATTCATCGAGACTAGATTTACGTAATATATTCCCAAGGCGCGTGACAGAAATATCACCCGCATCGGCACTCTCGCGCGACATCACTTTGGAGCACTGCGTCATAGTACGCAGCTTTGGCATCATGAATGGCTCTCCGAGGTGTCCCGTGCGTTCAGACCAGAACATGGCTGGCCCTTTGCTCGTCACGCGTACGAGTAGGCAGAGAATAAGCAGGATCGGCGAAAGAATAACCAGCGCCACAGCCGATACAGAGATATCTATGAGGCGCTTCATCACAGGATAAAGCGCTTTAAAATGTGACAATAAAGATGTCATTGAAACATAGCCCCACGTTTCGTTAAATTCATATTCACAACTATTTCCTCATTCGTCATTTCAGCAAGACCGAAAATTCGTACGATTTCTTAAGTCATCCTGTGGAGCCATTGTCACAGGCTGAGCCAAATTTCAACTGTTTTTAAGACCTTGTTAGGTAAAAAAGCAGTCGTATTTGCTTAAAAAATACACTTTAAACAATGAGATAACAATAATTGCAATCCCCTCTATCTCTCACGACCCCTCGTCGCCTGCTATTGTAGCAAACTCCGTGCCAAAGATATCCTAGCGCTATTATAGCGATGTCACGACATTATTATGTATCTCAGGCCTGCCAGAATCGCGGCCCGCGCGGACCTTTTTCGGCATGAGGTGGGAGCGGCGGGGATGTGATTAAGAGAAAATTCATAATGAATTCTATTTAACCCTTCCAGGCCTGCCAGAGTCGGCTTTCGTTCAGAAAGACTCCCGCATATTTAAGGGCAAGATGCCGCCCCGGCCTCTCTCGACCAACCCGTAGACTTTTATGATATCTGAGCCTTACAGCAGTTCTCTTTTGAGAAACATTCAATCGTGGTTAGACCCCTTGACCGACGTATACCGCGCGGATTCCGCGGCCGAGTCTGAAATAGCGCTCCAAGAGACGCATGAAATAATGGGTTACAAACCTCCGTTTGACCGCGAACAAAAATGCCTAAACAATCTCCTGACGTTCAAATGCGCAAACAAGCTCGCCTGTTTAACGGTGTGGGCTTACTATTATGACTATAAAATAGCGAACGCCACACGTCCTTTTGAACACAAACGCAGGACCAACTCTTTAGAAGCTGTTCATTAATGAGTAGCGCTCGATAAAAGAAACAGCCGGAGCACAAGGCTCCGGCTGTTATGCACACATAGTAGCCAAGGGAGGGGCTATACTATTTTGTGCGGGACGACACTGCTTGTTATTGCCGGGGAAGGCTGAAATTAAGCAGCGGCGTGTAAGGGGTAAATGTTATCTCGCGTCTTGGTAGCGGCCAGCGGGCGGCGCGCCGGGGTTTGCGTGCGGCTTGGTAAGATAACGACGTCGCCATTTGGGACCTCAATAACCGTCTCGCCTGATTTAATCGCCTCAATAATGTCCATATTCGAAACGAACGGGCCAAGCTGCAATAGCAGGCTGAGCTGTGCTTCAGGGTTTGGAATAGTCGCAAAGGCCGACGCTTGCTCAAGCGTGATCGCTTTATTGTTGAAATGTGTCAACATTGTCGGGTGCAGCGACTTGAGGCTCATTGCGTCCTCTACGACGTTAATGCCGCACTCAAAGCGTTGCGCCACGGAGACAGGCGGATGCCCCAAATCCATCTGCGTTATAATCGCGTGCGCAAGTTCTGGCCCGCTCAGCAGCATTGGGCGGCTGGGTTCGGAAATAACGTGTGATGGAGTCTCTTGAATGACGCATGGAATCTTGTTCAGCGCGCGTGTTTGCTTTTTGGTTTTCACGAGCTGGCGAATGACTTGTAGACGCTTTTTACCGTCAATTACTTGATAACGACCGCTTTGCTTCATAACGATAAGCGGATTGAGAAGGCCATCATTTGTGATGGAGCGTTTAATGGGATCAAGCTCACGGCGTCTGCGAGCAGAAAACCGCTGAACATTATCAAGCGCGGTTAAATCTTTTAACGGAATGAGCATCATCGTCATTTTAAAAGCCTTTCTTCGAGCACAGCCAAGAGGTCGCGCTAAAATACCAACACCTTCTCATTAGCGCATGAAGATGAACGCAAGCAGGCCGCCCGTTCATTTTAGGACGTTCAAATTTTGAAATCTTTGCAATTTAAGAGTTTAAAATCAGCTGAAAAAGGTTAATATCCCCAATAAAACCGAGGTTTTCCACAGGTTAAATGTGGACGTCAAAAAGTTAATATCCATTAACCATTTTATGGTTTCTAGAGTGTAAACGTCTTGCTATATAACTATTAGGAGTTGAACCTGGCATTGACCTTGCATTTTTGGGCGATGTTTTGTAATTTGCAACCTGACTGTTAATCTGGCCACTTCATAACACATTGTTAAGATGTCAATGCCATTATAGTCAAACGAAATTAGGACTTACAATGACATCATCAGACGTTAGTGACTCAAAGAAACGCATTGTCGCATCCGAAAGACGGTTTGGCGCCTCAAATTGGAAGCAAATTTTTAAGCTTGTCGGGCTCATCGTTGTTGCGAACGGAAAAGTCGTCAAAGAAGAGCTTGATACCTATCAAGACGTTATGATTGAGCTTGCCGCCGTGATTGATCCAAAAGTTGTTATGACTCGCAAAATGGTCTTTGACTGGTTTGTCCACAATAAGGCCGACCTTGTCGCGGTCATTGAGAGCTTGGCCTATGAAGAAACGCTAATCGACATCTTTAGCCACATGCGTCACCTGCCGCAGAAGCTGGACGTGCTGACCGCCATGGTAAAAGTAGCCATCGCAGATGGGGATTACGGCGCGAAAGAAGAGCTATTCATCAAGAAAACAATCTTGTTTTGGAATGTACGCGGCAATGACGTGCATGAAGAGGTTCTTATTCGGCAAGCGAAAACGTCTATGATGTCTTAGTGACAAATCATTTGCGAGAAACAGCTAAATTGGCTTTGGCGCTTTAACTATCTCCGATACAAGCCGTAAGAATTCATTTACTTCAACTTTTGTAGCAGGCTTAACGAAGTAAGCGTCCGCGCCTAAAACTTCAGATATATCTTTATCAAAACTACGATTAGATGTCGTGAAAATAATTACAGTCAGATTTTCAAAATTTGGGTAAGTTTGAAGTTCCGCTAATACATCATGCCCATCTCTGACGGGCATGTTCAAATCTAAAAGAACCAAATCAATCGACTCTATCCCGTTTGTTTCGATGTGCGTAAAGAAATTATCACCTGAAGTAAGCCCAGTGAACGTATATGGCGCGGGGAATTTTTTAAAAGCCATTTTTGTTAAAAAGATATCGTCTCGATCGTCATCAACCATTACAATGCGTAATAGGTTTTCTCCTGAACTCATTTTTACCCCCGAACCTCAACGCATCTTAACCCATTTTCAGTTAATTTAATACAGCCGAGCCAACATTGGATCAAATTGTGCTGAATTATCCAATAAATCAATCGACTCACTTATAAGGTCTGGAACGACAAAGGGTTTGGAAATTATTTTGGCGTTTCTATTAAAAAATCTTCTTTTAACGAATTCTTTTAGGTCTGACCTGTACAACATACACATGTCTTCTTGCAAAATTATAATTGTTGGAGGAGCAAGTTTGCCAAGCTTTATAATGTTCAATAGGCTGGTAAGATTATTAACTTTCTTGTGCGGACAAAGTTCGATAATTAACAGGTCATACTGTCCTTTATCCAGCAAAAGTCGAAATTGTTCATGATCGCTACACGATTCAACTTCGAACGAATTTAACTCAAAAACCCGCTTCCATGACGACTGATTTTCACCATAACTTCTCTGAATTGCTACTTTTTTCATAACCAGCTCGCCTACTAACGCTCTTGCGTTATGCTTATACTAATTACGGTCGAAAAACAGCTATTTTGTTCAGCGCCAAGTTGGGCTATTATTAGGCTTTAAAATTGGATTTATCACAGATCAGTTTAAATGCTAATTGTCATTAGCAAGCAACTGCATACTCACGTGATCGAACAATTTCAGATACATTTTTAACAAAAGCGTCTGTTTCGGGAGCAGTGCTTGGTTTCACTATAAATGCCGTTGCACCCAAATTCTTAGAAACCTCTTTATCAACAACCCGACGCGACGTTGAAAACATAACCGTGCAAAGTTCTTTAAAATGCGGATAGTCGGCAAGCTCTTTTAAAATGGCATGACCATCCTGAACTGGCATATTAAGGTCCAGCAGGAGCAAATCTATCGAACCAATGCCATTGTTTTTAATATAGTCGAAAAGGTCTTTACCCGATTCCAAACCCATGAATATTGAGGTTAAATCAGCGCGTTTAAATGCCATTCTGGTTAAAAATATATCATCCTTGTCATCATCCACCATAACGATACGCAGCGGGGCGTTACTATAAGTCATACAATTCACCAGAGTACTATCATTTTGCACCAAATATCATGCATGATAATTATTACACCATAATGGTTAATCCTCATACAATTTATATGGTAAATGAAAGTTTAACCTAGGGGTATTTTTTAGTTACTTGTGAATTTTGAATAATAAAAATAACCTCGGTGCCTTCATCCAACTTACTTTTAACATCTATTTCCCAACCATGTCGGTCGCAAACTGTTTTACAGATTGCGAGTCCGATGCCTGAACCAGAATAAACAGTTTTTGAATGGAGCCTAATAAAGGGTTCGAAAATATCAATCTTACCGTCAAGCTCCATGCCAATCCCATTATCTTTAAAGCTAAGGTGAGTAACGGATTTTAGTGTCTTTGCAGAGACTGTGATTTTTGGCTCTGTACCCTCATGCCTGTATTTTAGGCTGTTACTAAGTATATTAACAAAAACTTGCTTCATAATAACGGGATCACATGCCACAATGGGCAGGCTGGCGACATGCACCGTAGCATTAGACTCATTAATGGAGCCTTGCAAATCTTTAACCGCTTGTTCGATGAGCCGTTCGAGATCAATATCCTCCGTAACAAAGTCCTGATTCGCAGAAGCTGAATAAAGCAGAAGGTCGTCAATCAACGAGCGCATACGCCCCGAGGCTTCAATCATGATTTTTAAGAAATAAGCACTGTCTTCATCAAGTAACCCTTCCGTATCAATATGGAGCATTTCACCACTTTGCTGAATTTTACGCAAAGGTTCTTGCAAATCATGTGATGCCAGATAGGTAAAGCGGTTCAAACCTTCATTGACGTTTTCAAGAGCTTCCTGCCGCTTTTGAATATTCTCAAGTTGAATTTTTCGATCAAGGAAGAATCCCGCTAAGCGCGACAGCAACTGGACAACGTTGCGTTCCATATCCGTAAATGGTTTGTTGCGGGCATTATTATTAGCAAAATGCATTATCCCATATTTTTCACGATGGGTCAAAATTCTCACACCTATATAGTCCTTTAGACCCAATGCGTTCTCAATCATGTTGTTCTCAACATGTGTCATAACAAGTGAGTCGAGACCCTCCTCTAAGACGTCTTCAAAATTGTAAAAAACGGCCGCATCGCTATCTTTGGGCGCTTTTTTAAAGCCCTTAGCGTGTGTAATTATGCTTTTGTCATCATCGGTTTTTGTTATCAGAGCATAAGGCACATCAAGGTAATTACGGCCAATTTCTAAAAGCTTTTCGAGATCGACACCCTCGTCAAATTTATAGCTTCCGACTTCTTCAACCTTCAGGATTTCCTCAAGCGCCTCTGTGTATCGGTACTGCGCCGTGATATCCATCGCGGTCGCTTGCAAAACCTCAGGGTTGCCTTTTTCATCGGCAAGCAATCTCAACTGACCTGACGTAACGATGCCATCGCGTTTCATGAGGACGGTTGTCAACTCTCCGACTTTCTGGCCTTTCACGCGATCAAAAATAGTTGTCTTGAATTCAGGGTCAACAACCTCTTCAAGCGTTTTGCCGATAACCTGATTAATCTTTAGGTCTGGGCAATAGCGGTTAACAAATTGCTCATTACACGTAACCAGCGTGCCATCAGATAAGTGCACCCGGAAGACGGCTTCTGACAGATCATTGAGCACAGTTTCGTAGATTTCTTTCTCGGCAATTCGGGCCCGTTCGGCCGCTTTAAGGTCTGTAATCTCGACCATTGTAATCACAATGCCAGACGCCTCTTTTACAGCTGTCACATAAGGCAGAATAGTGAGAATATAGGTCTTACCCTCAACCTGCACCTCTTGGGCATGTGGCACTTCAGTTTTGAGAACCGTTTTGACTTTTTTCTGAAACGACTTGTCTTGGAATTTATAGGTGGTATGCGCAAACGGCCGGCTAATGTCTTGGGCCATAAGATTAAAGACTTCGGCCGCAGACGGTGTAAACCGGCGAATATGTAGGTTCTCGCCTAGGAACAAAATACCAATTGATGTCGCATGAAGCAGCAGATTCATATCATCGCTAAGGACGGTCAGCTCATCAATTTTACGCTGATGCTCTGAGCTAACAGTGTAAAGTTCTTCGTTTACAGAATGCAGTTCCTCATTTGTGGACTGCAGCTCTTCGTTTGACGCCATCAATTCTTCATTCGTGGCCTGGAGCTCTTCGTTACTGGTTTGCAGTTCTTCGACCAAAGCCTGAAGGCTTTGCTCGGTTGAGCCCAAATCACGCTCCAAATCCTTGATCCGGTTTTGCAAGAGCTGGGAGGATTCGCCCGCATCCAAATACTTAGGCAACGGCTCCTCTGCCAGGCGGTCGTGGACCGATGACACCAACGTCAGCAAGAAGTGGTTCGGGCCAATCGTGCTCTCGGATAGAGATTTTAGCGAGACGACGACAGATTGTTCCAAAATCCCGTCATCATCGGTCATAATCACGCGGCGCTCAAATGTTAGTTTTTCAGCCGCCGTTAAACGCTCAAGCCCTGTCATCACAGCAAGCTTGAGCTGTGGATCAATGAGGTCGACGATGAGGTTACTAAACACGCCGCCGTCAATGGATACAAATTTGCCAGCATTCCCGAAGACGTGAACAATTTCGCCTTTCTTATTCAAAAGGAAGCCTGGAGGCGCAAAGTCCTTGAGCATCATCTCCAAGGCTTCGCCATGCGCTTTTTGGAAACGCTGCAATGTGCCCGTACGGCCCGTGAGATAGGGCGGCGTAAATTCCGGCTTTGGCCGATTGGCACTATCGCGCGGCAGAAGAGAGGTCGCTTCAAGCAGGCGCACATCACGCAATTTTTTGTAAATCTTCCAGCGTCGGTCGAGCGTTTCAAACTCGTCCTCTAGCCGTCCAAGCGACTCGCTGGGGCCGAGGAATAAAAACGCATCGGTGCGCAGAGCAAAGTGAAACAGCGCCAAGGTCTTTTGCTGGGCTTGCTCTTTAAAATAGATCATCACATTGCGGCAACTGACAAGGTCCATGCGCGTGAACGGCGGATCGCGCAAAAGGTTATGACGGCTAAACACAACAAGTCGGCGCAATTGCTGACGCACTTGATAATAATCAACATGCTTTTCGAAATAGCGCTCGATTTGCTCTTCAGTTAAACCCGTCAATGAGGACTTCGGATAAAGCCCCTCGGCCGCCGCCCCAAGAGAGCGCTGGTGAACATCTGTAGCGAGAATTTTCAGATTAAGCGGTATATTGTTTTCCCGCGCGTGTTCGGCAAATGCGATCGCGAAAGAGTAAGCCTCTTCGCCGCTTGAGCACCCGGCCACCCAAACGCGAATTTGCTTGTCATGGGTCATTTTTGCCGCAAGTGGCGCAATGGCGTGTTTGGTTATGGCCTTAAAGCCCTTGATGTCGCGAAAGAATGAGGTGACGTCAATCAGCATATCCGCATAAAGGGCATCGAGTTCTTCGGCGTCTGTCGCGAGGCGCTTGGCATAGCCAATAAGATCTGTGCCGGCGAGGGTCGCGCGGCGTTCAAATCGGCGCGTCAGCGTGGCTTCTTTGTAATAGCCAAAGTCTGTGCCGTATTTATCACGTAATCTCAGGAAGATATGCTTTTCAGGATCGTCTTCAATCTCGCCCGTATAGGACTGGTCAATTGTTTTACCTTCGCGGATTCGCTTAATGAGGGTCGGCAATTCAGACGGCGTTGCCATGGCATCAAAGTTTCCGCTTTCGATTACGGAACGTGGCATGCCGTCAAATTTTGCGCTAGCGGGCGTTTGGACCAAAACTGTGCCCTCATGCCCTTTAATCATGGCGGCCCCGCGCGTCCCGTCACTGCCCGTACCAGACAGAACAATCGCAATAGCTTCGCGGCCATATTCCTGCGCAAATGAGTCAAAGAAAATATCAATTGGTAGATTAAGCTCACGGCTCTCAGGCTTATCTTGGAGAATGAACTTGCCATTCTTGATGATCATTTTAGACCGCGGCGGGTTCAAGTAAATTGTGTTTGGTTTTACGGGAAGCTCATTGACGACGCGCTCAATATCCATGCTGGAATGGCGCGATAAAAGCTCATCCATCATGCTTTCAAAATCAGGCGACAAATGCTGAATAATGACAAAAGCGGTGTCAGAATTGACCGGCATAGCATCAAAAAAACGCTCAAATGGCTCAAGTCCGCCCGCCGAAGCCCCAATCGCGACCATGGACACTTTTTTCTTATTAGACCTTGCAGCAGAAGGCGCGGTCAATTTGTCCTTAGGAGCCATTTTTTTGCTGTCCGCCATTTAAATCCGTTCCCGCCCCGATGCGTAAGTCTACAAGGAAGATGAACCCTTCACAATAGTGCAACATTTAATCTTTTAAGTGCAGCCCCATGACAACTGAGATGAGAACTAGGTCAGCAGCCCCTCACGAATACGGCTTCTGAGGTGAAATTTATCGACAATATCGTAAACATCCAAGATAGCCTTATCGCGCAAGTGGGCAGCGTTAATTGAGCTCGAAATCAGGATCATCGCGATATTATTCGAAAATTCGCGAAGGCGCGGAACAGATTGTTCGGCCGTTAGTCCGTTTTTCAGCTTATCGTCGAGAAGAATAAGGTCAATCTGCTGCGTTTTCATAATGGCGATACCCTTGTCGACAGTATCAGCGTAGCGCAGAAGATAAGGCTGCGTATAACAATCCTTCAGCATTCTTTGAATCAGCTTGTGCTCAACGGGATCATCATCAATCAGTAAAATGTTTAGCACGCTCATTCCTCATTTGCCCAAGCGTTTAAGGTATAACGGCCATGGCCGAGAGGCAAGGCCACAATGCATTAAGCCGCAAATTGTAAATAGGTCTCGCTGATCCGTTCGGCCAAAGCCATATAGCCCGCCTTGGAATTAGGTTTGGGGAAGTAAGCCGCCGCGCCTTTCTCTTCTGCCATCTGCTTATCGCATTTGGCCTTAGACCCTGAAATCATAACAACATTGCAGCTATTGAAGTTTTCATGCCCTTTTATCGCGTCCAAGACCTCAAATCCGCTTGGCCCAGGCATACGGATATCAAGCAAGATTAAGTCGGGGAGAGATAATTTCAGCGTTTCAAGCACGCCGCTGCCATTACTGAGCTCCGCAAAGCCCAATGACTTATCCGTACGGCTAAGCGCGCGCATAATCATACGGCGATCAAACTCACTGTCATCTACAACTAAAACATGCGCCAAGGGGATTCCGATCTTATCGATTCACGCCAAATCAGCATTACTCTTGTTACCACGTTAACAGACTGTAAAGGATTTGTACAGTTGCAATAGCGCGCATTACTTTAATAACACTATTTTAAATTGAAATTTATCCTCTTATTTGGAGTTCCATGTTTGGAGTTTCGCGGGCCTCACCTCGCGCCGAGTCAATTTTGTTTGTTTTTTCGATGATGCCAGAAGTAGACTCCGTTGAATTTTAGACACTAAAGCGCTGTAAAATCGGCCATCGCCATGCGCTGCCCATGGTGCGGGGTACGGCGTACGGGACATAATAACGACAAATCAGTCCAAAATGTAGAAAATGGAGCGGGCGATGAGATTCGAACTCACGACCCCAACCTTGGCAAGGTTGTGCTCTACCACTGAGCTACGCCCGCTCAAGACGTATATGCGTCTCAAAGGAGCAAGCTCTTTTGA
>CAKZTE010000095.1 GCA_937923115.1 uncultured Caulobacterales bacterium | reverse complement strand
CATGTCTTGGGAATAGGCGAGCGGCAAGCCTTTCATCACTATCATCAAGGTCGTGAACGCGCCCATAATGCGGCCAACTTTCGCGCGGGTCAGTTCCGCAGCGTCGGGGTTGCGCTTTTGCGGCATTATGGAACTGCCGGTTGTGAAGGTATCAGACAGGGTGATAAAGCGGAACTGTGCGCTCATCCAAATCACAATTTCCTCGGACAGGCGCGACAGATGTGTGGCGCAAATACTCGCCGCCGCGAGGGCTTCGAGGGCAAAATCGCGCGCCGAAACTGCGTCCAGAGAATTCGCCATCGGGCTATCAAAGCCAAGCGCTGCCGCCGTCATATGGCGGTCAATCGGATAGGGCGTGCCCGCCAAAGCGGCTGCGCCAAGCGGATTTTCATTCATGCGAGCTCTAGCATCTTTGAACCGCGCGCGGTCGCGACTAAACATCTCAAGATAGGCTAGCATGTGATGGCCAAAGGTCACGGGCTGCGCGGATTGCAAATGGGTGAAGCCCGGCATGATGGTATCGGTATTGGCCGCCGCTTGAGCGAGAAGCGCCTGCATCAGCACGCCGAGCTGCACGTCAAATTGGTCCAGATAATCACGCACCCAAAGGCGGAAATCTGTCGCCACTTGGTCATTGCGCGAGCGACCCGTATGCAGCCGCCCCGCCGCATCGCCGATTTTATCGCGCAGGCGAGCTTCGATGTTCAGGTGAATATCTTCAAGCTCGCGTGACCACGGGAATGTGCCGTCTTTCATCTCGCCGGCAATCTCGGTGAGCCCGCTGTGGATGGCGTCGCGGTCCGTATTAGTGATAATCCCCTTCGCTGCGAGCATATCAGAATGGGCTTTGCTCCCAGCAATGTCTTGATCGGCGAGCTTGCGGTCAAAGTCGATGGAGACATTAATGGCCTGCATAAGAGCGCCAGGCTCTGCGCTAAATCGTCCGCCCCACATTTTCTGGCCTGCTTTGGCTTTAGTTGGCGCGTTTTTTGGCTTATCATTCATGACATGAAACTCTCTGAATTATTCACACTGAGCAACGGTATTAGAGGCATGTTGCTATTTGGTGTCTTTGCCTTGTTTGGCGTGTTTGTGCAATCCTGCAACGGGCCGAAGTCGGCTATTGATCGATTTGCCGTCGGTAGTTTGAAGAAACTCACCCAGCTGGAGGCGCCGCCTGCTGGTCCGTCTCTAACGTTTGAAACAATGGATGGCCAACAGGTGCAGCTCTCAAAGCATCAAGGTCAAATTGTGCTTATGAATGCATGGGCCACATGGTGCCCGCCTTGCATCGCGGAAATGCCGTCACTCGATCGCCTACAAAAAATGCGGGGCAGTCCCGACTTTGTGGTTGTGCCCATCAGCCTTGATCGCACGGCAGCGGAGGCCAAGGACTGGCTTGAAGACAATGATATCCGTAGCCTGCAAAGCTGGCATGACAGTAGCTACCGCCTGACGGGCCAGCTAAAGCTTCCTGGACTGCCAACCTCGGTTCTTTATGACCGCGATGGCCGCGAAGTGGCGCGTATTCCCGGCGAAGTGGAATGGGATAGCGAAGAGGCGCTTGCGCTGATTGACTATCTTATCGCGCAGTAGCGGCGGCGTTATCATCAACATGCTTGGCATATCGGGTTAAAACCTCGGGCCATGTCTTTGCGAAATAATCGCGCCCCTCTTGCCACGCTTTTGTATCACCAAAGCCAGTATGAAAAAGGCGTAGCCGCGTTTTGCGGCTGCTTTGGGGAACAAACCAAAGTTGCACAACGGTCATATGTGGACGTATGTCTTCCATATAAGGCGGCATGGCCCAAGTGAAACTTATCATCCGCGGCCCGTCATTTGATGTTTGAAGGCCAATAATAATCCCGTTTTCAGCCCCGCGTTGACCTGCGGGGGCATCCGGGGCGAACCAAATCTCATAAGCACCCCCTGGCCGGGCCTCAACGATAGCTTTTGGTGCGAAGAAGCTCTCGAGTCCTTCTGATGTTGTCCAATCTTGCCAGACGGTTTCAATCGGCGCGTCGATAATTTTATCCGTATAGACCATTGGGCGCAGCTGCGCATGTGCATAAGTTTGGCCCATCATAGCAAAAAAGACGAAGCTTAGGAGTGTCAAAAACAATGCGCGCATGGTGATCGCCTTTCAGATTTAATGTTGCCTTACTGCGACCTTACAAAAGCGTGACGAAAATGTGCCGCTCACAGCATACGCTCTTTCAGGCGTTTACGTTTGATTATGGCGCAATTAGGACAGGTTTTAAATGACATCAAGACTCGTCCTTTACGCGCAATTGTGCGTAATTAAGGCATGACGATTCATCTTCAAAAACTATCCGTGGGTTCAGAGAGCATTGAAACCCTAGAGGCGTGGCAGCGCCATGTCGTTCGTAAACGTAAGGCGCGAGGATTAGCGGCGGTTCATGAGCATGTGACGCGTATGTTTCCGAAACAAGTTGACGCGCTTCTGGATGGGGGGTCAATTTATTGGGTCATAAAAGGCCAAATCCAATGCCGAAATGAAATTATCGGCCTTGAGGAGGTGCGCGGACGCGATGGTGTTCGCCGCTGCGCGATATTAATGACGCCAAAAGTCATTCCCGTAATTCCAACGCCTAAACGCCCGTTTCAAGGTTGGCGCTATCTGAAGCCCGAAGACGCCCCTGCTGATGTGACCTCGCATAGCGGCGGATTGGAACTGCCCTCTTCATTACGAGGCAAACTCTCTGATCTCGGCGCATGGTAAACCCCCAGGTTTAGAGCAGGCACAAAAAAGCCCCCGTCTTTCGGCGGGGGCTTCTTAATGTTGTCTGTCAGCAAGCTAGAATGTGTAGCGCGCTTTGACGTAGTATTGACCACCATTAAAGCCAAAGGGAGCGGCTTCTGGGTAAAGCTGGCCTGAACCGCCTTGACCTGGGTTTTCATCTGGGTAGTTGTCCAGAAGGTTCTGAACACCAAAGATAAGATCAACACCTTCGTAGACATTGGCCGCGATTTCTGCGTCAAAGAGGAATTCGCCTCCAACCGCAAAGCCGTTACCTGTGTCAAACCATGGACCGTAATAGTTAGCCCGCAGCAGACCACGCCACATACCTTGCTCGTGATTGAGTGTTAGGTTGCCGCGCCAATTTGGCAGAAGCTCTTCCAGAGCACGACGTCGCGTGTCATTGATCGGAGCGACGACGCCCAAATCAGTTACATCCGTCTTCGTGTAGTTAGCCGCAAGAACAGCTGATGTTGTGCCGTCTTGACCAAAATCAAGCGGAGCCCGTGCAACGATATCAAGACCTTGTGTTTTGGTCGAGAATGAGTTTGTGAAGAAACGGAACTGAGTCAGGTCTTCAAACCCTACATAATCACTACGAACGATAGAGTTCGCGCTCGCCAGAGATGTCAGAGCATTGGCAACATTTGAGTTGTCATAATTTGCGACGCCGTCACGCTCCGCAATAAAATCCAACGCTTCGATGAAGCCAATGTTTGCTGATAGAGCGATCCGGTCCTTAACTTTGATATTGAAGTAATCAAAGGTCCAAGCAATAGCACCTGTATCAAAAGCGACACCAGCAGAGAAGTTTTTCGCTTTCTCTGTACCGAGTGTTGGACGCTCACCGAACTGATCTTCAAGGAAGTCAGCCGCTGCTTGTCCAGGCGCTGTTGTTAGCGGGATCGTGCCTTGGTCAACCAAAACACCATCAAGGTTCTGAGTGGTCACGTTTGTGACTGTGGCTTGACCCGCAGACGGCGCGTGGAAGCCCGTTGAGTAAGTTGACCGCAGTGTCAGATTATCGCCAATGCGGTATAGACCCGCAATCTTATAATCAAGCGAGTCGCCAAAGGCTGAGTAATCAGAGTAACGCACCGCAGTTTGCAATGTGAGCTCATCTGAGATGTCAGCTTCAAGCTCGCCGTAAATGCCGATATTATCTTGGCTGTTTTCTTGAGACGTCGAGAAACCACCAAAGCCGTTTGAGCTTGATGAGAAGCCTTGGCTTACGAGCGGACCAAGCGCGAATGACGCGGGGTCACCGGCTGTGATAGCGAATGTTTCTTCGCGGTATTCACCACCAAACGCGACGTTAAGGTCAGAGGACCAACCTTCGACAGGGATACCAAAGTTGAAGTCAGCGTTAGCGCCAATTTCTGTCTGCTTATAGGCACCGGGTACGAAATCACGGGGCGAATCTGGCCCGAGTGAAGCGTTAAGTGTGTTGCGGATGAAGAAGTCAGTGTCTGACTCGCCCCATGACGCTGAAAGGTCATAGCCTAGTCCGCCAACTTCGCCGCGGAAACCGCCCGTTGCTGACATATCAGTATTGTTACCACCAAAACGCGGCACGAAACCGCCTGGAATTGTTTCTACGAATGAGAAGCAATTTGGGTCGGCTGTGACTTGCGCAAGAACGTCTGGATCGGGGATAAGGCCGCCGTTAATCAGCGGGATGCCAGCAGGACATTCCCCGCCAACGCCAACGCCGTCAAGATCGCCAACGAGCACAGAAGGGCCGCCATTGATTGTCGGGCCGCGGTAAACACCGCCGCGGTTTGTTGGGTTACGATAGAAGAAACCGCCCGTCGCTGTGCGCTCATTATAGTTACCAAAGCCGTAAGCTTCGACAGTGTCAGTGAGTTCTATACCCGCATTGACGAAAAGTTTAATCTCGTCATCAACATCAGGTGTGCCCCAATATTGTGCAAACTCATCAGTGTAAGTGTTAATGGCAAGGTTATCAGCCGCCGCCGTGTTACCCGCAGCAACAAGAGCGGTAACGTCGGTACGCGGCGCTGCGCGCACGGTGCCTTTGGTCTCGCCATATTCACCTGTGATGTTTACGAAGCCGCGCTCACCAAGGGGGAGGCCAATGTTCGCGCCGATTTTATAAACGTCGCCGTCGCCTTCATATGTCTGGCCCCAAGAGGCTTCAACCATGCCGCCCTCAGAGGCGTCTTTAAGCGCGAAGTTAATAACACCCGCAATCGCATCTGAACCATATTGTGATGACGCGCCGTCGCGTAGAACTTCGACTTGCTTTAGCGCCATTGACGGGAAGACAGAAACGTCAACGCCTTGCGCGCCATCGCTGATGCCGCCGCCGAGGAATGAGATAACTGAACCGCGGTGACGGCGTTTGCCATTTACGAGGACAAGTGTGTTGTCAGGCGAGAGACCGCGAAGGTTAGCCGGACGGATAATTGTCGCCGCATCAGAGATGGGCTGGCTGTTCACGTTATAAGACGGAACGACGTTACGAAGAAGGTCGCCAATATCGCCAACCGCTTGGTTCGTGAACTCAACGCCAGAGATAACATCAACAGGTGCAGGTGTGTCAGCCGCAGAGCGAGCCTGACGACGTGTACCGATTGTGATGATTTCGTCAGTGATGACGCTAGTATCGCTGCTTTGAGCATATGTAGGAGTAGCCAACATCGTCGCCAAAAGGGCGGTAGACGCCGTCATCGCGAGTGTGGACTTCAAGGAGAAGTGGGACATGAATATTTCCTTAGGTTATTCCAGAATTTTCTGGATTGGATCTTTTAACTTGATCTCAAACTGATTGCCGCAATATTTGCGCAAAAACAATGTGTCGATACTATCGGAGCGCAATAATTTCCTGCATGTTGTATAAATGACACAAATTTCGTCTAATTTTA
>CAKZTE010000094.1 GCA_937923115.1 uncultured Caulobacterales bacterium | reverse complement strand
CTTATATTTCGTGACGGCATAGTGCAGCGCGTCAGCGAGAACAAGGCGCCCCTCGGCGTCTGTGTTTTGGACCTCAATTGTTTGGCCCGACATTGACTTAACTATATCGCCCGGCAGCTGCGCTTTGCCATCTGGCATATTTTCAACAAGGCCGACAATACCGATAACATTGGCTTTCGCTTTGCGGGCCGCGAGCGCGTGCATCGCGCCAACAACCGCCGCCGAGCCGCCCATATCGCCCTTCATATCCCACATACCATTACCGCCCTTGAGGCTAATGCCGCCTGTATCAAACGTCACGCCTTTGCCGACGAGGCAGACAGGTTTGTCGCCTTTTTTTCCGCCGTCCCAAGTCATGATGACCATTTGTGATTCGCGCTCTGACCCCAGCCCCACACCTAATAGCGCGTGCATACCGAGCTTGGCCATGCGCGCCTCGCCGAGCACTTCGACCTTGATGCCTAGGTCTTTGAAAGGCTTGATGCGGTCAGCATAGGCTTTAGGGTAAATCACATTGGGCGGTTCATTGACGAGATCGCGCGCCAGCACTGTGCCGTCGCAAATCGGGCCGTGGAAGTTAGTATATGACTTCCTGGCCGCCGCCGTCTCTGTGCAGGACACTTTGATGCGCTTGACGCTATTCTTTTTATTAGCCGCAAGCTTTGTACGGTAGATATCAAAACGGTAGCCTGACAGGCGCGCACCAACGGCGGCACGTGCGCAGTCATCTGGCGTTATCTCTAAGCCGCCAAGCTGGAAGGTCACAGTTGTTTCGCCCGAGGTCAGCAGCGGCTTTATAGCGCGCGCGGCAAACATTTCTGCATTAAAGCTATCGAGCTTTCCTGCGCCGACAAAACGAATAGCGCCTGTCTCATTTCCGTCCTGCGCGTAGAGCGTGAATTGGCTGCCCTTTTCGCCCTTAAAGCCCGCTGCCTTTGCTGCGGCCTTATAGCCTTCACTTTTAACTATGTCTTGCGCTGCGCCGAACGCCTTGCCGCTCTTAAATACAGGAACAATTGATGTGCCAGATTTCGCGAGCGCATCGGCGGTAAAGCTTACAGTGAAATTATCTGGCATTGAGGTCTCCATACGGGCGGCTGTTCAATTAATGGGGCCGTTATTTATGTTTTGGTGAGTGGTAAACCAAGACAGGGTGGATTAGAAGGATAATCCACCGACACGGGCGATTTTGTCACAAAATCGCTCATAGTATAAGGCCGACACGAGATGACACTCCTGCAGCGCTATTTTCGCAGCCAAGCCTTTTGGCCGCTCGTGATATCGCTGTCGGCTCTCGCGACCTTAGCCCTGCTCACCCAAAGTCTCTCAACAATTGACCTGATTGTTGAAAATCGGCAATCCGCCTTTGTTTTCCTAAAGGTGACCGTTTTGGCCTTGCCCCAACTTGTGTCTATAATCATGCCGCTCGCAGTTTTCATGGCGATGATGTTTGCGCTCAACCGCCTGAATGTTGATAGCGAACTTGTTGTGGCCAAGGCCTCGGGCATGAGTCCCAGCCAAATCGCCAGTCCTGCATTACGGCTTGCTACGATGGCTATGATTGCCCACTTATTGATCAACCTCTGGCTCCAGCCGCTCTCTTTTCGCACCATGCGCGCGGCTCTGCTGGATGTACGCACGGATATTGCCGCGCAAATGCTGCGCCCGGGAGAATTTATTCAACCCGCTACAGGGGTGACGGTTTACGCACGCGAGATAAAGGCTTCTGGCGAAATGCAGGACGTGCTGATTTATGACGCCCGCAGCGCTATTGAACCTCTCACCCACATAGCAAAATCTGGACAAATTAGTAACTTCAATGGCCGCACTTTATTGGCGCTTAAAGACGGTAATATTCAAACATTAACAGAGTTAGATACGCTAGATTTGATTGAGTTTGAAACTCATATCATCGACCTAACAGATATTATGGCGATGGACCCTGTGTTGCGGCTTAAAACATCAGACAAATATCTGCACGAGCTTTTAAATCCTACTGACCGAGAGCGCGCTAACCCAAAGGGTATAAGAAAGTCAATCGCTGAAGGTCACGCACGGCTTTCGGCCCCCATTTACAACATTGCCTTAACCCTTCTGGCCCTGGCCTTTCTTGTACGCGGAGAATATCAGCGAACGGGATATGGCCGAAAAATTGCAGCCTGCGCTGTGACTGGCTTCATCATTCGGCTGATTGGTTTTGCGCTAACCTCAGCCGCAGAGGGCGAGCGGGCTTTGAACGCGCTGCAATATGGCTTGCCGATTGGGCTAAGCCTTTTCTGCGGCGCGTATCTGCTCAGCCGGCGGCGCTGGACCCGCAAACCATTTGCTCGCCGCCGCAAAGTCGCCGCGCGAGAAATTCTGGCACAAAAGCTCGTATCTCAATCAGGAGCGGCGTCCACATGAGGCTCGTTTCGCGCTATATCGCCGGGCGCGTCTTTAAGAGCATCGCCTTAGCTTTTTTGATTGTTACAGCCATCATCATGCTGGTTGATTTCGTAGAGGCGACACGCAATTTTGGCGATGAAGGCGAGTTTACTCTCTTGCAGCTTGCGGGCCTTACCCTGCTGAAAATCCCGCTGTTGATTGAAGAAACAATTCCTTTTGTTGTTTTATTTGGTGTCATGGGCGCACTTTATGGACTCAATAAACGCAGTGAATTAGTCGTCCTGCGAGCCTCAGGACTGTCGGCGTGGCGATTTATCGGGCCTGCTATCATGGTCAGCGCTGCGATCGGCATTATATGGACAGCCGTTTTCAATCCACTCGCCGCCAAATCAATGGAAAAGTATCAAGGCATTATCATCAAAGCCGCGCAAACCGATGGAGCTGCCGACAACATAATTAGCGCTCGCCCCTCGGAACTCGCTGAGGAGGTCTGGCTGCGCGAAGGTTCGCCAACTCAGCAAGTCGTTATACATGGCAACTTATATCCGCGTGACCCGCGAACTCTGCACGATGTGACTTTTTATTATTACGCTTTAGAAGACAATGAAGCAGGACAAAGCGCAGTTACAACGCGTTACTCGCACCGCATTGACGCACTCACGGCGAGTCTCACCGAGACAGGTTACTGGCAACTCAGTGGTGTCGTAAAAAACTCGGAAGACAGCGCCTTTGAACGGGCTTTATCGAGTAGCATCCCAACCCAGCTTACGGTTTCTGACCTGAGCGAGTACGATAAGAAAACCCGAAAAGCGCAATTCTGGGCTCTACCAGAGCAAATTACTGCTTCGCAAAATGCAGGCTTTTCAACAATAGGCCTGCGGCTGCAATGGCACAAGCTCTTGTCTCTTCCGCTCATGCTTATCGCTTTGACCGTTATAGCGGCTGGCGTATCGATGGGAAACATGCGCTCGGGCGGTGTGTTTCGCCTCATGCTCGCAGGGGCGGCCACTGGGTTTTTCGTCTTCTTTTTCAATAATCTGTTCGGCGCATTTGGACAGGCCCAGACTTTGTCCATCATAGCCGCCAGCTGGACCGTACCGATTCTTGTCCTATTTTTAGGGGTCGCCTATCTTGCCCGCATTGAAGATGGTTAGGCGGTTTGGGCGACTGCACACTGACGGAAATTTAATCTTTGCTCCCCCATAAAACGGCTAAACTGCTTGAAAATCTTTAGGCCATTCTGTGCGCGGATTTATTGCCTTAGCGCGCAAATCGGCTATATAGTCACGAAACAACGGATAATCGTAATGATACGCAAAACAAAATTTAAAACATCACTGCTCGCGGCCCTTATGACTTCGGCAATTGGCGTTAGTGCCCAAGCTCAGCAAAGCCCCTTTAGCCACGGCATTGCTGCTGTTGTTAATGACGACATCATAACGACCCATGATTTGCAGCAACGCGTATTGTTCATGCTTGCAACAACTGGTGCAGAACGCGACGAGGCCACCTTAGCCCGCCTCCAGCAAACTGCGCTTAGAAACCTGATCGATGAGCATATTCAACTGCAAGAAAGTACAAAATTCGAACAATCGATTTCAGATGCTGAAGTGAATCGTTCTGTCGCGCGTCTGATTGGACGCAATGGACTTGACCCTAATGAAGTCGTGCAGCAGCTTGCACAAGCAGGCATTAATATCAACACATTGCGCGACCAAGTCCGCTCTGAGATTGCTTGGCAGCGAATCGTAAATGGTCTGTTTGGATCACGCATTCGTATCAGTGACGCCCAAATTGATGAAAACCTTTCACGTCAAAGCCTAAATGCAGAGAAGCCAAGCATCCGTGTCGCAGAAATTTACATTGAAGCCACACCCGAAGTGGGCGGCATGGAAGGCGCCATGGAAGGTGGTCGCGCGATGAAAATACAGGCCGAACAAGGCGCACCATTTACTCTGCTTGCGCAGCAATTTTCATCCGCGCCCTCCTCAGCCAAAGGCGGAGACGTTGGCTGGGTACGCGAAGGCGAACTGCGCCCCGAAGTTGACGCCGCTCTTGCGACCCTCGAGAAGGGCGAAATTTCTGACCCCATCCAAGTGCCGGGCGGCGTATATGTTATCGCTAAACTTGACGAAAGAATTGCAAAATCTGAGACCGTCTATAAATTAAAACAAGTCAATCTGCCAGCGGATAACGAGACGGCGCTTTCGGCTGCAACCGAGCAGCTTATTGCGCTCAAACCTTCATTGACCAGCTGCAAGACGCTTGAGGAGGACATAAAATCCGTGGAAGGCCTCAAGACGGCCGATATGGGCGAAGTCAAAGACTCTGACATGAGCGAAGAAATAACGGCCATACTCGCAACAACGGGCGTGAACGAGCTCTCAGCTCCTATCAGCACAGCCTCCGGAGCTGTGGCGCTTATGGTTTGCGAACGCACAGTTACGGGATCCAATATTCCAACGCGTACAGAAATTGAAGAACGGTTGATGGATCAGCAGCTCGCGCAAGCGTCTAAACGTCACCTACGCGATTTACGTCGTCAAGCCACAATCATGATGCGCTAAGGCTCTTGCCTTCAACCGCTACGCTCTCGCCAATGACCTTGCCGCCCCTTGTCTTATCAATGGGCGACCCCGCGGGTATCGGCCCTGAAATTACATTTAAGGCTTGGACGGCACTTCAAGATCAGATTGACCATGCCTTCGCTGTCATTGCGCCAATGTCCGTGATGGAAGAGGCCGCAGCACGGCTTGGCATGGGCGCCCCTATGAGAATCAACGAGCTTGCCCAAAGCACCAAAGCTTTCGGAACGGCCCTCCCTGTTCTTGACCAAGGCCGTACGGGCAAAATTACGCCGGGCACACCATCGAGGGCCCAAGCTGGCTTCATCACGGATTCAATTGCGAGCGGCGTATCGCTTTGCCTATTGGGTCAAGCAGCCGCCCTTGTCACAAATCCTATTTCCAAGGACTTGCTTTACCGTGCAGGATTCACACATCCTGGTCACACAGAATATCTAGGGGCCCTCACCAAAGACTCGGCTCAACAAGGTCCTCGAGGCCCTGTAATGATGCTTGCGTCGGCGGGCCTTCGCGTTGCGCTGACAACGGTTCATCTTCCCCTCAAAGATGCGGCCGCGCAGCTCTCGGCTGCAACCATTATAAAAACAGGAAGAGTCATGCATAGCGCCCTAATACGAGATTTTGGAATAGCCGCGCCGCGTATCGCGCTGGCGGGCCTCAACCCGCATGCGGGCGAGTCTGGAGCGCTCGGGCGAGAGGAAATTGATATCATCAACCCTGCTGCGCAGGCTCTGCGCGATATGGGCATTAACGCCACTGACGCGCAGCCCGCGGATACGTTATTTCATGCAGAGGCCCGCGAGGGTTATGACGGCGTTTTGGCGATGTATCACGATCAAGGCCTCATCCCTGTCAAAACTCTCGATTTTCACGGCGGTGTCAACATCACCCTCGGCTTGCCGATTGTGCGCACGTCACCAGACCACGGCACGGCATTTAACATAGCCGGCAAAGGCATGGCCCGCGCAGATAGCCTAATTGCAGCGATCAAATCTGCGCGCGAAATAGCCGTAAACAGGGCTAAACATGATTGAAACACTCCCAACACTAACCGAGGTAGTCAAACAATATCACCTCTATGCGAATAAAAAACTCGGACAGCATTTCCTTTTGGATATGAATATTACCGATAAAATTTCGCGGCTCGTGACGCCATTTAACAATGTGACTGTATTCGAAGTCGGCCCTGGGCCAGGTGGCTTGACACGGTCTCTCTTAAAAGAAGGCGCGGAGCAGGTTATCGCCATAGAAATGGATGACCGCTTTCTTCCTGCCTTAGCCGATGTCGGGGCCGCGTCAGGCAAACGCCTTAGGGTCATTGACGGCGACGCGCTGAAAATAGATATGGTCGCCGAGGCAAAAAATGACGGCGCAGCAGCAGAGATTAAAATTGCAGCAAACCTACCTTATAATGTTGGCACAAAACTGCTGATAAATTGGCTTACGGCCGAACCCATATTCTGGACCCGCGCTGTTTTGATGTTTCAAAAGGAGGTGGCGGAACGCGTTGTCGCAAAAGTGGGCGATAGCGGTTACGGTCGGCTTGCAATCTTATCTCAATCCGTCTGCGAAGTGGATTATGCTTTTACTGTGCTGGCTCATGCGTTCAGCCCGCCACCCAAAGTGGACAGCGCCGTTGTTGTGTTGAATGTGCTTGAGGCATCAAATCGCTACTCGCATCTCACAACGCTTGGCGAGGTCACAAAAGCAGCGTTTGGGCAGAGACGAAAAATGCTCCGAAAATCACTGAAAAATATTGCGACCAAGTATAATGTTGATGTGCAAACATGGTGCGAGACTTGCGGTGTAGACAGCCAGCAGAGGCCTGAAGAATTAACGCCAGCGCAATTTCAAACGCTGACAGACTATGTAGTGAATGCCGCCTAACCGCCTTCAACAAGTGATTTAATGAACGGCCCAAGCCAAGTTTGGCGGCGGCGTTTCATGCGCTCGGCCATAACAATCGACTCAAGTTCGGCTAGCGCCGTGTCGATATCCTCATTGACAATTATGTAATCATATTCTGACCAATGGCTAATTTCGGCTTCGGACTTTGACATGCGTTTGGCGATAACATCATCGCTATCTTGCGCGCGGGTGCGAAGCCGCGATTCAAGTGCGCGCATATTAGGAGGTAAGATGAATATCTTTACTAAGTCCTCAACGGCAGTCTGCTCAAGTTGCTGCGCGCCTTGCCAATCAATGTCAAAAATCACATCCCGACCATCCATCAACGCCGCTTCGACGGGAGCGCGCGGCGTGCCATAATAATTATCAAAAACTTTTGCATGCTCCAGAAAATCTTCGCGTTCTACCATCTTCGCAAAACTGTCTTTCGTTACAAAGTAGTAGTCATCGCCAGCAACCTCGCCGGGCCGCGGCTTTCTGGTTGTTGCTGACACTGACATCGACATATCCTCATGCGATGCCAATAGCTTACGCGTAAGCGTTGTCTTGCCCGCGCCAGAGGGGGACGATAGAACAATCATCAATCCACGGCGATTAGACTTCAGCTTTTCGATTTCGCTCATATCTAATTTCCTTGGCGCTTTTTTTGACGCTCAATCACGCGCCATTTTGCAACATGTTTGTTATGCTCTGCATAGGTTTGGGAAAAGGCGTGGCCGCCTGTGCCGTCTGCTACGAAGAAGAGCGCATCTGTCTGCGCAGGGTTGAGCACAGCAGCAATAGAACTTGCGCCTGGATTGCAAATCGGCGTCTTCGGTAGGCCATCAATCTGATAAGTATTCCAATCCGTCTTACGGTCAATCTCGGAGCGCCGCAACCCGCGCTGCTTTCCATCCCGCCCGCGCAGAATTTCACCTTGGCTAATACCGTAAATAATTGTTGGGTCAGACTGTAGGCGCATACCTTTGTTAAGGCGGTTTATAAACACGCCAGCGACCTTTTCGACTTCATGCCCGCCGCCTGTTTCTTTCTCGACGACGGCCGCGAGGTTAATCGCCTCGGCTTTCGTCTTGATGGGCAATCCTTCTTGGCGCGTCTCCCACAAACGGTCGATAAGCTCCGTTTGAGCCTCTTTCATTTTGGCGACCAAAGCGGCGCGGCTCATCCCACGTGGATGCATATATGTTTCGGGCAGGAGCGAGCCTTCTGGAGGTGTTGGCGGCATCTTCCCAGAGAGAGTCTCTGCCGCCTCTATGATGCGCATCATCTGCGCGCTCGTCATGCCCTCGGGCAATGTCAAAGGGTAGAGCACAGTCTTACCGCTCTCAAAAATGTCAATGACGTCCTTCATGCTCGCACCCGCTTCAATGGAATACTCCCCCGTTTTCAAAGCGCCGCCAATACCAGTAAATTTTGCGTTAAGCTTAAGCATCACCGCGCTGTCAATAAGCCCTTCTGCCTCTAGCTTTCCAGAAAGTGAGGATAGGCCTGCGCCCTGCGGCACCGTAAATACAGCCGTCTCAATTAAGGGCCCCGTTCGCACATAGCGATATTTCATAAAGTTATAGAACGCGAATAAGAGCCCGCCAAATAGCGTGACAAAGACCATTAATCCCATCACAACTAAGGTCATGCGCTGCGTTTTTACAGGCGAAACAATCTCTTCACCCTTATGTCTTTCAACAGTTTTTTTAAACTCGCCTTTTGCCATTTCCTTACGGCACTGCCGCAAAAATCACGGCGGCATTTGTTCCGCCAAAGCCAAATGAATTGGACATGGCCGCCTTCAAAGGCTGTGTTTTTGCTGTATTGGGAACAAGATCAATCTCAGTCTCCACGGAAGGGTTATCTAAGTTCAGCGTTGGAGGCACTTTGCCGTCTCTTACCGCGAGAATGGAGAATACGGCTTCAATAGCTCCCGCAGCGCCAAGCAGATGACCTGTCGCGGATTTGGTTGAAGACAAAAGAATGTCTTTTGATTTTTCTCCGAATAGCTTCTCAACAGCGCGAATTTCAATCTCGTCGCCCAAAGGCGTTGATGTTCCGTGAGCGTTGACATAACCAATATCAGCAATATCCAAGCCGCTGTCACGAAGCGCGGCTTTCATGGCGCGATATCCGCCGTCCCCATCTGGCGCAGGACTTGTGATATGATAGGCATCACCCGATAAGCCGTACCCTTTAAACTCGGCATAAATCTTTGCGCCGCGCGCAACGGCGTGTTCATATTCTTCAAGCACAAGCGCGCCGGCGCCCTCACCCATCAAAAAGCCATCGCGTCCCGCATCATAGGGGCGTGACGCTTTTTTTGGCTCATCATTATATCCCGTTGTCATCGCGCGACAGGCGACAAAGCTGGCTATGCCGAGACGGCAAACGGCAGCTTCTCCGCCGCCGGCGACCATGACATCGGCATCACCGCGCTGAATTAGTCGGGCCGCGTCACCAATAGCGTGGGCGCCGGTCGCGCAGGCTGTTACAACAGAATGGTTGGGGCCCTTCAGGCCGTGGCGAATAGAGATTTGTCCAGATGCTAGATTAATGAGCATACCCGGCACAACAAAGGGACTTAGACGGCGAGGCCCTTTCTCGGCAAGGGTAATAGAGGCTTCATAGGTCGTTTGCAAGCCGCCGATACCAGAACCGAATAATACGCCAGAGCGTGCTTGCGCGTCATCGCCAAGCTCAGATGGAGACCATCCCGCGTCTTTTAACGCCTCATCAGCACTGGCAATGGAATAGAGAATGAAATCGTCAATTCGCTTTCTATCGCGCGAAGACATGACCGCATCAGGGTCAAACAGGCCATTTTGAATATCGGCCTTTTGCCCATGTCCGTCCTCTCGGGGGACAAGAGCAGCGATCTGGCAACCCAGATCGCTAACATCAAAGTGGTCAATTCTTTGTGCACCTGATTTCCCAGACAGCAAATTCGACCACGCAGTTTCTACGCCGCAACCGACGGGCGTAACAAGACCTAAGCCTGTAACGACAACCCGCCGCGCCACGTCAGTAATTAACCGACTTTTTCAGAAATAAACTTAACGGCATCGCCGACAGTTTGCAGATGCTCAGCAGCATCTTCAGGGATTTCGATATCGAACTCCTCTTCAAACGCCATCACCAGCTCAACATTATCAAGGCTATCTGCGCCGAGATCGTCAATGAAGTGAGCCTTTTCTGTCACCTTATCTTCTTCAACGTCGAGATGCTCGACAACCATTTTTTTTACGCGTGCAAACACATCAGACATATATAATCCTTTTTCCGACGTCACCAACCTGGTGACTGCTGCTTGTGGCAAATAAGAATTTTTCGGTGAAAAACAACCCTTTAATTCGCTTGAGGCGTGACTAACACGGATTCGCAAGCCTGACTAGAGCCTGTGACGAAGGGTGTTGGGGGTAATTTTCCCTTTTAAATCATGGCCATGCCGCCATTCACATGCAGTGTTTGTCCTGTGACATAGCCAGCTTCCTCGGACGCCAAGTAAAGCACAGCGTTGGCGATGTCATCGCCCTCGCCCAGCTTGCCCATTGGTACTTTAGCTAGAGTTGCCGCTGTTTGCGCCTCATTCAGTTCGTCTGTCATAGGTGAGGTAATAAAACCAGGCGCAACGCAATTCGCTGTCACGCCGCGCGACGCCACTTCCATGGCCAAAGATTTTGTAAAACCAATCATACCGGCCTTAGACGCAGCGTAATTCGTTTGTCCGGGGTTTCCCGTTACGCCAACAATGGATGTAATACCGATAATACGGCCCCAGCGCGCTTTCATCATCGGGCGCATGCAGGCCTTAGATAAACGGAAATAGGCATCAAGATTAACCCGCTGCACTAGCTCCCAGTCCTCATACTTCATCCGCATCAAAAGCCCATCTCGAGTAAGGCCCGCATTTGAAACAAGGATATCAATACCGCCGCCAAGCGCTTCGCCCGCGGTTGCGACCAAGCTATCAACTGCGTCACCGTCGGAAAGATTACAAGGCGTAACGGCCGCGCGCTCGCCGAGATTATGCGCAAGCTCTTCAAGCTTTTCTGCACGGGTTCCTGACAAGGCGACATGCGCGCCTTGCGCGTGAAGTTTGCGCGCAATATCTCCGCCCAGCCCCCCTGTGGCCCCCGTTATGAGTGCGCGTTTTCCTGTGAGATCAAACATATCTTTCCTTTTTCTGGCCCATTTATTTTACGGTCAATTACTTTAATGACATTGCGAAAGCTTCGAGACTTTCAGGTGAATTGAGCGCGCTACCAGGCACGTCTTTGACAATGCGTTTGAGCATTTGAGTCAAAACTTTACCGCAGCCTGGTTCAGCGAAAGTCGTAATTTCGCCGTCACCGGCCATCCACTCAATTGACTCACGCCAACGAACACGGCCCGTCACCTGACTGACAAGATCATGCATAATCTGTTCGGCGTCAGACGTTGGCCGCGCGGTCACATTATTAACCAGTGGTACCAACGGGGCCAAGAGCGTCGTATCCATAAGCGCATCGCGCATCGCCGTTGCCGCAGGGGCCATCATATCGCAATGAAACGGCGCGGAAACAGGCAAAATAACGGCTTTTTTGACGCCTGCCTCACGCGCGAACTGAGCAGCAGCTTCGACCGCTGCGACTTCGCCTGAGAGCACGATCTGCCCTGTCGCATTGTCATTAGCGATTTGGCAGATACCCAGTTTTTGAGCTGCGTTAATAGCAGCTTCAGCATCCTCTACTGACGCGCCGAGAAGCGCGCACATAGCGCCTGCACCAACAGGCACTGCCTTTTGCATAGCATCGCCGCGTAAACGCAGAAGCCTCGCCGTATCCGCAAGCGTTAGCGTGCCCACCGCGCATAGCGCTGAATATTCGCCCAGCGAATGCCCCGCCACATATTTTGCAGAGGCCACGTCAACGCCAAACTCCGCCTTAAGAGCTGCCATAGCGGCGAGCGAGCAGGCCATTAAGGCTGGCTGTGTGTTTGATGTCAGTGTCAGCGCGTCTTCGGGCCCCGTCCACATAATGTCAGACAGTTTTTGATTAAGCACGTCATCAACCTCCTCAAATACGGCTCGCGCTGATGGAAAAGCGTCTGCAAGGTCTTTGCCCATACCCACTGATTGGCTGCCTTGCCCTGGAAATATAAATGCGTGTGTCATAACCGTTCCTTAGTTCTGCGCGGCGCGCTGTCCTTATAACGGCGCGCATCCTCATAAGTGTGATTTTGAACGTGCGTTAATGCGGTCATACGGCCCTAGCGTCAAGCGGTGCCATAGGCTCAAACCAAGATTGGCCGTTCATAGTGCGGCACAACCTCAAAAACTGGCTGCAAAGCCAGCTTTTAAGGGCCAAGGACACTATATTAAGACTCTATTAAGCATAAACTTCCACTACAGAGCGGGAAGAAACGGGCGTGATTCTTTCGTAATTTTTCTATGGGGACTGGCTCAGAATGAACTTTTTGAAGAAAATCCAAAGCGCGTCCAAATTCAAAAGGCATACTGGTTCTAAATCGAGCCGTTCAGTAGGAGTAGCGGGGTTAATGAGTGAGAGCGACGCGAGCGTTGAGCTTTCGGAAGCGGACATTGTAAGCCGCAAAGCTGAGTTTCTCGAGCTTTTGGCGAAAGAGGAGCGCGCTCATCGTGTGAAATTGGCAGAACTGCGCAATGAACCCATACCCGACCGCCGCTCAACAGATAAAGATAGCGACGTGCCGACAAACACATCCGATACAGCCGCCCCTGCGGAAGAGATAGTAACGCAAGTTCGCACCCCGCTTGCGCCTGTATCCCCAAGCTTTGATGATACGCCTGCTGCCAAAACAAATAATACGCTCAAGAATGATCCGTCATTTACGACAAAAATCTCTCGCCCCACTGAAGCAGAAACACGCGCCGATATCGGCAGGCAAATCGGCGGGACCGCCTTCCTCGTGGGAGGCGCTTCAAGTTATAAGGCTCCAGATTTTTCGGCAGAAATAAAAGATGATGCGCCGCAAGTGGACGTAACCCCGACGAACTCTGAACGCGACATTGAACCAACCGCAAAGGCACTTGTGAAAGAGACCTCCCAGCCCTCGCCGCAAAAATCAGCCGCGCAAAAAGATCCTTACGCCGACATGGACTTCACGCGCCCCATCAAAGGCGGGCGTGCAAACGTTGGCGAACTACGCCTTGATGTCTCGCGTATAACGTCGGATATTGAAAATGGTGACGCGCTCTATAGACGTGCGCAACAGCGCGTCCAAGGTTTGATGCAATTTGTCGAGCGTGCGGAGGTTGATTTCTCCTTACTCGAACGCATTGAACCTGAAAACCGCCGCCTCAAAGCGCGCAATGCCATTATAACTAAAGAGCTTGAGGAAGTCGTGCGGCAAACAGCGCTGCTTGAGTCAGATCTTGATGAGCATCGCCGCCGCCTCGCAGAAATAAACGTTCAATATGACACGGTGAACGGCAATCTTGCGAAGGCCATGAAAGCCTTGTCCGAGCGTGACCACGAAATCCGCCAGCTGACGAATGATATCAGTGCCATCACACTTAAACTTGACCGCGAAAAAACAACTACAGAAGTCGAAATTCGGGAAAATAATGTCCTGCGTGACCGCGTGATCAATCTCACCAATGATCTTGAGGACACAAAGTCCTCTCGCGCAGAGGCCATCAAAATTGTTGAAAGCCTAAAGATAGACCTGGAAGACCACCGCAATGCGCGTGAACGGATTTCTGATGAGGCTTATGATTTACGCCACGCGCTGGATGAGGCGCAAAAACAGAATAATCAAATGAAAGGCGAAATGGTCGCCCTACATCAGGATATTTCGACATTCAAAACACAATATGAATTCAACATCATCAGCCGAGATGATCGCATCATACTCCTTGAGGCTCAAATTGAGGATTTAGCCCGTCAAATTCTTGTGAAAGAAGATATTGTGACGAGTGCCGCACGCGATGTCACCGAATTGCGCAAGTCCCGCACGGGCGGAGAACTGGAGCGCGAACGGCTTGAAAAAATAATTGACGCCCAAACACTTCAACTCGAGATTGCTCAAAAACAAATCCTCGAAAGCCAGTCTGCCATGGACGAAATGGATACACGCTACCGCGATATTGCAGCAGCCCTTTCAATTACTCAAAATCGCCGTGCTCATCAGGCATCAGCGCAAGCCCCCGATATTTATCCAGATATGCACGATCAGCCAAGTCATCCGGAAACGCAGCTGACACCTCCGCCTATTGCCCGCCGCGAGAGCATCACAGATGATTACGGCACGCATGAAAAAGACATTATCGACGACCACATCACAGACTATAAGTTGGGCTTACGCAGCAGCATGATACCGGACGACTTACGCGAGAGACTGCAGGAACTCAGCGCCCAGGAACAAGATGACGCGGACGATTCAGTCACTAAGGCGCCTCACCCTCACCGCGAGGACAATTTTGACACGCTTGACCAAGAAACAATCGAAGACCGAATTATGGATTACAAACTCGGGCTGAGAAAAAATATCTTTTAGGACGCGCCAGTCACGCCGAGCTAGCGGCTGAAATGTTTACCGGACCGTCATAATCAATGATGTTCCATTTACGAATAACTTTCTTGATAGACATAATTGCAAGAGGTTTTGTGATATGTCCATTCATGCCGCTGTCAAGAGCCCGCTGCCTGTCCTCTTCCATCGCATGGGCCGTAATGGCAATAATTGGCGTTGGATCAGGCGTATCCCCCTCTAGCGCTCGAATCTTCTGCGTAGCCTGATAGCCATTCATTACAGGCATTGAGATATCCATTAAAATCAGACGAGGAGAGAGTGTTTGAAACGCCTCTACCGCCAGTTGACCATCATTAACGATTTCATAAGTCACGCCGAGATCTTTGAGAACATACTCAATATAAAAACGATTAATTTCATTGTCCTCTGCCACTAAAATATCAACCCTGTCTTGAGCGTTAAGAATGCTTGCGGGTACCAGCGCAATTGGAGCCGGTAGCGCGATACTTGATGTCTGCTCGATTGGGGCCGTATCGGCGCGAGAAGGCTTAGCCGGCGCTGCCATTTTAGCAGGGCTCGAAAGACTATTTATCGCGTTGTAGAGTGCTCCATGATTGAAAGGTTTGGTGACACAGGCGCTTACACCCTGTCCTAACAAATTTTGAGCATATGCGCTTTCAACAATGGATGTGAGCATAATCACGGGTATAGATTTAAACGCTGTGTGCGCCTGAATTTTCTGGACAAACACGTCACCCGTCTCGCCCGGCATCTGATAATCAACAATAATTAAGTCAATGGTGATATTCTTTTTCGCAGCAGCCTCTAGGGCTAAAATTCCTTTGCTAGCGGAATCGACACAGGCGGATTTGCAACCCCAGCAGGACAATTGGTCTTTCAAAATTCTGCAATTAAGCGGGTTATCGTCAATAATCAGGGCCTTTAATCCCGCGAATACCTGTTCTGCGGGTGCAGGCAAATTTCTCTCTTGCGCCACTGCCAAAGGCAGACGGACTTCGAAACATGACCCTTTTCCAATCTCACTCTTTGCCACGATGTCGCCGCCCATGTAGTTAATCAGTTGCTTTGCAATACTAAGCCCCAATCCCGTTCCCTCAAATTCGCGCGTCTTACTCCCGTCGACTTGCTGAAACTTATCAAAAATAACGTCCAGTTGGCACGGCGAAATGCCAATGCCAGTGTCCTGTATAGAAATGACAAGGTTAACAACGTCGCCAACGGATTCCCCAGACACATTGATGAACACATGACCGTTGCGCGTGAACTTTACCGCATTCCCGTAGATATTGGTGATAACTTGCCGAAGACGCCCTGGGTCGCCGAAATAGACTTCTGGCAAATCAGGCTGCATATTGAAAATCAGCTCAACACCTTTATCTGCTGCAGCCATTGATAACAAAGACACGACATCTTGAAGACTGTTACTGAGATTGAACTCAACACGCTCCAAAGACACCCGTCCAGCTTCAATTTTTGAAAAATCAAGAATATCATTGATGATGGTCAGTAGGGCTTCTCCAGAGCGCTGGATGATTTGAACAAAGCTTTGTTCTTTTTCAGTAAGAGCACATTGCTCAAGGAGTTGCGCCATGCCCATAATGCCGTTCATGGGCGTTCTAATCTCGTGGCTCATATTGGCGAGAAACTCAGACTTACTCCGCTCCGCGGACTCAGCTTTGAGTTGGGCCTTCTTAATTTTGGTTACATCCGTTAGCGTAACAATGTTCCCGACTAGCTTTCTGTAGCTTTGACGCATCAGGATATGACGGCCGTCTTTAAGGTCAAACTCTTGGGTATGGGTTTTTGCATCACCCAGACGGTCCAAAAAAAGCTTTGGGTCCCACGCATTGGGCCAAATCTCTCCACCCTCAAGCAAGCGTCTGTCGACAAAAGACTTCGTTAGCTCTCGAATCTTCATACCCACGCGAACATCGACATTAAAAGAGTGGCAATATTCCTTATAGGCGGCGTTAAAAAGCGTGACGACACCCTCGTCATTAATAATCAACAAGCCGTATTCTAGCACTTCGATCAGATTTTCCTGAGCGCGCTTAGCACGATATAGACCTTTTTCATTGGCCTTCAAATCGGTAATATCAACGCCAATGCCAGCTACCGCCCTATCCCCAATTTGATGGTGAGTAAGTTTCATGCAGCGACCTTTGCTCGCCCTCATTTCATTGGCCTCTTGGCTACTAAATGTAAAAATCACATATTGAGTAGCGGCTTGCAACTCGCTTTCAGACGCCCCGGGGAAAACAGCTTTAGCCGCGTCATAAGCGGATTGTTCAAGCCCTTTTCCGCTAGAAAGGCCTAAGTGGAGTTCTGGCCACAAGTCACGGGACGCTTCATTTGCATAGATGATACTGTAGTCAGTATCGTACAATGTAAGTGGCGACGGCGAACTGTCTATCGCCTCACCGAGTAGCCGAAGATGTTCAATACTGAGGTTTTTGCTAAGTTTGATATCCATGAAATTTGAATAGCGGCCAATCCTATACATACCCTTACTGTTTTGTATTTTTATTTAAACACCATATAAATATAATTACTAATCCACTCGTTACATAAAGGCAGGGTAAGCCACCTTAGCTTGGGGCTGACTCATATTGATATCAACGAAACACCTTGCATAATACACTGTGTCGTGTATATCGCCCTCTTCTTGGTTGCGGTCCGCTCGGTCTCTTTTGGCATGGTGCCAAAACATCACGCGGAGCCATCGCATTTGAGGCGTTCTTCAAGCGCCCGCCTAAGCGCCGCAGCTGTCTTTTGAAGGGGACATTATGTCACTTTATGAACACGTGATTATCACGCGTCCGGACATCTCATCCAATCAGGTTGAAGAGCTTGTCACGGACACTATCCGTAAATTTGAAAACCTAGGCGGTAAAGCCGGCAAAACCGAATATTGGGGTCTTCGCAATCTCGCTTACCGCGTTAAGAAAAACCGCAAAGCGCATTACTCGCTTATCGAAATCGAGGCGCCAGCTGCAGCGGTTCACGAAATCGAACGTCAGCACCGCATAAACGAGGATATTCTTCGCTATATGACTGTTCGCGTTGAAGAGTTTTCTGACGATCCATCACCGATCCTTGCTAAGCGTGAAGAGCGCAAGCGCCGCGAGAAGAGAGACTAAACCATGGCAAAAGAAGAAATCCGTATTGAGAATCTGCCGTCGCGCACCTCTTTCCGTCGCCGCCGTAAAGTCTGCCCTTTTGCAGGCGAAAATGGTCTAACAATTGATTATAAAGATCCGAAAATGCTCGCGCGTTATATGTCTGAAAAGGGCAAAATTGCGCCGGCACGAATCACAGCCGTTTCTGGCAAAAAGCAACGTGAACTCGCCCGCGCTATCAAGCGTGCTCGTGTTCTCGCGCTTTTGCCATATGAGACGAAGTAGGAGATAGATTATGGACGTTATTCTACTTGAACGTATCGAAAAGCTCGGCGCCATGGGCGACGTTGTTGCAGTTAAACCTGGATTTGCGCGTAACTTCTTGCTCCCGCAAGAAAAAGCGCTTCGCGCCACAAAAGCAAACCGCGCCCGCTTTGAAGCGGAACGCGATTATCTTGAAAAGCGAAATGCCGACAATGCCGCTAAAGCAGCCGAAGACGGTAAGTCTGTTGACGGAAATAGCTACACAATTATCCGGAATGCCGGCGAGACAGGACAGCTTTACGGTTCTGTGTCTTCCCGTGATATTCAGGAAGCTGTTGGCGCCCCTGTCACGCGCAACATGATCCGCCTCAACGAGCCAATCAAATCACTTGGCCTTCACGAAGTAGCTGTTAAAATGCACGCTGACGTTACAGTAAGCATCACAATTAACGTCGCGCGTTCGGAAGACGAAGCTGTGCGCCAAGCTGCTGGTGAAGACGTTATTGCGCTAGAAGCTGAAGCTGCCAAAGCGGACGACCGCGAAGCGGCTAAAGAGCGCGCTGCCAACTCTGTCGACATGTCAGAAGGTCGTGACCGCCCAGAGCGCAACTATGACGACGAAGACGCTGCTAAGCCAGAAGGCGACGCGGCGGCTGCGGAGGGCGACGCCCCCGCCGCTGAAGCGCCAGCGGCCGATGCATAGCCTTTAAAGCATACACAATTATCAAAGCCGCTCTTTCTGGGCGGCTTTTTTGTTTCCACAAACGCAAAAGTCCTGCACACTTGGCTCAAGAATTTACAGGACATGCCCATGCGTAACTTCGCTTTAGAAACATATTTCTCTAAATGGGAGTTTACTGCGCGCCACCATATGACGGCGTCCGACGCGCAAAGCATGAGCATTACTGAGCTGCTCGATATGGCTGGTCTCTCCCTAGATGCCTTAAATAGCTTGCATCTTGGTTATACTGAAACGTGGGGAGCCCCCGACTTGCGAGAGGCTATTGCACAAACCTATGACCATATAACGTCCGAAAATATTCTATGCTTTGCAGGAGCCGAAGAAGGCGTTTATGCGGCTATGCGCGTGTTGCTCTCAAAAGATGACCACGCCATCGTAGTCGTCCCAAACTATCAGGCGGCCGAAACGCTTCCGCTAGAGATTTGCGACGTGACAGGAGTGGCGCTAGATGCCGCGAATAATTGGTATCTTGAAATTGACGATATTGCCGCTGCCATAAAGCCCAACACAAAACTTGTGTCCGTTTGTTTTCCGAATAACCCCACAGGAAAAATCATCCCTGCCGACGATTGGGCGGCGCTCGTGCAACTCTGCCGCAAACATGGGCTTTATCTATTCAGCGACGAAGTTTACCGCCTGCTCGAACTCGACCCCTCAAAGCGTATCGCTCAAGTGGCTGATGTTTATGAAAGGGGCGTGTCGCTTAACGTGATGTCCAAAGCTTACGGCTTGCCAGGTCTGCGCATTGGCTGGATTGCCTGCCAAGACAAAGACGTGCTGCTTAGCCTAGAGCGCTATAAGCATTACCTCTCAATTTGCAATTCCGCACCCAGCGAGCGTTTGGCCGTTATTGCACTTGGAGTGCGCGATAAAATCTTGGATAAAAACCGCGCCTTAATGCGCAGTAATATCGCAAAGCTGGACGCGTTCTTCGCCGATTACCCCGCCCTCTTTGATTGGAAACATCCCGACGGGAGCTGCATAGCCTATCCCAAATTCATAGGGCGCGGCGGGGTTGAGGCCTTTTGCGAAAACCTTGTCGAAGATAGCGGTGTGCTTCTGCTCCCTGCCTCGATTTATAAGTCGGAGCTGATGAACACACCTGAGGGGCATTTTCGAATTGGATTTGGGCGCGAGGGTATGGATGAAGGCTTGGCAGCATTTAAGAATTATTTGGACCGCAAACATAATGCGCTTACGCCTTAAACTCGTATCAAAAAGCCCCACCAGAGGCAGGGCTTTTGAATAGTTAAGTGGGCCCACGTTATGCTTCGCAGACGCTACACTCGTTGTTGATTTTTGCCTCTCTGCGCGAGACAAAATACAATTAAATCATAGGGTCTTCTTCGAAGAGAACCTCTTCTTTGACGGCCTTATCTGTAACTTTCGCTTTCTCAATGATGAGATCCACGACCTTCTCTTCAAAGATTGGTGCGCGAAGCTGAGCGATAGCGTTTGGGTTCTTTTGATAGAACTCGATCACTTGCTGCTCTTGGCCCGGGTAGCGGCGGGCTTCAGCTATCATAGCGCCTTGAAGCTCCTCATTTGAGATAGAGACCTCCTGCTTCTGACCAATTTCAGCAAGCACAAGACCAAGACGCACGCGGCGCTCAGCGATTTTCTTGTAGTCTTTCTCAAGCTGCTTATCCGTTTTCTTAGCGTCGTCCTCATCAAGCTGACCGGCCTGTTTTTCCGCCTGAACCTGTGCCCAGATGTTGTCAAACTCGGCGGTCACCATGCCAGGCGGCAGGTCAAAGCTGTGCTTTTTGTCAAGCTCGTCAAGAATAGCGCGCTTAAGCTTCATGCGGCTCTGGCTTGCAAACTCACTGTCCGTTTGTTCCTTGATAATTTCTTTGAGCTTTTCAAGGTTCTCAAGACCAAACTTAGTCGCAAGTTCATCGTCAATTTTGGCATCCTCTGCGCCTTGCACTTCGATAACCTTTGTCGCGAAGACAGCATCTTTGCCTGCAAGGTCAGCGGCTTGATAATCGGCGGGGAATGTCACTTTCACGTCAAGCTCATCGCCTGCCTTTACGCCAACAAGCCCTTCTTCGAAACCTGGGATAAATGACCCTGATCCAAGAACCAACTGATGACCTTCCATTGCGCCGCCGTCAAAAGCGACGCCGTCAACTGTGCCAACAAAGTCGATAAGAACGGCATCGCCGTCTTTCGCTTTCGCCGTCTTGGCTTTCTTTTTGTAAGATTTAGACCCCTCCGCGAGCTTCTTGATGCGGTCTTCGACAATTTTATCGTCAACCTCAGTCGTCAGGCGCGTAAATTTGAGTTTTTCAAAGTCTGCAACTTCAAAATCAGGAATGAGCTCAACGGTAAGGGTGTATTCCAAATCAGCTTTACCATTTGTGACATCTTCGCCGTTTGCGCGAAGATCAACTTTGGGCTGGCCCGCTGGGCGGAGCTTGTTGTCATTAATAGCTTGCTGGCTCGTCTCGTTGACAGTCTCTTCGACAACATCACGCATAATGCTCTGACCGAACATTTTACGGATGTGTGATGTCGGCACTTTACCGGGACGGAAGCCTTTGATGCTGACTTGCGGCTGCATCTCTTTGATTTTGGCTTCCAGCTTACCTTCGAGATCCGCTTTCGACACGGTCACATTATAAGTCTTGCTGAGGCCCTCAGATTTAAGTTCTTTAACGTCCATGGTCGTCTTCCATATTTTGTCACCGTTTTTCAAAGTTAAAGGCCGAGCCGTAGCGAGATTTTCGCGCACATCCTCGACCTGAAAAACGGGCGTTTGAATTGTGGGCGGGTTATGTCACGCGGCGGCGCGGCGCGCAATGTCTGTATGGTGAATTTTAACGTCAAATTTGCGGAAATAACTTGCCAAAACGGGCTGAAAGGTCATGTTTCGCGCCGTAATGAGGAGTTTAGGCTGATTTGACATGGATATTACGCCCGATTCATACTCTTACCTCGTCTATCTGTCAGTGCTGTTTGGTCCCTTTATTCAAGAAGATGCGGCGACCTTTGCCGCCGCAGGATTAGCGGCAAGTCAGATCAAAGAAACGCTCCCTCTTTTTTTGACAATTCTTCTCGGCTTATTTCTTTCTGATATCTGGAAATACTGGATTGGATGGGGCGCGCTCAAGCACCCGCGGGCGCGCGAATATGCCGAACGCGATAAGGTCATGGCAATGGCAGACGGCGTGCAAAACAACCTGTTTAAAGCGTTAATGTTCGGGCGCTTCATTCCGCTTATCCGTATTCCAACCTATGTCGCCTGCGGTTACTTCAAAGTGCCTTACTGGAAGTTTTGCATAGGCATAGCCGTCACCGCGGTTCTTTATGCCGCGGCCGTGTTTGCTATTGTGCGCCTATTGGGAGAAATAATGGGCGAGAAGATAACATGGATATTACCGATAATCGCCATTATTGCCTTGATAGGCGCAATCAGTTTCTACTTTTTTAAACGCCGTAAGCTCTAAGGTCTACGACGACGCAGCACAGCAGGCACGCCCCCTTCTGGCCGCAGAGTGACAGTCATTATCGGGCGCGGATAGAGGTCATCTGCCATCTCTATATCATAATCACGAACCAGCGTTGCCAGCGCCATAACCGCTTCCATAAGCGCAAACGCCATGCCCACGCAGATACGCGGCCCCGCGCCGAACGGCATAAATGGTGAACCTTTTGCCCGCAGTTTCGTGTCCCGAATGAAACGGTCAGGATCAAAGGCCAGCGGGTTATCCCACAAACGCTCTGCGCGGTGCATGATGTAGTTATTCAGTATCAAAATATCATTGGGCGCAATCTCGCGGCC
>CAKZTE010000093.1 GCA_937923115.1 uncultured Caulobacterales bacterium | reverse complement strand
CCCTTGGCGCGGCCCTTTCGATAGGTTTAGGTGTCGCAAATTTAATGCCCATTCCAGCACTGGATGGTGGACATTTGCTATACTACGGCTATGAAGCCATAGCGGGTCGTCCGTTAAGTGAACAAAAACAGGAGTTTGGGTTTAGAATCGGATTTGCGATCCTCTTAGGATTGTTCGTCGTGCTGACGTTTAACGACATTGGTTACATCCGAAGTTTATTCACCTGAGCAGGCGAGTTATGAAGTTACTGGATCATTCCATCCGCACGTATGTCGGTCGTGGCATTTGCTCTTTTCTCACAGCGTTAACGTGTCTGACGATGTCAATGGCTATGCCGTCAATCGCGTTGGCTCAACAAGCCGCTGCGCAGCCCCAAGCACCGACGACCATTCGCACGGTTCAAGTGCAAGGCAATCAGCGCGTAGAAGCCAATACAGTTGCGTCTTATTTATTATTCGCGCGGGGCGACCCATATAGCGCAGAACGCATCGATATGTCGATTAAGACGCTCTATGCCACGGGCTTATTTGCTGACGTCGAAATTGACCCACGTGACGGTAATGTCCTTATCTCAGTTGTTGAAAATCCGATTATCAACCGTGTTATTCTTGAGGGAAATAAGTCTCTAAAGTCTGATAAAATTACAGACGAAATTGAAGCCGAGCCGCGCGCGATTTTTACGCGTTCAAAAGTACAAGAAGATGTTCAGCGTATTATCGAGCTTTACCGCCAGTCGGGCCGCTTCGCCGCGAACGTGACTCCGAAAGTCGTTCAGCAGCCGCAGAACCGTATCGACTTGATTTTTGAGATTACTGAGGGCCCTGTGACGGGTGTAAAACGCATCAACTTTATTGGGAACAATGAATATTCTGATGGCCGACTCCGTAAGGAGATCGTCACAGAAGAGTCAATTTGGTACAAATTCTTTAGTTCCAACGACAACTACGATCCTGGCCGTTTGGAATTTGATCGCGAACAACTTCGTAAGTTTTACACGGATCGCGGCTTTGCAGATTTCCGCGTCGTCTCTGCAGTTGCAGAGCTTACCCCCGACCAAGAAGATTTCTACATAACCTTTACGCTGGATGAAGGCGAAGAGTATCGCTGGGGCGATATCCAAATTGAGACTGAGCTCGAAACCCTCAATGAAGATTTTCTGCGCCGCCTCGTTCGCATCAAAGAGGGCGAAGTTTACAAGGCCAGCGAAGTGGAAGATGCGATTGATACGCTAACATTCGCTGCAGGCACGTCGGGTTATGCCTTTGTCGACATCCAGCCCGATATCAAGCGTAACCGTGACGATAAAACCGTCGACCTTGTGTTTAATCTCGTTGAAGGACCGCGCGTCTATATTGAACGTATTGATGTTGTAGGGAACACAACGACGCTTGATTACGTCATTCGCCGCGAGCTCGAGCTTGTAGAAGGTGACGCCTTCAATAGAATTTTGCTAGACCGCTCCCGCAATCGCGTGCGCTCGCTCCGTTTCTTCGAAGATGTGGAAATTACGGAAACGCAAGGTAGCTCAGCGGACCGCGCACTTGTCGAAGTTAAAGTCACAGAGCAGCCAACAGGTGAATTGGCATTCTCCGCTGGCTTCTCATCTGCGGATGCCTTCCTCGTTGACCTTTCCATCACGGAACGCAACTTACGGGGTCGTGGACAATTGATGCGCTTCCTTATTCGCGCCAGCTCCAACCGCCGCGAGATTGACTTGCGTTTTACTGAGCCGCGTTTCATGGGCCGAAACCTGGCTGCAGGTATCGAACTATTTGACGTTACGATTGATTTTCTAGACGAAACGGGTTTCCGCCAATCGCGGACAGGTGGCCAAATTAGTCTTGGTTTCCCTCTGACTGAGAACACCTCACTGACGGCGCGCTACTCACTCCGATCGGAGAATATTGAGATTCCAGGAATAAATTGTGCAGCCATACTCGCAAATCCTATCCAGTCGCAGCAGAACAACCTTTGTCAACAAGAGGGGAAACGCCTTTCTTCTATCGGTGGCTACACATTTGCTTGGGACAGACGTAATGACCCCATCACGCCTACGCGTGGTTTCGATGTCCGCTTCAATCAGGATTTTGCTGGTATTGGCGGGGAAGTGAAATATCTTCGTAGTGACTTACAGGCCAACTTCTATCGCGGCTTATTCAAAGACGTGATTGCCTCAGGTAAGCTGTATGGCGGCTATATTGAAGGCTGGGGCGGGGATAACATTCTTGTTAATGACCGCTTCTATAAGGGCTCTTATGACTTCCGCGGCTACGAACCGACAGGCATCGGCGCGCGGGTTATTCAAACAGATACGCTCACTGGTGAAGTTCGCCGTGGTCAATCTCTTGGTGGTAATGCTTACGCTCTAGCTGCAACTGAGGTGAGTTTTCCACTTTTCGTGCCCCAACTTTCAGGTAGTTTGTTTGCAGAGGCTGGCACAGTGGGTTTGATCGATGATACATTTCAGTTTGACGTTACAGATGGTAACATCCGCACGCAAACAATTGATGAGTTGTCGGTTCGTGCCATGATCGGTGCCAGCGTCTATTGGGAAAGCCCCTTCGGTCCTATCCGTTTTGACTTTACCCAGCCGCTCAAAAAGTTTCCGTATGATGAGCGCAAATCATTCCAATTTACGACACGTACAAGGTTCTAACATGCTTAATTTCAAAATCCTCCGCCGCACTGTTTTAGGTGTAGCCGCTAGTTTCGTTCTCTCGGGTGCTGCGTTTGCCCAGTCCACAATATTAGTTGTCGACCAAGGCCGTGTTATCCGCGAATCGTCTGTTGGCAAACACATTGCTGCGCAAATAAAATCTATTGGAGCGTCAATGGAGAGTGAACTGAAAGCGTCTGCAACGCCAATCGAATCCGAACGTGATAGATTGATGAATGAACTCAAAAGTATGGATCAGGCCGCGCTCAAGTCCCGCCCTGATTTACAGAAACGCGCACAAGACTTGATGGCGAAGGGGCAGAAAACACAAGTTGAGGCAGCCTATAAGCAGCGTGAACTTCAAGTTACAGAAGCCAAAGCGATGAAACAGGTTAATGAAAAGCTTGCGACAATTCTAGAGGCTGTTGTCGCTGAGCGTAACGCTGATGTTATTCTTGACCGTTCCCTTGTAATTTACGGTGGTAAGTCCACCGATATCACTGATACCGTTATTTCGCGCCTAAATTCGCAAATGCGTACAGTCTCTGTGGTTCGCGAACGCCTCCCACGTAAATAATAAGGCGGCAGGGGCTGTGCTTGATGACAGATTCTATGTCTCTCGCGGGCCTTTGGCGATTGCCGATTTAATTGAGGGTCTGGAGGTTTCGCTTCCGGACCCTAAATTTCTTGATGAACAGATTGCATACCCAGCGCCCCTGAAGGGGGCTGGGCCGCAGTCAATCGTTTTTCTGGGGTCCAAAAAGAACATTGCCCACCTTGCGGCATGCAATGCGACCGCATGTTTCGTGACAGATGCGCTAAGCGTTCATGTTGGCGCGCAACATATAATCCCCCTCATCACAAAAACGCCGCGCGCGCATTTTGCCCGCGCTATGTCTTTGCTAGGCGCGCAAATGAATATTGACGACGGCGCGACTGCCTATGTTTCAGATACGGCCCGCGTTCATCCATCTGCAGTTATTGGCGCTGGGGCTAGGCTAGGGCCTGATGTGGTCGTTGGTCCTAATAGCGTCATTGGCGCAGGGGTAGAGCTTGGCGATACCAGCGAAATTGGTCCAAATGTTACAATTGAGGCAGCCATTATTGGTGTGAATTGTACTATTAAAGCCGGCGCTGTTATCGGCGGACGCGGTTTTGGCGTCGACCATGATGCAAATGGCCTCATTGATATCCCCCATTTTGGCCGCGTCATCATCGGCGATAACGTTAGTATCGGTGCGAATAGTTGCATCGATCGCGGTCAACTTGGCGACACTGTACTGGGTAATAACGTCAAACTCGATAACCTAGTCCAAATTGGTCATAATGTGAGCATTGGCAACGGAAGCCGCTTAGCAGCGCAAGTCGGCATCTCGGGCAGTTGCATCATTGGCCAAGATGTTATGATTGGGGGATCCGTTGGCATGGCCGACCACATCGAGATTGGCGACAATGCTCACATTGCCGGCCGCGCCGGGGTAATGCGCAATATTCCCGCGGGGCAATATTGGGGCGGCACACCGGCCCAGCCTATGAAAGATTTTATGCGCGAGGTGGCCGTTACGCGAAAGCTAGCCCGCAGGCCAAAGAAAGATAGTGATGAAACATAAACTCCCAATCTTACAGGATACGGTGAAGGAATTTCTACCGCATCGCGATCCCATGCTATTCATCGATCGCGTTACCGCGTTAAGTGAAAATGATATCGTTATCGAGTCAGAGATCTTGCCCAAAGCCCCGTTTTTTCAAGGCCATTTCCCAAGCATGCCCATTATGCCTGGCGTGTTGATTGTTGAAACGGCCGCGCAAGCAGGCGCGCTCCTCATCTCTTTGTCTCATGGACTAGAAGAGGATAAATTCATCGCGTTTTCAAGCATTGAGACAGCAAAATTTAAACGCCCCGTCTATCCTGGTGATACGCTGCGCGTCGAAGTAAGTATTGAAAAGGTGCGTTTGCCTTTCTACAAATTCAGCGGAAAAGCCTATGTAGGCACCGAACTTTCGGCGTCACTATATTTTGCAGCGGCTCAAATGGATTTAAAAAAGGGCGCCTCATGACCGTGACAGTTCACCCCTCAGCCCATATCAACCCAAAGGCTGAATTGGGCAATGGCGTATCGATTGGTCCACTTTGTGTCGTAGGACCAGACGTGAGACTTGGAAAAAATGTCGAACTTGTCAGCCAAGTTAACCTGACAGGACACACGGTGATCGGGGCCGACTGTAAGTTATACCCCTTTGTCTCTATGGGGCACCCGCCTCAAGATTTTAAACATAAGGGCGGACCTGTCTCAATCACAATCGGTGATCGCTGTGTATTCAGAGAACTTGTCAATATACACCCTGGTACAGATACAGGCCGCGCAGAAACCCGTATCGGTAACGATTGCTATTTTATGGTGGGGTCACATCTGGCGCATGAAGGCCAAGTGGGCGACCATGTCGTCATTTCTAACGGCGCACAAATTGGCGGCGCGGTGACTATTGGCGATCATGCCATACTTGGGGGGCTTTGCGCCGTGCATCAGCACACGCGCATAGGCGCGCATGCCTTTGTAGGCGGCATGGCAACCGTGACCACCGATGTCATCCCTTATGGATCCGTGATAGGCAATACGGCGCACCTTGCGGGCCTTAACGTGATTGGCCTCAAACGGCGCGGCTTTGATAGAAATGCTGTTCGCGATCTTCGTTCAGCTTATCGGCTTTTGTTCGCCCAAGAAGGGACATTTGCAGAACGTCTCGAAGATACAGCGCACATTTATAAGGATCATGAGCTTGTAATGGAAATTGTTGGGTTTATTCGCAACCAAAATAAACGGCCGATCTGTATGCCGCACACGGGGGCAAACTGATGAAGGTTGGATTGATAGCAGGCGGCGGAGAGCTGCCATTTGCCGTTATTGAGGGCTGCCGCGCAGCAGGGCGTGAATTTCAAGTAATTTCACTGGCAGGTACGCCCGTCGACTTACCAGACGATATCGCCGTTATCACCCATGAGGCGGGTAAGCTTGGGCGTATTACCAAAGCTCTCAAGAAGGCGGGTTGCACGCATATTTGTTTTGCTGGTAAAATTGAACGCCCTGATTTTGGCGCTTTAAAACCTGATTTTAAAGGCTTACGCCGGTTGCCTGGCGTTATCGCTGCTGCGCGACACGGCGATGATGCTCTGTTATCTTATTTGTTATCGAGTTTTGAAAATGACGGCTTTGAAATCATTGCCCCGCAAGAATTGTGTTCACATGTGCTTATGCCTGAAGGTCATTTAGGCGCGGTCATTATGAGCGCCGCGCACCGCGCAGATAGCGAGAAGGCCTGCAGGATAGCGCGCCAGATTGGCGCATTGGACATTGGTCAATCAGCCGTGGTATGCGACGGACTTGTCCTCGCTGTGGAGGCTCAAGAGGGCACAGACGCTATGCTTGAGCGCATAGCTGCTCTACCCGTAACCCTTCGCGGAACAGGGTCTGCGCGTCGCGGCGTTCTCGCGAAGATGGTTAAGCCTGGCCAAGAGACACGGGTTGATCTACCCGCGATTGGCGCGCGCACTGTCGAGCTAGCAGATGCGGCTGGGCTTGCAGGCATTGTAACCGAAGGAGGCAAGAGTTTTGTGTTTGAGCGAGACGAAGTTGCGGCTAAGGCCAATGAAGCGGGGCTCTTTATAGCGGGCTTACCTGAGTTAGAGATATAAGTTTGACGTCACCGCATGTGTTCATTGTGGCCATTGAGAATTCTGCCGATCAGTTGGGCGCAGGATTAATCAAGGCTTTGCGGTCTAAGGCGCCTAACCTGCATTTTAGTGCAATTGGCGGTCGCGCCACGGAAAACTGCGGCATTAAGAGTCAAATCAATATTGATGGTCTGTCTATATTGGGTTTCTCAGAGGCCCTGAAGGCCTATCCGCTAGTCCTGAAACGCGTCAAAGAAACTGTTGCGGCTGTCCTCAGCAGTAAGGCGGATGCAGTTGTATTAATTGATAGTTGGGGGTTTATGATACGGGTCGCGCAGCGCCTGAAACGTGCGGGATATGAAGGGACAGTTATAAAATACGTTGCGCCGCAAGTTTGGGCCATGCGAGAGGGCCGCGCCAAAGTGCTGGCCAATGCCGTGGACCACCTTTTGACAATCCATAATTTTGATGCACCATATTTTGAGCAGCACGGCCTTGCAGTGACCCATGTTGGAAACCCTATGTTTGATACAGATTTTGGCTCCGGGGACGCAGAGCGCATTAGAACGCATTTGAGTCTGTCCCCAGATGAGAAGGTTTGTGCCGTATTATTTGGTAGTCGGCAATCAGAATTGTCCCAACTGCGCGGCCCAATAACCGCAGCGGTTAATTCGCTTAAAGCGCGTTATCCTGAAATAGTTTTCATAAGCCCCGTGTCCGAAACACTTCGGGGTGCGCTCATGCCCGAGACTAAGTCCCGCGACATGGTGAATGTTCAATTGCTCGAAGAAAATTGGAAGTATGATGTTTTTGCCGCCGCCGAGGTTGGCATAGCCTGTTCGGGTACTGTGACAACTCAACTTGCGTGCGTGGGCATTCCGGCTGTCGTGGTTTATAAGGTAAACCCCTTGACGTGGTGGGTCGGTAAAAAGCTGTATAAACCAGATTTTATTTCACTAATAAATATTTCAGCGGGTCGGGCATTGATGCCTGAGCTTTTGCAGAATCAGGCCAATGGGGACGCTATTGCGCTTGCCCTTCAGCCATATATTGAGGATAAGAATATGCGAGAAAAATCTTCACAAGAGCTGAGGATGCAAGCACAGGTTATGCGAGGCGAAGGCGGCAGCGCCAGTGACAGTGCTGCCGAAAAAATACTAGAGATACTATCCGTTTAGCAATTGCTCATTCTAGCGGTTGCCCATTGGGACGTAATCTCGTTCTGTCGCGCCTGTATAGAGCTGACGCGGACGGCCAATACGCTGACTTGGGTCTTCGAGCATCTCATTCCACTGTGAAATCCAGCCAACTGTCCGCGCAAGAGCGAAAAGCACTGTGAACATCGACGTTGGGAAACCAAGTGCGGAAAGCACGATGCCTGAGTAAAAATCGACATTTGGATAGAGTTTCTTGGCGACGAAATATTCATCCTCGAGCGCGATTTTTTCAAGCTCTTTGGCTACGTCCAAAATCGGGTTTTTCAGATCAAGTTCATCAAGAACCTGATGTGCCACTTTCTGCATAACGCGAGAGCGCGGATCAAAGTTTTTATAAACGCGGTGACCAAACCCCATAAGGCGGAACGGGTCAGATTTATCTTTCGCGCGCGCAATATAGTCTGGAATGCGATCAACGGTTCCAATCTCGCGTAGCATGTTCAAGCATGCCTCATTGGCTCCGCCGTGGCTTGGTCCCCAAAGACAGGCGACGCCAGCTGCGATACAGGCATAGGGATTAGCGCCGGAAGACCCAGCCAAACGAACAGTAGACGTTGAGGCATTTTGTTCGTGGTCGGCGTGAAGAATGAAAATCTTATCCATTGCGTCAACTATTGTCGGGCTGACATGGTATTTTTCAGCCGGGACTGAGAAACACATTTTCAAGAAGTTTTCCGCATAAGACAGCGAGTTGTCAGGGAAGACTGTGGGCTGACCAATCGAGTATTTATAGCTGCGCGCTGCAATCGTTGGAATTTTAGCAATAAGGCGATGAATAGCCATATTGCGCGCTTCATCCTCTGTGGTGTGGGCATCGTCATGGTAGAAACCGGACAGCGCGCCAACAGTACCGCACATCATTGCCATAGGGTGTGCGTCACGACGGAAGCCATGGAAAAAGCTTTCGATCTGGTCGTGTAGCATTGTGTGCTGCGTTATAGTGTTTGTGAAGGCTTTGTTTTGCGCTGCGTTTGGTAGTTCACCATTAATCAGTAAATATGCGACTTCGAGGAAAGTCGATTTATCCGCGAGCTGTTCGATGGGGTAACCGCGGTAGAGAAGTTGACCTTTATTACCATCAATATAAGTAATCTGACTTTCGGTTGAGCAGGTCGAGGTGTAACCTGGGTCGAAGGTGAAATGCCCTGTTGCCTTGTGTAGCGCGCGGACGTCTATACCTGGTGCGCCGAGCGATCCTGAATAAATTGGTAAATCGTGTGTGTCACTGCCAATTGTGAGTTTGGCTGTTCCAGTGTTTTTGATCAAATTTTCCATGGCTTTCCTCTATGTTACTCTATTGAGCTATTCTTGTTTAGTGACGCGCCGCTCAGCACATCCTCAATTCTGCCTAATGTCTCTGCTTTGCCCAAGAGGGAAATGACGAGTGACAAATCTGGAGACGGCGCGCCGGCCGTGAGCGCCGCGCGGACAGGCTGTCCGATTTTTCCAAATCCGATACCGTGATCCTCCACAAAGGTCGTGAGAATGTCCTGAACCTTATTCTCGGTCCATTGCGTGTCTTCTAAGACGTTTAGACGCGAAGTTAAAGTGCGCAAATAGTCCAGCGTCTGGTCATTTTTGAACGGTTTTGCGGTTTTACCCGAAATAGTGAGTGGTCTGTCAGCCAGAAGATAAGCTGCTTGTGCGGCCATTTCGACAAATGTTTTCGACCGAGGCTTGAGGCTATCCATAGCCGAGGCAACGCGCGCTTGTTTTTCAGCAGATAAAGGCGCGCCGTTTTTCGTCTCAAAGAACGGTGCTGCCTTCGAGAGTAACTCATCATTGGGGGTATGAAGAATGTGCTGGCTATTGATGAAGTCCATCTTGTCAAAATCGAGCCGAGCCGGGGCACTATTAATGCCGTCTAAGGTGAAGACTTTAGCCGCATCTTCATTAAAGAAGATTTCCATGTCGCCATGTGCCCAGCCCAGTTTCAAAAGATAATTCCGAAGCCCACCCGGCAAATAACCTAGGTCACGATAGGCGTCGACGCCAAGGGAGCCGTGACGCTTAGAAAGCTTCTTGCCGTCAGGTCCGTGGATGAGCGGTACGTGCGCCCAATGCGGCACGCGCCAATCCATAGCTCTGTAAATCTGCGTTTGTCGCCCTGCATTGATGAGATGATCATCACCGCGTATAACGTGGGTTACGCCCATGTTGTGGTCGTCCACCACAACGGCCAACATATATGTTGGCGAGCCGTCCGCGCGTAAAAGCACAAGATCGTCGAAATTTTCATTTTCCCACGTGATATCACCCTGCACAAGGTCAGTGATTTTAGTTTTCCCGTCTGGCACGCGGAATCGTACCGTAAAAGGTCTGTCTGTCGTTTCCACTTTATCGCGCCACGGCGAACGAAATGCGGTTTCAGAGGCCGCGCGCAGGCTTTCTAATTCCTCTGCGTTGCAATAACATTTATAAGCAGTGCCTGATGCCAGCATGGCCTTCGCTGTTTTTACATGGTCGCCTACGTTCTGGCTCTGGTAAACAATCTCGCCGTCATAGGACAGGCCAAGCCAATCAAGCCCCTCTAAAATCGCTTGGGTCGCCTCGTCTGTGGAACGGGCTTTATCTGTATCTTCTACACGCAATAGAAAAGCGCTGTCGTGGCCCTTTAGAGCCATATGTTTCGCGAAATACCAGTTAAAGAGAGCCGTACGCGCGCCGCCGATATGCAAGAAACCCGTCGGAGAGGGCGCGAAACGTGTGACGACTTTTGGAAGGCTCATAGATTATATCTCATTTAGAGCTTCGCGGCAGGAAGTTCTCTGTTAAGTTGCCGTCTCTATCTCATAAGAGGCTGCAAATTAATAGGAAAAACCTTGAAATAAACGCTCCCCCAAAAGGGGATATGTCCAGCCCTTGGGACGCCTCTGCGGTTGAATTTATGGACGCGCAGACGCGAGCTGAGCGGTCCCGAAATTGGTGGCAGCCTGTACCGTCTTACATTGCCGATATTCCTAAAACTGCGGATTGGGCCGTGGCCGCCTTTGCACTCGGCGTCGGTCTTTACTTCGCCCTGCCGTTTGAACCAAACCAAGGTCTCTGCGCGGGGATGGCAGCCTGCGCAGCCCTGATTTGGGCGGTTCTTGAACGTCGGCAAAGTTTAGTCTTGCCGGCCCTGATCTGCATCTTTGCGGTTTTTGGTTTAAGCCGCGCGGCTTGGCATAGCGCGGCTAAATCTACGCCATTTTTGGACGAAGGGTTTTATACCGTTACCGGATGGATTGAAGCCGAGGAGCGCTCTGGCAATGGTGTCCGCTGGCGTATTCGCGTTCACGACCTAGAGGGGCGCAACGTTCCCGATGGCATAGAGCATGTCCGCATAAAAATAAACAAAGGGCGAGGGGATGTCGGGCAAGGTGTTCGATTACAGGCCATATTGAGCGCACCGCCGGGGCCTGTGGTGCCGGGCGGATATGACCCGGCGCGCTCGGCCTATTTTGCAGGCATGAGCGCTTACGGCTTCTCTACCTCTGAGGCGAAGTACGTTGAGATAGCCAGTAAGACCGCTGCGGAAGACACTCACAGGCAAATAGCACGTTTTCGCTTTGGCGTAGCGGCGCGAATTTTGGAGCAGGCTCCGGAGCCAACAGCGGGCCTTCAAGTCGCCCTACTGACGGGTATAAGAAGTTACATCCCAGATGCGCAAACGGACGCGCTTCGTGCGGCGGGGTTGGCGCATGTTCTCGCGATTTCGGGCCTGCACATGGGCCTTCTAGCAGGCGGGGTTTACGGTCTCGCTAGCTTGTTGCTTTCGATGATTGGCCCGCTTGCGCGCCGATACGACATGCGCAAGCTTGCGGCAACTATCGGCGCGCTCGCAGCGACAGCCTATCTTATATTGTCTGGGGCTTCGGTGGCGACGCAGCGCGCCTATATTATGGCGCTCATCGTCTTTTTGGCTGTTGTAATGGACCGCCGCGCCTTTTCAATTCGGTCTGTTTCAATAGCGGCCTTCATCACGCTTATGCTGCATCCAGAGGCTTTAGTCTCAGCGGGCTTTCAAATGTCGTTTGCGGCAGTGATTGCGCTCGTAATAGTTTACCGCAATTGGCAAGGCCCAGTAGCTGAGCAACGTAGTTTTGGCAACCGTATGCTTTCAGGACTGTCAACGCTGTCGATTACCAGCTTTGTTGCTGGCACGGCCACAGCGGGTTATGCCGTCATGCATTTTAACAGGATGGCAACATATGGGTTTGTTGGCAACTTATTGGCTATGCCGATTTTCACATTCCTCGTCATGCCCGCTGCCCTCGCTACACTGATTGCCATGCCATTTGGGCTGGAATGGGCGCCACTACAAATAATGGGTGCGGCCTTATCAGCCTTGTTATGGGTTGCGCAATGGGTCGCGTCTTGGCCTGATGCTATGGCACACGTTAAATCGCCGCCAAATTGGGTCATTGCATTTTATAGTGTAGGTTTTCTTTGGTTGTTTCTTGGTGAGAAACGTTTCAAAATCAGGTCCTTAGCTGTTTTTGCTATTTGTATCTTCGCGTGGGCCATGGAGCCTATTGCCGATATGCGGGTTTCCGAGGACGGGCGTATCGCGATATGGAATGATGGCGCGCGAGATACGCTTTATGTTGGGTCAAATCGTGCAGACCGCTACGGCCGAGAGCAATTCATTCAAAGGGCAGGGGTGGGAGACGCAGAAACGAAGCGCTACGCTGATACGATAGCCCTGTGCGACGCGCTGGCCTGCCGTGTAGAAATCAGTGGTCAAAGCGTGTCTATCGTCAGCCATCCCTCCGAAGTGCCTGAAGAGTGCCGTTATTCAGCTCTTGTGGTCCTGACGGAGCGCAGCGCGGGGCCCGTTGCCAAGCGGCAGTGCAAGGCCGTGCTAATTGGCACAGATGAGCTGAAACGAAATGGTGCTTACGATATCTTTGTCTCTGAGCACGGCATTAAAACACGCCGCGCTATCTCAGATACCCGAAGGCAAAGACCTTGGGGCGTATGGACTTATCGCCGCGACTAGACGCTAGTGGTATTTACGAACAAGCCCAATGAGAATGCCTTGGACCTCAACGCGGTCTGGCCCAAATGTGCGAGTTGGAAAATCAGGGTTTTCTGCAATTAATTCAACGCCTTGTGATGTTTTGTACAGGCGTTTTAGCGTTGCTTCTTCTTGATCGACAAGCGCCACGACTATTTGGTTGTTTCGCGCCGTATTAGCCCGTTTCACGATAACAATGTCGCCGTCCAGTATGCCAGCATTTATCATAGATTCGCCTTCAATTTGAAGGGCAAAGTGATCGGGGCCTATCATATTGGGCGGCACGGCGATTGTATTATAACTATCTTCCAGCGCCGCAATCGGATTACCCGCCGCGATTTTACCGACGAAGGGACTTTCATATTCATCATTTGAGGGGGCGGGCGCGAGCTTAGCAATTTTCGGCTTACTATCTTGGGGGAGCTGCAAAACTTCAAGCGCGCGCGCTTTATTAGGGAGGCGTCGGATAAAGCCGCGTTCTTCAAGGGCTGTAATCAAGCGATGTATACCGGATTTAGACGCGAGGCCCAGTGCATCCTTCATTTCGTCATAACTTGGCGGCACGCCCTCAGCTTTTATTTTTCTATCAATGAGTAAAAGTAGGTCTTTTTGTTTCTGCGTTAGCATTGCGCGGCTCCAATTTTCTGCTGGGTTTCTGCGGCGGTCATCGCGCGAAACAAAACAGCAACATGCGATTCTGTTCTGGCAATGTTCTGATTGCTTGTCAAGATGGTTTACAGCTGGATCTGAACGAAGCATCTGAGACCCAATGCTGGCCCATGTCCTTTGGGTTATTTACTATCATTCAGATTAGTTTTCTCGCATTTATTCTAATAATTGGCGCGCTTCCCAATTAATCTACGCGTTGCCTCTACCACATCATCTTGACGCATGAGGCTTTCCCCTACGAGGAACGCTTGCGCGCCTTTTTCTGTGAGGTTCAGCACGTCGTCGGAGGTGAAAATTCCGCTCTCCGCTACAAGTAATGCGTCTCTTGGTGCTTTTGGGGCGAGTTCTGAGAAAGTGTCGAGTGTGGTGTGGAATGTGCGAAGGTCGCGGTTGTTTATCCCGATAAGCGTTGCGCCGAGGGCAATGGCGCGCGCAAGCTCAATCTCGTCGTGGGTCTCGATGAGGGCGTCCATACCAAGCCGCGCGGCTTCCAGCATCAAGGCTTTGGCCGCTTTATCATCAATCATACCCATAATAATCAGAACGCAATCCGCACCAAGTGCGCGCGACTCGGCAATCTGTATTGGCTCTAGCATAAAGTCCTTACGCAGAAGCGGTAGCGGTGTTGCACGGCGGACTTGGTCAAAGATGGTGTTGCTACCTTGAAACCCTGGGCCGTCGGTGAGCACAGACAGGCAAGCCGCGCCGCCGACTTCATAGGATAGCGCGATATTGACCGGATCAAAATCCGCGCGAATGAGGCCCTTTGATGGGCTCGCTTTTTTGACCTCGGCAATAAGGGCTGGGCCTTTCAGGGCCGCTTTTTTAAGGGCGGCCGCAAAGCCCCTCGGTGCAGGAAGCTTCGCGCTGTGTACACGCAACTCAGTGATGCTAGCGCGCATCTTAAGCGCTTTAACCTCATCAGCCTTATAGGCCGCAATTTTCTTTAGCACGTCTGGGGCATCCATTAAGCTAGCCATTGGACACCTCGATGAGTGTATCGAGTGCAGCGCGGGCTTTACCGCTGTCGATTGACGCGGCGGCCATATCTATGCCCGCGGCGATGTCTGTAGCATGGCCCGCAATCATTAGGGCGGCGCCGCTGTTTAGTAGTACAATATCACGATAAGCAGAGTGCTGCGCGCCGAGCAGCTCCGTTAAGGCCAGCGCGTTTTCCGTGGGCTGGCCGCCGCGCAAAGCGTCGATAGTCGCAAGGTCAAAGCCATATGATTGCGGCGAAACCGTAAAGTCTCGTACCGCCCCGTCTTTGACTTCGGAGACATTGGTCGCGCCTGTTGTCGTAATTTCATCAAGGCCATCATTGCCGTGAACAACCCACACATATGACGCATCCAGCGCCGCTAACGCTTCGGCCATGGGGCGGCGAAAGCGGTCTTCTGAAACGCCGAGCAGCATGCGTTGTGCGCCCGCAGGATTACTCATGGGGCCGAGTAGGTTGAAAAGCGTGCGAACACCAAGGGCTTTGCGGGCTGGGCCCACATGGCGCATGGCCGGGTGATGATTTGGCGCAAAGAGGAAGCCGACGCCGGCTTTATGCACGCATTCTGCCGCCTTTTCTGGCGTGATATCAAGATTAACGCCAAGCATGGAGAGCGTGTCTGCAGTGCCAGTAAGGCTGCTGGCCGCGCGGTTGCCGTGCTTGGCAACCTTTGCACCTGCGCCCGCGCAAACGAGCGCGCAAGCTGTTGAGATTGATAGAGTATGGAGCCCTGTGCCACCTGTCCCAACGATGTCGATGACATCATGGCTGATGTGAACGGGAATCATATGGCGGCGCATAACATCTGTACCGATACGAATTTCATTCGCGCCTAAACCTACGGCTTCAAGCCCTAATAGAAGCGCCGCGACTTGTGCGTCATTACTTTGACCCAAGAGGATAGCCGTCAGCGCGCTTTCGAGCGCGTCTGCGCTTAGGCGCTCGCCTGCTGCCAGAGTTTTGAATATATCTGGCGACACACTCATGGGGTTATGCCAGCGATTGTAAGAAACGCGCCAATCAAGGCGTGCCCGTTTTCAGACGCGATAGACTCAGGATGAAATTGTAAGCCATGGATTGGTTTGGTTTTATGCCGTATGCCCATAATCTCGCCGTCATCGACCCAAGCATTGGCAATAAGGCAATCAGGCAGGCTTTCGCGTTCAACAGATAAGCTGTGGTAGCGTGTAGCCTTGAACGGATTGTCCAGCCCCGCAAATAGGCCGCTGCTATCGTGATGAATAGGGGATATTTTACCATGCATGATTTGTTTGGCGTGGATGACCTTACCACCAAAAGCTTGCCCCATAGATTGCATACCAAGGCAAATGCCGAGTATGGGCAGACTCTCTGGAGCATCGCGCAACAAATCGAGACAAATGCCAGCTTCATTTGGGGTGCAGGGACCAGGGGATAGTAAGATAGCCTTCGCGCCCATCTTGAGCGCCTCAGCAGCGCTCATATCATCATTACGGACAACACAGGTTTCAGCCCCCATTTCCTGCGCGTAATGCACGAGATTGTAAGTAAAGCTGTCGTAATTATCGATAACTAAAAGCATCAGCCGTCTCTATTGGATTTGGACACAGTTTCAAAGCGAACGCTTTGTTCTGCCGCGCGAAATAGAGCAGCGGATTTGTGGAGCGTTTCTTCGAATTCCATTTTAGGTATAGAGTCCATAACGATACCTGCGCCCGCACGGACATGTAGGACTCCGTCTTTTATAACGGCCGTTCGAAGCGCAATGGCCGTATCCATCTCGCCCTCGCTTGAGATATAGCCGACCGCACCAGCATAAATACCGCGCTTCTCGTCTTCAAGTTCGTCAATAATTTCCATAGCACGAACCTTTGGCGCGCCAGACACTGTGCCTGCTGGAAAGCCCGCGAAAAGCGCGGAGAGCGCGTCATGCTCCTCTAGCAGCTCTCCTTCGACGTTGGAGACAATATGCATAACATGGCTGTAGCGCTCGATGGTGAAGCGTTCCGTGACCGTCACTGTGCCAGCTTTGGCTACGCGTCCGACGTCATTGCGCCCAAGGTCGAGCAGCATGAGATGCTCTGCACATTCTTTGGGGTCCGCTAGGAGGTCATGTTCATGAGCGATGTCTTCGGCTTTAGTTTTGCCGCGCGGACGCGTCCCTGCAATCGGGCGAACCGTCACAATACCATCACGCGAGCGCACAAGTATCTCTGGACTGGAGCCCACAATGCTATGGTCGTCGAAATCGAGAAAATATAAGAACGGGGACGGGTTCATACGGCGTAGTGCGCGGTAAAATGCCAATGGGGAGGCCGGCATCGGGCTCGAGAGGCGCTGCCCAATCACGACTTGAAATATATCACCTGCCAAAATGTAGTCTTTGGCCTTCTTAACGCGTTTAGAAAACTCTGCTTCTGATGTACCAAGCGCGGGCGACAGCGTTGGCGTTTGCTGTGTGCTTACAGCAAGAGACGTTGTCGGCCGCGCCATTTCCCGCTCGACAGTATTCAGGCGCTCCAACGCGGCTTTGTAGGCCGCGTCAGCGCTTAGCGCATCTGGGTAAACGGCGCTGGCGAGGATAACCTCCTGTGCAATGAGATCGAAAATTGCCACAATAGTCGGGCGCACCATGATGGCGTCAGGCGTGCCGATAGGGTCAGCGTTTGTTGCAGGCAAATGCTCTACCTGACGTATCATATCATAACCCAGATACCCAAATAGTCCGGCAGCCATTGGGGGAATGTCTTCGGGTAAACTGAAAGCGGATTCGGCTTGGAGTGCACGTAAGGTCTCTAGAGGCTTACCGCTGAGAGGCTCAAAGGATTTAGCAGCGATATTTGCACCGCGCGCGACTTCGCTCATATCGCCATGGCTGCGCCAGACTACATCAGGAGAGAAACCAAGAAAGCTGTAACGACCACGCTGTTCGCCGCCTTGAACCGACTCAAACAAAAAAGCGTAGGGCTGTCCTAGCGCGATTTTAATATAAGCTGAAACAGGCGTGTCAATGTCGTTGACTACGCGGCGAAAGACGAGTTGCGCTTTGCCTGTATTATAGACGCCTGTAAAATCCGTCTGGTCTGGGAACGTCGGCCCAGACATTAGCTGCCGCTGTCGAGCCCAAGGAGTGATCTGATTTTATCTGGATTTTCTTGAAGCGGGTTTTCCGCCAGAACCGCGTCCTGATAGGCGCGCTGCAAGTCAGAACGAACAGCATTACTCGCTTGCTCTTGTAAGGCATCAGCGAATTGACCCGCAAGACCGTCGGCATTGGCAACGATAGTAGTAAGCTTTGCGATTTGGCGGGTGAGGGGCTTGGCACCTTGTCCGCGCTCAATGTCTCCAACTTTACCCTCCAGCAATCCTACCTGAATGGTCGCGCCAAGCTGATCGTTCGGGGCTGAGCGGACAAGGATAACATCGTTCACGCTCGCGCCATCGCCGATTTCATTTGCAAGGTCATCAAGGTTTGTTCCTGTTTGCGCTTTGCTGGCAGTTTCAAGCATTAACTCGTTAATCGCCGTGTCTATTTCGAGGGTTTTCCACATCGCTGTGGCCTGTTCTTTAATCTCGTCAAAAGGCTTAACGACACTGTTGATAACATCGTCGACGCGAATAGCCGCATAGCCGCCATTACTTGTTTCAAACAGATCGGTTTCAAAGCCAAGATCATTCGTGAATATTTCAGTCAGTATTATGTCGTCTTCAGCTATGCCGAGTAGGTATGCGACCCCAGACATTTTCATGCCCTCTTGCGTTTGGCCCAGGCGGTCTACGTGATCAAAGCTTTGCAAGGTGATGCCAGTTTTGGCCGCGATTTCTTCTAGGCTCGCGCCTTCGTCCATCGCAGTCTCAATCTGCGTTGTAAGGTCATAGAGCTTCTCTTGAGCGTGCTCTTTTTTCAGCGTATCGGTCAACTCGCTTTTCATAGAGTCAAAATCTGGCGTGACCTGAGCTGTAATGCCTGTGACTTTGACAGCATACCATTGGCCGAGACTGCCTAGCAGAACTTTAATTTCCCCATTATCCATCTCATATGCCGCTTTGGCTGTTTCGGGATCGATGATGTCTGTCTCTAGGACGTCTGCATAGACATCGGGTTCAATTAGTCCAAGGCCAGACGCAATTACACCCGGCTCTTGGTCTGTCTTAAGGAGTTCAGCTGCTTTTTGCGCTGTCTCTTGATTTGGCGCAATAATTTGCACGACAGAGCGTGTCTCAGGGGAGCCAAGCTCGCCTAGTGCAACCTTATAGTCGAAGGCTGATTTTAGTTCCTCTTCGGTCACCTCTATGTTGGGCGTAAGGTCAAAGTCTTCGATACGTATCATCGTAACGCGGCGGTATTCAGGGGCCGTGAAAGCGGCCTCACGGTCCGCGATGAAAGCCTTTAATGTCGCTTCATCAGGTTCTGCTGGCGCTGGTACAGCGTCTCGGTCGAGGGTCAGTACGCGTGCCTTGCGCTGTTCGGTGAGGAATTTATAACGAAACTCCGCAAAGGCTTTTGGGGCCTCGACGCCATCGACAATAGCGGGAATCGTCTGAGCGCGCTTTAAGTCGCGCTCAACATCGCGCTCAAACTCCGCGCGAGTAATGCGGTTCTGCGCGAGGGCGGCAAGGTATTTCTGCTCGCTGAACTTCCCTGTGAGCTCGTCGATAAATACAGGAATCTTTGAAACCTCATCACGCGCGAGCTTGCGGTTTACGCCTATGCCCAAATCATTGGCGTCGACATTGATAACTTGTTGCTGAATGAGGCCGCCCAGTACACGTGAGTGTACGCCTTGCTGAAAGGCTTCTTCATGCGACAGGGTTGACCCGCTTTCGCGTCCCATATTCTCGAGCTCTCGGCGGAAGGCTGTCTCAAATTCGTCCCCCGAAATTTCAGCATCGCCAATAGACGCGATTGAGTTTTTGGCGCTTGGACTGAAGACATCGTTAATACCCCAAATCGCAAAACCAATAACCAGAAACCCAATTAGGATTGCGACCATGAAGTTGCGGATTTTACCGCCAATAGATTGAGCACCAAGCTTTGCTGACATGAGATGTCCCTTATTCGTTTGTGACTACATAGACAGCAGCGTAGCGCTTCGCAAGTTAATGAGGCGGCTATTCCCTTGATTGAGGTCAATAAATTGCACTAAGCAGTGTTAAACGAAGGATTGAAACTATGCGCACACTTATTGCAGCGAATTGGAAAATGCACGGAAACTCTAGCTGGGTTGATAAGCCTGCAGAATTTGGATCGATTCTGCCCCAATCTAAGCGGGAAGGGGTCGACGTGCTTATTTGCCCGCCCGCTCTTTTTCTTGCGGCCATGACGGCAAACACTCAGGGCGTGTTTATAGGCGCGCAGAATTGTCATCATGAGGATAAAGGCGCGCATACGGGCGAGATAAGCGCTGAAATGGTTAAAGATGCGGGCGCGGATTACGTTATTGTTGGGCATTCAGAGCGCCGCGAAGGCGGCGAGACCAATAGGGCTGTGCAGGCAAAAGCCGCCTCCGCTTGCCGTCACGGTTTAACGCCAATTATTTGCGTCGGAGAATCGTTATCACAACGCGAGGCCGGCGAGGCTGAAGCTGTCGTTGCTGCCCAACTTGCAGCGAGCATGCCAGAAGGCGAGACGAGTATTGTTGTTGCCTATGAGCCGATTTGGGCGATCGGCACAGGTAAAGTCCCAACGATTGAAGATATTGGGTCTATGCATAATCACATCAGAAAAATTGTCGGCAAAGGCGTACGCATTTTGTACGGGGGATCTGTGAAGCCGGGAAATGCCAGGGAGATTCTTGCTGTTGAAAACGTCAATGGCGCCCTAATTGGCGGCGCGAGCCTTGAGATGGATAGCCTTGCTAAGATTACGCAAGCGGTAGCAGTGTCAAGTTAAGGGCGTGTTAACCACAAAAGGTGTAGTTGCTTAAACACACTTTTTATGGCTTAGATCTATCTCGAAATTAAAAACATATTGGATTTCACTCCTTTCTCTTCTCTTAGGGATTGCGGTATCGATTTTTGTTTACCTCTACCTCATGACCAAGCAAGAAAAGGCAATGGAAGCCCAATTTATTGCGGACAGTAAATTGAGTATTCAGGCTCTGCGATCAAATTTGCAATCAAACTCGGTCTCTTTAAATGCACTAAAAGCGTTTAGTCACGCCTCGAGGAATAATGATCGCGCAGGCTTCGTTGAGTATGTCACGCCGCTCTTAGCCGACCATCCATCGTTACTCGTTTATGTTTGGCTTCCACTGATTACGCATAAAGACAGAGAGGCATTCGAGCAGGCGCTCAGTAAGGCCTATGAAAGAAGCCTTACAATTATGGACGGGGATGGAAAGGGGAATTTCACTCCTTCCAACGTCTCAGATTTTTATTTTCCTGTAAGTTACGGCGTGCCAGATACCGTGACCCGAACAAGAATCGGCGTTGATGCGGCCTCACTTCCCGTTGGTGGTCCAGCAATAAGACAGGCTATAAAGACCAGAAAACTAGCCGCCTCTGGGCCCATCAATTACACAGTTGAACTTGGCGAAAACTCAAATGTGATGTTATTCAACGCGGTCTTCGCCCATGAAGATAAAGAAGAATTGGTAAGCGGCGCGAAAAATGCTGAAGTGCTGAAAGGCCTGGTTATGGCTCTATTTCGGGTTGGAGATTTAATCGAAAATCAGTTTAACGACGAAAAACACCTACTTTTTCATATTCAAGACATAACTGAAGCTGGGGCCCCGCAAACCATTTATGGGCTTCAGCCCGTGGACTTCAAAAGTAAGTTTGACCAGAGGTTTTCTTTTGCAGGCCGGGATTGGAACGTGACTTCAACAACAAATTTCACAGGCTACAATGAGCGCTGGGTTCCAACAGCAATGCTATTTGCCGGGCTCTTATTGACATCTATGTTCGCGTTCGTTTTGTTTTCGCTCGTGCGTCGCCAAAGGCTAATTGAGGGTATCGTAGAGGACCGAACACAAGATTTAAACAAATCTGTCGACAACCTTTTGACGTTAGTACGCCGCCAAAAAGTGGTCGAACTCAAATTGGAAACTAGAACAGAGGAGCTTCATCAGGTTGTCGATAAGCTCGCTAGCTCTAACGAGGAACTTGCCCGTTTTGCTTTTGTGTGTTCGCACGACATTCAAGAACCTCTGCGTACAATCAGAACGTTTTCCGAGATGCTTGATGGGCATCTCTCCACAAAATCGGGCGATAGGGACGAAGAAAGCTTGCAGTATCTGGGCTTCATAAAAAATAGCGCCGCACGGGCGCAAGAGCTCATTCGGGACATTTTGGCCTATTCAAGAATTGATAATGACACAATCGAGCCTGAACACTTTGATGTGGATATCGTGATTGACGATATTATTAAAAACATGCAGCCCAACTTGAACCAGATGGAGGGCCACGTGACCCGAGGCGTTTTGCCAATCCTGCACGGCAATAAAACTCAAATTTATCAGCTATTCTTAAATTTAATCAGCAATGCACTCAAGTACCAAAGCCACGGAGTAAGACCGCTTGTGCAAATTAGTGTTGAGGATAAGGATGCTGATTGGGAATTCGCCGTTTCGGACAACGGCATCGGCATAGAGGAACATCAATTGGTGAAAATTTTTGAGGTCTTTGAGCGGCTAAATAGCCAGAAGGCCTATGCAGGCACTGGTATAGGCTTGTCTATTTGCAAAAAGGTTGTTGAACGCCACGGCGGCAAGATTTGGGCGGAATCAGTTTTTGGCGAAGGGGCCACTTTCCGATTCAGAATCCCCAAACCGCCCAAAGAGACTATCGCGACTTAAGAGCGTCTACGCTAAAGTAAACAGGCGTCGTCACTTTGTGGTTACTGTTGTTTATGATGAACTTGTTCACGCGGCCGCTCACGGCTTTAGAGTAAGGCGCGCGGGCATAAAGTTTCGACTTTTCGGCGGCTTTGGGCGTGGCCAGAACCGGTAGAGGCTCAACAACGCGCCTGACGATACGTTTTACAGCAGGCGTGGTTGCCAAAGCGATTGGCTGAGCCGCGGGGCCGGTAGGCGCTGATTGAGCGAAGGCGTTGCTAGACACGGTGCAAAGCGCGAGTGTTACTGCGATTATGCTGATTGTTTTCAAGCTTGCCATGATAGTCTCCGTGGTTGTGTTATACATTTGTTGATTGAGTAACTACCTAACAAATCCTCAATTTCGGTGCAGAAAGTCCTAACGCGAATTAAGACTTTGAGGCAAAATCAGCGATTTATGAGCTCGTGATCCGCTAACTACCTGAGTCAGTTGACGATTTCGATACGAGCGGCCACTTGAATTGATTGAAATTATTGCCATCTGAGTCTAGCCTATTCGTGCAACATAGGTTAAGGCGCACGCAAATCAGTTAAAGAGACCGTACATGGCTAATGTTTTGCTCGTAATTCAATTGCTCATCAGCATTGTTTTGACATTTCTTATTCTTATCCAGCGTTCCGAGGGTGGTGCTCTTGGTATCGGCGGTGGCGGCGGCGGCGGCGGCCTAATGTCTGGTCGTAGCGCAACAAATTCTATTGTTAAAGGCACAGCCTTTCTTGGTGCGCTGTTTATTATGAACGCCATGGCGCTCTCAGTAGTTTTCAACAAGGAAAACCAATCGACGTCAATTATTGACGTCACAAACGCCGAAGCCCCCTTGACGATTGCACCCGAAACGCCCGATGAAATAAACCCGTTGGACGACGCAATCAAAGCGCCTGTCGCGGTTGAAGAAACACCTGAAACCACGGAAGAAGCCGAGAGCGCCGAGTCAGAAGACCCGAAAACACCGTAGGCGAATAAGCGCCTACATCCTCTGGTTTGCTGAGGTGAAGGTCAACGGATGAGAGCAGGCTATGCCGCGTTATATCTTTATTACTGGCGGGGTCGTGTCCTCGCTCGGCAAAGGCTTAGCTTCGGCGGCTCTTGGGGCACTGCTTCAGGCCCGCGGCTATAAGGTTCGCCTACGCAAGCTTGACCCATATTTGAATGTCGATCCCGGCACGATGTCGCCCTTTCAGCATGGTGAGGTCTATGTCACTGACGATGGAGCTGAGGCTGATCTGGATCTAGGTCACTATGAGCGTTTTACGGGCGTTTCCGCCGCGCAATCGGACAATGTGACCACGGGCCGTATCTATTCTGATATCATTGAAAAAGAGAGACGCGGCGATTATCTGGGTGCGACTGTTCAAGTTATTCCCCATGTGACGAATGAAATTAAAGACTTTGTACTTTCCGATGCGGGCGAGGATGTGGATTTTGTTCTCTGCGAAGTCGGTGGTACTGTCGGGGATATTGAAGGCTTGCCCTTTTTCGAGGCTCTCCGTCAGCTCCGCCAAGAAATTCCTTTGGGCGAAACCGTCCACATACATGTAACTTTGCTGCCATTTATTAAAGCGGCGGGCGAGATGAAAACGAAGCCAACGCAGCATAGCGTGAAAGAGCTTCGCTCTATCGGTATTCAGCCTGATATTTTACTTTGCCGTGCTGATCGCGAAATTGATTCTGGCGACCGGCGTAAAATCGCGCGGTTTTGTAATGTGCGGGAAAGCTCGGTTATTCAAGGCTTAGACGCGCGCTCTATATATGATGTGCCGCTCGCCTATCACGCTGAAGGTCTTGACCGCGAAGTCTTGACTCACTTCCGCATAGACGAGCCGCCAAAAGCCGACTTGACGCGCTGGACAGAAATTTCAGAAAAACTACATAATCCTGACGGGGAAGTAACGATTGCGGTCGTCGGGAAATACACAGTGCTTCCAGATGCCTATAAATCCCTAACCGAAGCCCTAGTTCACGGCGGAATTGCAAATAAAGTCAAGGTTAAAATTCGCTGGATAGAGGCGGAAGCGTTTGAAACAGGCGATCAAGCGGCGCTTTTGAGCGGGGCGCACGGTATTCTTGTTCCTGGTGGTTTTGGGGAACGCGGGGCAGAAGGCAAGATTAAAGCTGTGCAATATGCTCGCGAATCTGATGTACCTTTTTTTGGAATCTGCCTTGGTATGCAGATGGCCGTCGTTGAGTGGGCAAGAAATATGGCTGGCATAGAGACAGCGAGCAGCTCTGAATTTGGAGAAGGGGGCGAGAATATTGTTGGCCTCATGACGGAATGGACCAAAGGAAATGAGCGCATGGAGCGCAATAAAGATACTGACCTTGGAGGTACAATGCGCCTTGGCGCATATCCCGCGAAACTGACAAAAGGTTCGCTGGTCGAGATTGTTTACGGGGTATCGACAATTGAAGAGCGTCATCGCCACCGATATGAAGTAAATATTGATTACAAAGACCGCCTAGAGCAGTCAGGCTTGATTTTTTCGGGCCTTTCCCCTGACGGCGTTCTGCCCGAAATTGTAGAGATTCCTACGCATCCGTGGTTTATTGGGGTGCAATATCACCCAGAGCTGAAATCTCGGCCGTTTGAACCTCACCCGCTATTCGCAGGATTCGTTGGCGCCGCCGTTAAGCAAAGCCGACTCGTTTAGAATGTACTGCTAACCGGACCCAATGCGTAGGGCTCTATCGCTTTGATTATCGGCACTGCCGCCATTAAGCCTTGCGCGATAAACCTGCATGTTTTCCATGACCCGCTGTACATAGTTGCGCGTTTCGGAAAACGGCATGCTTTCTAGCCAATCAATAGGGTCGATTTCACCTGTGCGCGGATCGCCATAAGCTTTTATCCACCGAGAAACCCGGTTAGGACCTGCATTATAGGCTACAGCTGCCAAAATATAGCTACCGTCATATTGCGCAAGCAGGTCATTTAAATGGTGAGCGCCTAATCTGGCGCTGTAGTCTATATCGGTCGTCATACGCGCACGGTCATAGGGGATCCTGTGACGACGCGCCGTCGACCGCGCCGTGGCATTAATCATCTGCATAAGGCCGTAAGCTTTGGCGCTACTGACGGCGCTGTAGTTGAACTCGCTTTCTTGGCGAGCAATGGCATATACAAAGGACTTATCAAATTTATCGCTCAAACCTTCGATTGCAGGAATGAAGGGATAACCAGTTTCGGTCAGCATGGTCTTAAGGCGGCCTGCTTGCTTTGCGGCCCGAATAGATGGTCTCATGTAACCCAAATCGCGTGCAGTCTGCGCGAGGAGTGATAGTTCTCCGGGTTCATTAAACTCATCATCGAGGTGAAATGAGAACTGGGTATACAGCCTTTCATCATCAAGCTCGCCAAACATTTTCATCGCCATAACGCGCGGATCATTGTCAAAACTTGATTGCACGCTAAAGCGGTCGACCTCGGGCGGAAGCACGATCATAGACAGCTGCCCGCCAATTTTATCTGCCGCGAGTTGGCCAAAGAAGGTGTTCACATATTGCGCGGCATCTGCGTAATAACTTTGCGCATTGGGATCATTTCTCGCTTCTGCTGCGCGGCCCTGCCAATACGCGGCTCGGCTTAGCGACACAGGCAGGCCTACACCTGATTTTAGGGCCGTGAAATGATCCATAGCTCTGGCAGGCTGCCCTAACTTTGTCAGTGAAAGCCAGCCTGCAAGGAACTCGGCCTCAGCAAAGGCAACGCCGCGGTTCAGGCCGTGATTGAGCGTGAGATCGTATGCATCCTGGAAGCGTTTCTGCTCAATGGCCCAATACGTCATGAGTTTACGTTCCCGCCAAATCACTTCTTTGCCCTTATCGGAGAATGGCGGCGAAGTGATTTGAGTGAACATCGGTAAGGCTTTTTCTTTACTGGCCTTACGGCGGCGCCATTTCCCGCGCTCATATGAGAGGCCGGCGTTGCTAGTGCGAAGGTTCATGGGAACAGCTCTTATCGCTGCGTCCATTCCCGAAGCATTGCGGTTGATGCGCATACGGGCGACTTGCAAGTCTCTGTCAACCTTTGGCATAAGCGACAGAAGGCCCTCAACCTTGGCAAAATGGCGGTGGCCAAGCCATATCAGATAATCGCCGCGTTTGGCGTGATCTTCGGGCGTTAACTTGTCTTTGAATTCTCTGAATGCAGCTTTTTGTCCGTCGCGTGTCAAGCTACTTTCTTGCCACCCGTACCGTAGCCAGCGGTCGCCCTGCGCGACGTCGCCTTGTTTATAAAAGCCTCTGGCAAGCGCGATTCGGCCTTCGCCCGTGACGGGGTCTACGCCCCGAAACCATCCAACCACGTCGTCTATTGCATTTGGATTTTCAAAAAGTTTCTTCTCGGCCTTCGCGCGTACACGCGTCATACGGGGCCAGTCACCCAAATTATGAACCACATAGGTTAGCTCTGATAAGGGCGCCTTGGAGTCGCGTGTCGCGTGCAGCCAGAGTAGGGCGCTGCGAGCAACGGGATTGGAGATTTTTTTCTGCGCAGCCTGTACGTTGTTCCAGTCACCGCGTTTGGCCGCTGAAACGCCCTTTTCAAACTGGCGGGCGTCGGCGCTCGTCAGCAGCTGCGATTGCGATAAGGCTACGGGTTTAACACGCGGTGTTGGTATTCGGGCCTCTGCCATGACGGGAGTTAATAAGGATAAGGTAACTAAAACCGCAATAAGACCACTTTGCGGTCTTGGGAAAACCCATTTAATACGCCAAGAACGGGACTGAGATTTGACTCGAAAATTTTGCATAACCATATAGTAAGCGCGTTGCACGGTGACGCAAATGAATAAACGCAGCTTGGGCGACCAATGGCGACTTTTATCAGTTGAACCCGTAACGATTGTAACGCTAAAGCAGGAAGCAACTGGACGGAATTGAGATGACTATGAATATCCAAGGATCAATCACTGCACTTGTAACGCCGTTCAAAAACGGAAAGATTGACGAGCGGGGCTATCAAGACTTTATCGAATGGCAAATCGACTCAGGAACTCACGGGCTTGTGCCTGTTGGAACAACGGGCGAGTCGGCAACATTGTCCGAGGAAGAGCATAAGCGCGTGATCACTCTATGTGTGGAGGCCGCCAATGGGCGTGTTCCCGTCATCGCGGGAGCAGGGTCAAATGATACGCGTGTTGCCGTTGAGCTTGCGCAGCACGCAAAAGACCTTGGGGCAAATGCTGCTCTTGTTGTTACGCCTTATTACAATAAACCAAACCAGCGCGGCCTCTATGAGCATTTCAAAGCGGTCGCAAATTCTGTCGAAATCCCTGTGATTGTGTACAATATTCCTGGACGCAGCGTTATCGATATCAACAATGACACGATGCAAATGCTCGCCTCTTTGGAAAATGTTGTGGGGTGTAAGGACGCGACGGGCGACATCACGCGGGTTACGGCTTTGATTGATCGTTGCGGCGATGATTTTATTCAGCTCTCCGGTGACGACGCCAGTTCATTTGGATACCGCGCGCATGGCGGTCACGGCGCTATCTCCGTGGGTTCGAACATCGCGCCTGCCGCTTATGCTGAAATGCAGGAGCTTTGCACGTCGGGCGACTATTTTGCGGCCCGCGAGGTCCATTATAAGCTTGACCGCCTTCATAAGGATTTATTCTTGGACCCAAGCCCCGCGCCAACAAAATATGGCCTTAACTTGATGGGTCGTATGGAAGCTGACGTGCGGTTGCCCATCACCCCCTGTTCGGACGCGACCCAGCGCGCCGTTCGCACGGCTATGTCACGGGCGGGCATAGACTTTTAATCATGGCTGCAAAAAAGAAAAAAGCTGATCCTACAGGCAAGGTTATCGCCGTGAATAAAAGAGGGCGATTTGATTTTGAAATCGAAGACACTTTTGAAGCTGGCTTGATCCTTGTTGGGACAGAGG